>JAUSNJ010000184.1 GCA_030645355.1 Rhodoferax sp. | reverse complement strand
TAGGCCTTGGCCTGACCGCCGAACTTGGCTGCCAGCACGGTGGTGATGGCGGCTGTCAGCGTGGTCTTGCCGTGGTCAACGTGGCCAATGGTGCCCACGTTCACGTGGGGCTTGGTACGTGTGAATTTTTCTTTTCCCATTTTTCACTTCTCCAAAGAGCTAATTTCCGTGTATTGGTTTAATGTTTGCACGGTGTTGCTGGTTCGCCTCGCACGGAAAACAAGGCGGCACACCGTCGCAGACAGGGGATCTAATTACTTGGCCCGCGAAGCCATGATGGCTTCAGACACATTACGCGGTGCTTCCGTGTAGTGCTTGAACTCCATCGTGTAGGACGCGCGACCTTGCGACATGGAACGCAACGTGGTCGAGTAGCCAAACATTTCGGACAAGGGAACTTCAGCCTTGATGGCTTTGCCGCCACCGACCATGTCTTCCATGCCTTGCACCATACCGCGGCGTGAGGACAAATCGCCCATCACGTTACCAGCGTAGTCTTCGGGCGTTTCCACTTCCACGGCCATCATGGGCTCCAGAATCACGGGGCCAGCCTTGCGGCAACCTTCCTTGAAACCGAAGATGGCAGCCATCTTGAACGCCAACTCATTGGAGTCGACGTCGTGGTACGAACCGAAGTGCAGGGTCACCTTGACGTCCACAACGGGGTAGCCCGCCAGCACGCCCTGGGTGACGGCTTCGTGAATACCCTTTTCCACCGCAGGGATGTATTCGCGAGGAACCACACCGCCTTTGATGGCGTCGACAAACTCGATGCCCTTTCCGGCTTCATTGGGCTCAATCTTGAGCACCACGTGACCGTACTGGCCCTTACCACCGGACTGACGCACAAACTTGCCTTCGGCATCTTCGATGGTCTTGCGGATGGTTTCGCGGTAGGCAACCTGGGGCTTGCCCACGTTGGCTTCCACGCCGAACTCGCGCTTCATGCGGTCGACAATAATTTCCAAATGCAACTCGCCCATACCTGCGATCAGGGTCTGACCAGACTCTTCGTCGGTCTTGACACGGAACGAAGGATCTTCCTGGGCCAAACGCTGCAAAGCGATGCCCATTTTTTCCTGGTCGGCCTTGGTCTTGGGTTCCACGGCCTGGGTGATCACAGGCTCAGGGAACACCATGCGCTCCAGTGTCAGTATCGCCGTTGGATCACACAGGGTTTCACCGGTGGTGACGTCCTTCAGACCGATACAGGCAGCAATGTCGCCCGCGACAATTTCGCTGACTTCTTCGCGCTTGTTGGCGTGCATTTGCACGATACGGCCGATACGCTCTTTTTTGCCACGGATCGGGTTGTATACGGTGTCGCCCTTATTCAGAACGCCGGAGTACACGCGCACAAATGTCAGCTGACCGACAAACGGATCCGTCATCAATTTGAATGCCAACGCGGAGAACTTCTCCGTGTCGCTGGCTTGGCGCACCACGGGGGCATCGTCTTCGTCCAACCCGCTCACGGGCGGGATATCCACAGGCGATGGCATGAATTCAATCACGGCGTCCAACATACGCTGCACGCCCTTGTTCTTGAATGCAGAACCGCAGTACATGGGCTGGATTTCGCTGGCAATAGTGCGCTTGCGAATACCAAACTTGATTTCTTCTTCAGACAAATCACCTTCTTCAAGGTATTTGTTCATCAGTTCTTCGTTGGCTTCGGCAGCGGCCTCAACCATCTTTTCGCGCCACTCTTTGGCCAACTCCACCAGCTCGGCAGGGATTTCCTTGTAGTCGAACAACATGCCTTGCGAAGCCTCATCCCAGATGATGGCTTTCATCTTGATCAGATCCACCACGCCAGTGAAGTTTTCCTCGGCGCCGATTGGGATCACCATGGGCACAGGGCTGGCCTTCAGGCGCAGTTTCATCTGGTCCACGACCTTGAAGAAGTTGGCACCGGTACGGTCCATCTTGTTAACAAAGGCCAACCGCGGCACCTTGTACTTGTTGGCCTGGCGCCAAACGGTTTCCGACTGGGGCTGCACACCGCCCACGGCGCAATACACCATGCAGGCGCCATCCAGTACGCGCATAGAGCGCTCGACTTCAATCGTGAAGTCCACGTGTCCGGGGGTATCAATGATGTTGATACGGTGCTCGGGCAAGGACTTGTCCATACCCTTCCAGAAACAGGTGGTCGCAGCCGAGGTGATCGTGATGCCACGCTCTTGCTCCTGCTCCATCCAGTCCATGGTGGCAGCGCCGTCGTGCACTTCACCAATCGTGTGGTTCACGCCGGTATAAAAAAGTACGCGCTCGGTAGTCGTAGTTTTACCGGCGTCAATGTGAGCAGAGATACCAATATTGCGGTAGCGCTCAATGGGGGTATGGCGAGCCATGATGGATCCTTGGTTGATCTGAGTCTTCAATCCGCTACCCGCACAACGCAGAGTAGCGAGCGGCTTTCAAACCAAGTGCAACCCCAAGTGCCAAGCAAACAGCATGGCGAGGGAGCGGGCCAGTGAATGAAAGCCGCTTAAAAGCCGCTTGTTAGAAGCGGAAGTGCGAGAACGCTTTATTGGCTTCTGCCATGCGGTGAACTTCGTCACGCTTCTTCATGGCGCCGCCACGGCCTTCAGTAGCCTCCAGCAGCTCGTTGGCAAGGCGCTGAGCCATGGACTTTTCGCCACGCTTGCGGGCAGCCTCCTTGATCCAGCGCATGGACAAAGCCAAACGGCGGACAGGGCGAACTTCGACTGGCACCTGGTAGTTGGCACCACCGACACGGCGGGACTTCACTTCGACCATAGGCTTGACGTTGTTGATAGCAACAGTAAACGCCTCAACCGGGTCTTTATCAGGATGCTTTTTCTCAATCAGCTCGAGTGCGCCATAAATAATGCGCTCTGCAACTGCTTTTTTGCCGCCTTCCATGATCACGTTCATGAATTTGGACAGCTCTACGTTGCCGAACTTAGGATCCGGCAGGATTTCACGTTTAGGGACTTCGCGACGACGTGGCATTTTTTCACCTCTTTGCTTCAGTTGGCACCGTTACCGGCACCGCGAGAGTTAATCAATAAGACTCTCACTTACTCGACCCGAACAGTGGGTCACTTCGTTCATTCACCGCGCCACGCAGCAAACAAACACCTTTAAATTTGCAGAAAACAGGGCTTACTTAGCCTTTGGCTTCTTGGCACCGTACTTGGAGCGCGACTGCTTGCGATCTTTCACGCCTTGCAAATCGAGCGAACCACGGACGATGTGGTAACGCACACCGGGCAAGTCCTTGACACGACCGCCACGGACCAGCACCACGCTGTGTTCCTGCAGGTTGTGGCCTTCACCGCCGATGTAAGAGATAACCTCAAAACCGTTGGTCAAGCGCACTTTGGCAACTTTACGCAGAGCGGAGTTAGGTTTCTTAGGCGTTGTGGTGTACACACGGGTGCATACGCCACGGCGCTGCGGAGAGTTCTGCATCGCAGGGCTCTTCGACTTGATGATCTCGACCTCACGGCCTTGACGCACGAGCTGGTTAATGGTTGGCACTTAAGCCTCCTAAAGATAAAACGTCCCTAAACGTTTGAAATAGTACGAAAACGTGAATCCCTTCGGAATTTCCGAAAAGCCTTCTACTGTATCAGATCGAGGGTTTCCCCGCAAGGGCCAATTCGCCTTGGGGGGGCGGTGGCGGAAAGGCCCTTCGCACCGACCACACCTCGCGTGTTCAACGAATCCAGAGGCGAATCGAATCCCAAGCGCGACCGAAGATGCCCGATTGCTCAACGGCTTCGAGCGCCAGCAAAGGGACCTCTCCGACGACTTGCTCGCCCGCCAGGATCTTCAGCGTCCCCAGTGGCTGGCCTTTGACTATGGGCGCGACCAGGGGATCGGTGCGCACGACCTGGGTCTTGAGCTTTGCAGCAGTACCCTTGGGTAGGGTGACCACAATAGCCTGGGGACGACCCAGTTTGGCGGTGGATTGGGCTCCTTTCCAGATGTTAGCACTCACTACCACCTGATCAGCCTCAAACAGCTTGACTGCTTCAAACGCGGTGTAGCCCCAGTTCAGCAGCTTCTGCGATTCGTTGGCGCGAGCATTCTCGCTGGCAGTACCCAAGACGATGGACAGCAAGCGTCGGCTTCCCCCCGAAGCGGGCGTCCCGGCAAGGGAGCCCGAATTGGCGAGATTGGTGAAATCGCGCGTGGCCGTGGCCACCATGCAATATCCCGCCGCCTCGGTATAGCCGGTTTTGAGACCATCCACCGTGGGGTCGCGAAACAGCAAGAGGTTGCGGTTGCTGTCGTTTGCCGCCGGCGTGCCGGGATAACGGTACTTCTTGATCGCATAAAAGCCCACGTAATCCGGAAAATCCGCCATCAGCCGCGTGGCCAGGATGCCAAGATCCCGCGCTGTCGTGGTGTGTCCGGCTTCCGCCAGGCCTTCCGGATTCTTATAGCCCGTGGATTTCATGCCCAGCACCCGGGCCTGGTCGTTCATCATTTGCACAAAGCGCTCGGCGGAGCCGCCCACACCTTCAGCCAGGGCCATGGTGGCGTCGTTGCCCAATTGCACGATCATGCCCTTGATCAGGTCCTCGACTGGCACCTGCATCTTGGGATCGATGGACATGCGCGAGCCCGGCATCTTCCAGGCGCGCTCGCTGACCGGCAGGGTTTGCTTGAGGTCCAGTTTTTTGGTACGCAAGGCGTCAAACACGAGATAGGCCGACATCAGCTTGGTCAACGAAGCAGGCTCCACCGGCATGTCCAGTTCCTTGGACGCCAGGACCTGGTTGGCCGTGACGTCCAATAATAGGTAAGCACGCGCCGCGACTTCGGGCGGCTGTGGCGTTTGTGCGGCCGCAGAGAAACAGAGGGCAGCTACAAAGGCGGCGAAAAGTGATTTCATGGAAAGATAAGTCGATGCCGGGGACCTAGCGGATCGGCAGCCAATAGAGAAAAATTAGGGCGCCGGCCTCGGCCCGGCATGCAGGTGACGCACCACCAGACTGCGCAGAAGCGGCAATTGTCCATGGAAGAAGTGTGAGACCCCGGGAATCACGGTCACCGGCAGGGTTTGCGGACGCGCCCAGTTCATGACATCGGCCAACGGCACCGTGTCGTCGTGCTCGCCGTGCAGCACCAGGGTGCGGGCGTGCAGGGCCTGCGGCACGGGTGCTACGTCAAAGCGCGTAGCCGCAGTGCCTACCAGCACCAGTTGTTGCGGCGCGCGCTCTGACCCCAACGCGGCGAGAGCATGGCTGACGACAAACGAGCCGAACGAAAACCCGGCCAACGCCAACGCGGGCCTTGCAGCGTGGCCCTCGGGTGATCCCTGCGCGTCCAGTTGGGTGGCGTGGTCAATGACCGCCAGCAAGTCCTGCAACTCACCGCGCCCGGCATCGTGCGTGCCCTCGGTCGCGCCAACACCCCGGAAGTTGAAACGCACGGCGCGCCAACCGCATTGGACAAACGCACGGGCCAGCGTTTGCACCACCTTGTTGTCCATGGTTCCGGCAAACAGGGGGTGAGGATGGGCAATCACCGCCACGCCGCGCGCGGACTCGCCAGCCGCCAAAACCGGCAGGTCTTCCAGGCACTCAATCGCGCCGACGGGGCCCCGCAGTGTGAACCGGCGGGTATGGGTGTTCATCGCCCCAGATGGGCGGGTGTGCGCAAGCGTTCCACCACCGTACCATTCTTCAGATGCGATTCAACGATCTCGTCGATGTCCTGCTCGTCCACATAGCTGTACCAGACGCCTTCCGGGTACACCACGGCCACGGGGCCGGCAGCGCAGCGGTCCAGGCAGCCGGCCTTGTTGACCCGCACCTGGCCGACGCCCGCCAGCCCGGCTTCCTTCACCCGTTGCTTGCAACGGTCAAAGCCCTCCTGGGCGCGGTGCTGTGCGCAGCAGGCTTCGCCATTCTTACGCTCATTGAGACAGAAAAAAATGTGTCGCGCGTAGTAGGGCGCGGCGGGTTGGGTTGGTTCGGTCATGACACGATTCTAGTTTTTTGCATCGCGCTGCCAGATCAGTGACAGCACATAGACCAGCGCCACATAGGGCCACAGCCAGCCCAGCCACTGGGCCAAACCGTGAAAACGGATGAAACGCCCTTGCTCCCACGCCTGCAAGGTCTGGGAGAAGTAGGCGCTCTCCGGCGCCTGGTTCAGCACACTGAGGTATATCCCCAGGCAGAGCAGCAGCAAAGCCGCACTGGCACGCCACGGCACCAACGCCATCACCAGTGACACGACGACAGCCAGCACCAGACCGGCCTGGACCGGCAAACCCAGCCACGCCCATGCATGTGCAGGCCCCCAACTCAGAGCCGCCGACAGTGCCGACGCCACAATGCCCGCGCCAACCGTCATCAGCACCAGTACCGCACGGCGGGCCCGAGCCCGCACAATGCAAAAACCCAGTAGGCAGGGAATCATCAGACCCAGCCACACACAGACCATTTCTGCCCCGGGTACCAGCGGCTGCAGTTCGGTCTCCCGCATCGGCAGCCAGTTCAGGAATGGCGTATCCACCAGTTGGGCGCCCAGCGCCTCCTCCACCCGCTCCAGCACCTGCCCCAAGCCAAACGGCACCGCAGGCGGAAACAGCAGCGCAACGGGCCACAAAGCCAACAAAACAATACCGCCGCGTGACTGGGGCACGAACCAACGGCTACGGATCTGGCTCCAGCGGTCGATCGCCCCCAGTTTGGCCAGCACCACGGTACTGAAGGCGCCAAAAAACGCCCCGGCCGTATCCAGCAGCAAGTCTTCCCGCGAGGGAATCCGGGCGGGCAGGTAACTCTGCAAGGCTTCCATGGCCAACGCCAGCAGTGCGGCCGCTACCACCGGCGCCATCACTGCGTGCCGTGTGCGCCCGCTGCGCAGGGCGCTCAGGGCCAGCAAGCCGCCCAGCGGGGCGTAGCCGGCCACGTTGATCGCCACATCAAAACCGGTCCAGTAACGCGGCAGGGGAGCAGCCAAAAAGGCCCACGGCGCAATACCCTGGTCCCGCCATTCGGCAAACGGGTACAGACTGGCATACACGATCAGCCCCCCATAAATCAGGGCAAGTGGCCAGGCCGCCGATTTATGCATGGCGCTGGCGCCTCAGAACGGTTTCACCACCACCAGAACCACCGCCGCCACCATCATGATGACCGGCGCCTCGTTGAACCAGCGAAACCAGACGTGGCTGCGGGCCATGGCATTGGCCTCGAATTTCTTCAGGATCACACTACAGGCGTGGTGGTAGCCGATGGCCAGAACCACCACGGCCAGTTTGGCATGCATCCAGCCGTTGCCGGGGCCCCAGCCAATACCGTAGCCCGCCCACAACCAGATCCCCAGGCCCAACGCCGGCACGGCGATCAGGGTCATGAAACGGTACAGCTTGCGTGCCATCAGCAGTAGACGTGTGCGTTCGGCGTCAGACCCCGCCGGCACCATGGCCAGATTGACATAAATGCGCGGCAGATAGAACAGGCCCGCAAACCAGCTGGCAATGAAGACGATGTGAAAGGATTTGACGAGGAGGTAGGTCATCGTGGAAGTTTAGCGCCGCCGGGCTGCCCCAAGGCGCGAGCGCCCCCTTGGGTGGCCGCGAACTACGCGTAGCGGGAAACGTGGGGGTGTTTTTCGGGCCCAAAAAAAACCCCAGCACGTGGGCTGGGGTGGTAAGCCTATTAGCTGTCACACATCAAGGCCCCGCTCAGGGAGGAAAAGCGGGAGATAGCAAGCTATCCGAACGAGAATTTAGCAAAGATGGGCAGCGAAAGCAAGCAGGTTTACTGAATACACGCAAAATGTTTCAGGCGACTACATGGCCCAGCCTTTTGTGCCATGGCAGCCACATTTCAAAATCAGGCACAATTTTCCCCATGACGCCCTACGCCCCCTACCCCCTTGGCCGCCCGCGCCGCCTGCGCCGCGATGTGTTCACCCGCAACCTGGTGCGTGAAAACGTCCTCACCGCGCATGACCTGATCTACCCGGTTTTTGTGGTGGATGGGCAACAGCAGCGCGTGCCCATTGCCTCCATGCCCGGCGTCGAACGTCTGAGCCTGGATCTGCTGCTGCCGGTGGCCGAAGAGTGCGTGAAGCTGGAAATTCCAGTCATGGCGCTGTTCCCGGTGATCGACCAGTCGCTGAAAGACTACGAAGGCTCCGAAGCGCTGAACCCCGACGGCCTTATCCCCCGGGTGGTGCGGACGCTCAAAAAGGAATTCCCGCAGTTGGGCATCATGACCGACGTGGCGCTGGACCCCTTCACCAACCATGGACAGGACGGCCTGCCCGACAAACGCCCCGAAGAGAACGGCTACATCCTGAACGAGGAAACCGTGGCCATGCTGGTCAAGCAGGCCATGACCCAGGCCGACGCCGGCACCGACATCATCGCCCCCAGCGACATGATGGACGGGCGCATTGCCGCCATCCGCAATGCGCTGGAGGCCAAAGGCCACATCCACACCCGCATCATGGCCTACAGCGCCAAGTACGCCAGCGCCTTCTACGGCCCATTCCGCGACGCGCTGGGCTCTGCCAGCAACCTGGGCAAGAGCAACAAAAAGGTCTACCAGATGGACCCGGGCAACAGCGAC
>JAUSNJ010000180.1 GCA_030645355.1 Rhodoferax sp. | reverse complement strand
GTCGGAAGTCCTCAAGCAAGCCGAAGAACTTGAGATTGAAAACACCGGCCGCATGCGCAAGCAGGAGCTGATGTTCGCCATCATCAAGAAGCGCGCCCGCACCGGCGAGCAGATCATTGCCGATGGCGTGCTGGAAATCCTGCCCGACGGTTTTGGTTTCCTGCGCAGTCCCGATACCAGCTACACCGCCTCTACAGACGACATCTACATCAGCCCCAGCCAGGTGCGCCGATTCAACCTGCACACCGCCGACATGATCGAAGGCGAAGTGCGCACACCCAAGGACGGCGAGCGCTACTTTGCGCTCAACAAGCTGGACAAGGTCAACGGTGGCGGCCCGGAGGAGAACAAGCACAAGGTGATGTTCGAGAACTTGACGCCACTGTTCCCCAAGGTGCAGATGCGCCTGGAGCAAGACATCAAGGGTGAAGAGAACATCACCGGACGCGTCATCGACATCATTGCACCCATCGGCAAAGGCCAGCGCGCGCTGATCGTTGCGCAGCCCAAGAGCGGCAAGACGGTGATGATGCAGCACATTGCGCATGCCATTTCCGCCAATTACCCCGACAGCTACCTGATGGTGCTGCTGATCGACGAGCGCCCGGAAGAAGTGACCGAAATGCAGCGCACGGTCAAGGGCGAGGTGATCGCCTCCACCTTTGACGAGCCGGCTGCCCGCCACGTGCACGTCGCCGAAATGGTCATCGAGCGCGCCAAGCGTCTGGTCGAGCTGAAAAAAGACGTGGTCATCCTGCTGGATTCGATTACGCGTCTGGCCCGCGCCTACAACAACGTGGTGCCCTCCTCCGGCAAGGTGCTGACCGGTGGCGTGGATTCCAACGCCCTGCAGCGCCCCAAGCGTTTCCTGGGTGCCGCGCGCAATGTGGAAGAAGGCGGCTCCCTCACCATCATCGCCACGGCTTTGGTCGACACCGGCAGCCGCATGGACGAGGTGATCTTTGAAGAGTTCAAGGGCACCGGCAACTCCGAAATCCACCTGGACCGCCGCCTGTACGAAAAGCGCGTGTTCCCGTCCATCCAGCTCAACCGCAGCGGTACCCGCCGCGAAGAGTTGCTGTTGCAGCCCGAGATTCTGCAGAAGACCCGCATCCTGCGCCAGTTTTTGTACAACATGGACGAAGTGGAAGCCATGGAAATGGTGCTCAAGCAAATGCGCGCCACCAAAACGAACAGCGAGTTCTTCGACATGATGCGCCGCGGCGGCTAGGCTATAATCTTGGGTTTACGCGAAAAGTACGCTGGATTGGCCAGCGCGGCTATTGCTACTGATGGAGATAGTATGAAAGAAGGCATTCACCCCAATTACCGTGAAGTGTGCTTTATGGACATGTCGAACAACTTCAAGTTTGTGACACGTTCTTGCGCCAACACCAAGGAAATGATCGACATGGAAGACGGCCGCAAGCTGCCTCTGTACAAGCTCGATACCACCAGCGAATCGCACCCCTTCTACACCGGTACACAAAAATCCGTGGACAACATGGGTGGCCGCGTGGAGCGCTTCCGCAATCGCTTCGGCAAAACTGCCACTACAGCAGCAAAGTAATCCGACTTCAGGTTTGCACCTGAACCGTCAAAAAAAGCAGCCCGGACTTCCGTGCTGCTTTTTTTATTGCAATTGACTCAGTGAACCATCCCAATCCCGCCATCGTCACCCAGGCCGGTGCCCGACGCTTTCCGCGCTGGGCGCTGTTGTTGCTGTGCTTCGCGTATGTCTTGCCAGGCTTCCTGGGACGCGAGGCGTGGAAGAGTGAAGACATGTCGGCCTTGGGTTTCATGGCTGAATTGGCGCGCGGCAGCTCCGACTGGTTGTCCCCCACCCTGATGGGCATTCCCGCCGAAAACCCCGCGGTGTTGCCCTATTGGCTGGGCGCATGGGCCATGCAGCTCGCGCCCTCTTGGGCCAGCGCGGACTTCGTGGTGCGGATTCCTTTTGCACTGTTGATGGCATTGGCGATGGTTGCCACGTGGTATGGCACCTACTATCTCGCACGCAACCCGCTGGCGCAACCGGTGGCCTTTGCCTTCGGCGGAGAAGCTTTGCCGGCAGACTATGCCCGTGCCATGGCCGACGGAGGCTTGCTGGCCTTTATTGCATGCCTGGGCTTGGCGCAGCTGTCCCACGAAACGACATCCGCATTGGCGCAACTGGGGTTTTCCGCGCTCTTCTTCTATGCCATGGGTGCACTGCCCTATCGACGGCATGGGCCCGCAATGGCCGCAGCACTGGGTCTGGCAGGCCTTTCCCTGTCCGGCGCGCCCAGCCTGGCCTTGCTGTTTGGCCTCGGCAGCGCGGCATTGCACTTCGCGGACCGCCCAATAGACAGTCCAGACACCGCCCGCAACCGCCGCATCACCCGGGAAAGCGTCGCTCTGGTTCTGGTAACGCTTATGACTGGCGCACTCGCACTGGCACTCGGGCTGCTTCGCTGGAAGCTCATCCTGCCGCGTGCAGAGTGGTCTGACTGGAATGGCTATGTCCAGTTGCTGGTCTGGTTCACCTGGCCTGCATGGCCTCTGGCATTGTGGACCCTGTGGCGCTGGCGCCATCAACTGTTCAGCCGCCGTATCAGCCGGCACATTGCGCTACCGACCTGGTTCGTAACAGTTTGCGTTGTCGCAACCTGGGCAACTGGGTCCTCTGACCGTACCCTATTGTTGGCCTTGCCCGCGCTAGCCACCCTCGCCGCCTTCGCATTGCCCACGCTGAAACGCCAGGTTGCGGCGCTGATTGACTGGTTCACCCTGTTGTTCTTTTCCGGCTGCGCGTTCATCGTCTGGGTGGTCTGGATCGCCATGCAAACCGGCTATCCGGCCCAGCCTGCGGCCAACGTGGCGCGGCTGGCTCCAGGCTTTGAAGCCAGTTTTTCGCTCTTTACCTGTGCAATCGCTGCGATAGCTACTGTGGCGTGGGCTATGCTGGTCAGGTGGCGCGTTGGGCGCAACCGCGCTGCAATCTGGAAGAGTCTGGTCTTGCCGGCAGGCGGTGCCGCGCTGTGCTGGTTGCTGGCGATGACCTTGTGGATGCCGCTGCTCAACTATGCCAAGAGCTACACCCTGCTGGTGCAGCGCACCAAATCGCACATGACCAATCCCGGCTGCGTGGAAACGCTTGGGCTGGGGCAAGGGCAAATTGCAGCTTTTCAGTTTTACGGCAATCTGCAACTACAGCCTGCGCAAGCAACACCGGGTTGCCCTTGGCTTCTGGTGGAACCTTTGCCGGACCAGTCGACACCACCCTATGTCGACGCAGCCTTGTGGACCTTGGAAGCATTGATCCAACACCCTGCCGACAGCGGTGAGTCGGTCTTGTTGTTCAAACAGAAGTAGTCGGTATGGCGCGGTTCGCCGCTGCGTCCATGGCGTAGCGAACCCGCTGCGGTGGAAACGTCACAGAAAAAGTAGAGCCCGTGCCAGGGATGCTGTCGATGACCAGTTCCGCTCCGTGGCGTTGGGCCACATGCTTGACAATGGCAAGCCCCAGCCCCGTACCGCCGGTATCACGCGAGCGGCTTCGGTCCACGCGATAGAAACGCTCCGTCAAACGTGGAAGGTGCTCTTGCGCAATACCATGCCCCTGGTCCTTGACAAAAAACACCGCGCTACCATCCGGCAAGCGCTTCAAACCGACATCAATGCGCCGCTGAGACGGGGTGTAGCGGATCGCATTTCCAATCAGGTTGGACATGGCACTGTGCAGTTCCACCGCAGAACCCGCAATTTCACAGCCCTCGGACTGCTCGAAATGCAAGTCGTGGGACTGCGTCCACAGCAAATGCGAAAGGTCTTGCGCATCCTGCGCGCACTGCTTCATCAGCGCGTCACACGACACCCATTCATGCGTCGATGGCAATGGACTACCCTCCAGTCGGGACAGGGTCAGCAGGTCGCTCACTAGCGTCTGCATGCGCTGGGCCTGCTGGGACATCAACCCCAGGTAACGCTGGCGCTCCTGCTCGTCCAACGGCAAGGTCTGCAGCGTTTCGACAAAGCCCGCCAGCACCGTCAACGGCGTGCGTATTTCATGCGAAACGTTGGCCACAAAATCACGTCGCATGGCTTCTGCCTGCTCAACAGCGGTAATGTCACGTGAAAGCAGCAACAGGCGACCATCACCGTACGGGTGCAAATTGACCGACAACGTAACCGGCTTTGCCGTACTGTTCTCTCGCCCGGGCATGGTCACATCGTGCAAAAAATCACGCGCAACCAGGTAAGCGGTAAACCCCGGGTCGCGCACCAGGTTTCCAAAATGCTGGAGCAAATCCCGTCGAACATCAAACCCAAAGTGGTCCGCAGCCGTTTGGTTGAACCACTCGATGCGGGTGTCGGAATCCAGCAGCACCACCCCGTTGGGAGAAGCCTGCAGTGCCGCCAGAAAGTCCTTCAGGCGGCCTTCACTCTCCACCGTCAATCGGCTGCTGGCACGCAAACTGCGCCGCATGCGGTCATACGCCTCACCCCACAAGCCGTTGCCCAGCGAGAGGTCCGTCACTGCCCCCGCGCGCAGCCAGCGCAGCAAGCGCAAGCCGCGAACGCTATCCACTACAAACCAGATGTAGCCGCCGGCCAAGGTCATCGCCAGCGTCACTTGCCACGCTTCTGAAGCCGGTGCCACATACCAACCGACGCCAGCAGCGCAGGCCTGACACAGCACAAGGGTGACTAACCGCCAGAACATGCGAAAGGGTAAACCGTTCTACGAACCAGCTCTATCCGCGACAGCCACCGCAACCGAAGGGGTGGCCGTCAGGCGATAGCCCGCGCCACGCACGGTCTCCACCATATTGCCGGCCTGCAAAAGCGCCTCGCGCAATCGTTTGACATGCACATCCACCGTGCGTTCCTCGATATACACATGGTCACCCCACACCTTGTCCAGCAACTGGGCGCGGCTGTGCACGCGTTCGGCATGGCCCATCAGGTAGTGCAGCAACTTGAACTCGGTAGGACCCAGCTTCAGGGGGCGCTCCTCAAACGACACGCGGTGGGTTGCCGGGTCCAGCACCAGGGCGCCAACGGTCAGGGCCTCGCCCGCCTGTTCCGGAGTACGGCGCCGAAGGACAGCCCGTATACGCGCAAGGAGCTCCTTCGTGGAGAAGGGCTTGGCAATATAGTCATCGGCACCCGCATCCAGTCCCGCAACGCGATCAGCCTCATCCCCCCGGGCCGTCAGCATGATCAGGGGCACCGACTGGGTCCGTGGGTCGGCGCGCCAGCGCTTGGCCAGCACCAGACCACTCTCGCCCGGCAACATCCAGTCCAGCAGGATCAGGTCGGGCAAGCCGGCATCGAGGTCCTTTTGGGCCGTGATGCTGTCCATGGCCCAGATGGGACGAAACCCGTTATGCCGCAAGTTGACGGCAATGAGCTCCGCGATGGCGGCCTCGTCCTCCACCACCAAGACTGACGGCATATTCCTCATTTCACCACCGATTCAATCTTTTCCATGGTGGTGTGGCGCACGTCTTCGCCTTTCACCACGTAGATGATGAACTCGGCAATGTTCTTGGCGTGGTCACCGATGCGTTCAATGGCTTTGGCCAGGAATAGCAAGTCCAGGCTAGGGGAAATCATGCGTGGGTCTTCCATCATGTAGGTGATGAGCTTGCGCACAAAACCGTCAAACTCCGCATCGATCAGGTCGTCTTCTTTCAAGATCGCCACAGCCGCCGTGATGTCCAGCCGCGCAAAGGCATCCAGCGCCTTGTTGAGCAGGCCCGACGCCAGGTCGGCTGCCACCCGCAACTCCAGTGAAGGCAACGCCCTGGGCGTGCCGCTTTGGATGATGGAGCGCACCATGCGGGCGATCTTCTCGGCCTCATCGCCCACGCGTTCCAGGTTGGCCGTGGTCTTGGAGATGGCTATCAGCAACCGCAAATCACGCGCGGTGGGCTGGCGCCGGGCAATGATGGACGAGAGATCACGGTCAATCTCGATCTCCATGGCATTGACGCGTGCCTCGTTGGCCGAAACCTCGTTGGCGACTTCCACACTGAACTGCGACAACGCGAAGATTGCACGCCGAATCTGTGATTCCACCAGGCCACCAAGTTCCATGACCTGCGAGGAGACGGAAGTCAGCTCACTGTCAAACTGTGTCGATAAATGTTTGTCGGGCATATGTATCCTCTTTGTCTATTCGTTATCCGAACCGGCCGGTAATGTAGTCTTCCGTCTCTTTGCGGGTAGGCTTGAAGAACATCTGCTCGGTGGAGCCAAATTCCACCAGATCACCCAGATACATATAGGCCGTGTAGTCACTGCAACGCGCGGCCTGTTGCATGTTGTGGGTCACGATGACCACGGTGTAATCATTCTTCAATTCAACGATCAGCTCCTCGACCTTGGCCGTGGAGATCGGGTCCAGCGCCGAGCAGGGCTCGTCGAGCAACAAGACTTCGGGCTTTATGGCAATGCCGCGCGCAATGCACAGGCGCTGTTGTTGTCCGCCCGACAAGCTGGAGCCGCTCTGGTGCAGTTTGTCCTTGACTTCCGTCCACAGTGCGGACTTGCGCAAGGCCCACTCCACACGCTCTTCCATATCCGTCGCATTGAGCGACTCAAACAACTTCACGCCGAATGCAATATTGTCAAAAATAGACATAGGAAACGGCGTCGGCTTCTGGAACACCATGCCGACCTTGGCACGCAACAAGGCCACATCTTCCTTGCTGGTCAGCAGGTTCTCACCATCCAGCATGATGCGGCCTTCCGCACGTTGCTCGGGGTAGAGCTCAAACATGCGGTTGAAGACCCGCAACAGCGTGGATTTGCCGCAACCGGATGGACCGATAAACGCCGTTACCTTGTTTTCGGGGATCTCCAGATTGATGCCCTTGAGCGCATGGAACTTTCCGTAGTAGAAATTCAGATCCTTGACCGAAATCTTGGTCTTTTCAGGTGCAGTAGAGGTGTTCAACATAATGGATTGGTTCGCAATAGTGGTGGCAGTCGCACTCAGATCTTCGTTCGGGTCAGTACACGCGCCAGAATGTTCAACCCCAGAACTGCGGCTGTAATGATGAAAACACCCGCCCAGGCCAGTTTCTGCCAATTCTCATACGGGCTCATCGCGAACTTGAAGATGGTCACCGGCAAGCTGGCCATGGGTTCGCTCAGGCTACTGGTCCAGAACTGGTTGCTCAAGGCCGTGAACAGCAAGGGTGCCGTTTCGCCGGCAATCCGCGCTACCGCCAGTAGCACTCCGGTAATCACACCCGTTCGGGCTGCCTTCAGCGTAATGCTCAAAATCACTTTCCACTTGGGCGACCCGAGGGCATAGGCCGCTTCACGCAGGCCCGGTGGCACCAGCTGCAGCATGTTCTCGGTGGTACGGATGACCACCGGAATCACCAACAGGGACAAGGCCAGAACACCCGCATAGCCCGAGAAGGACTTAAACCGGGACACGACCACCGCGTAGACAAACAGTCCGATCACAATCGACGGTGCCGACAATAGGATGTCGTTGACGAAGCGCGTTGTCGACGCCAGCCAGCTCTTGGAGTCAAACTCCGCCAGATAGATGCCGGCCATCACGCCGATGGGAGTGCCCAACCCGGTTGCCAGGGCAACCATTACGAAAGAGCCATAGATCGCGTTGGCAAGGCCACCTTCATCATTCGGCGGTGGGGTCATTTGGGTAAACGTCGCCACCGCCATGCCGCCAATGCCCAGACGCACGGTTTCCCACAATATCCAGAACAGCCAGAACAGGCCAAACGCCATGGCGGCTAGTGCCAGGCCGGTTGCCATTTGGTTCACCCGTTTGCGGTGGGCGAACTTGGCAAGCTTCATCTGATGTGCCGTCGCGGTCATGTCTTGGCTCCTTCATTCTTGCGCAACTGGGCGAGCAGCATTTTGGAGAGCGACAGGATCACAAAGGTAATAAAGAAAAGCACCAGCCCAAGATACATCAGCGATGCCTGGTGCAGCCCTTCGCCCGCCTCGGCAAACTCATTCGCCAACGCAGAGGTAATGCTGTTGGCAGCCTGAAACAGGCTCAGCGAATCGAGCTGGTTGAAATTGCCGATGACAAAGGTCACTGCCATGGTTTCACCGATGGCACGACCCAGGCCCAGCATGATGCCGCCGATCACGCCGGACTTGGTATAGGGCAACACGACCTTGGAGACAACCTCCCATGTGGTAGCGCCTAGCCCATAGGCAGATTCCTTCAACAGGGGCGGAGTCACCTCAAAAACGTCGCGCATGACCGCCGCAATGAACGGAATGATCATGATCGCCAGAATAATTCCTGCCGACAGAATGCCAATACCAACCGGTGGGCCGGACACAAAGGCTCCCAGATAGGGTACCCCGGAAAATGCTGCCTGCATGGGTTGCTGAACGTAGGTTGCCAGTACTGGCCCGAACACCAGCAGACCCCACATGCCGTAAACAATGGACGGAACCGCAGCCAGCAGTTCAATGGCAGTACCCAGTGGCCGCTTGAGCCATGCGGGAGACAACTCCGTCAAGAACAGGGCGATGCCAAAACTGACGGGCACCGCAATCAGCAGTGCGATAAAGGAGGTGGCCAGCGTCCCGTAGATCATGACCAGGCCGCCAAATTCTTCTTTGACGGGGTCCCACGTGGTGCTGGTCAAAAATCCCAGGCCGTACTTGTCAATGGCGGGCCAGGCGCTGATCGTCAGCGAACCCAGAATCGCTACCAGCATGCCCAAGGTCACCAGGGCCGCAGCCTTGGCGAGCCAACCAAAAACAATGTCGGCCCAAGGGCCCGACCGGGCCTTCTTCACAGGTGGGGGTTGGATCATGGCGCGGGCCGGCTGGGTTGCAGAAGGACTAGACGAAAAATCGCTGTGTGCAAGTGTAGTTGACATGGTTGGTTGTCCGTCGAGACCCCTGCTAGATGCAAAAACGCCTACTTGAACGCCACTGGCTTACCGGCGGTGTCCTTGATTTCGCCCCACGATTTTTCGATCGCTGCAATCACCGGCTTGGGCATAGGCACGTAGTCCAGGTCCGCGGCAATCTTGTCGCCGTTCTGGTAAGCCCAACTGAAGAACTTCAGCACCTGTGTCGCATTGGCAGGTTTGTCCTGTTTGGTGTGCATCAGGATAAATGTGGCGCCCGAGATGGGCCAGGCGTCCTTGCCAGGCTGGTTGGTCAAAATTTGATAGAAAGACTTCGCCCAATCGGCACCGGCAGCTGCGGCCTTAAAAGTGTCATCCTCAGGCTTGACAAAATTGCCTGCCGAGTTTTGCACAACGGCGTAGGTCATCTTGTTCTGTTTGACATAGGAATACTCCACGTAACCCATGGAGTTGGGCAGGCGCGCCACAAAGGCCGCGACGCCTTCATTGCCCTTGCCGCCCGCACCCACTGGCCAGTTCACGGCCGTGCCCTCGCCCACTTTGGACTTCCACTCCGCATTCACCTTGCTCAGGTAGTTGGTGAAGATGAAAGTGGTGCCGGATCCGTCCGCACGGCGAACCTGTGCGATGGCAGCATCGGGAAGCGCGAGGGTTGGGTTCAAAGCCTTGATGGCGGGGTCGTTCCAGCGCGCCACCTTGCCCAGGAAAATGTCGCCCAGCAACTGGCCGGTCAGCTTGAGTTGCCCCGGCTCAATCCCTTTGACATTGATCACGGGGACCACGCCGCCCATCACGGTGGGAAATTGCATTTGACCCTTGGTTTTCAGGACTTCGTCCGTCAAAGGCATGTCGGAGGCGCCGAAATCAACCGTTTTGGAGTCAATCTGCTTGATGCCACCACCGGATCCTATGGACTGGTAGTTCACCTTGACGCCCGTGGCTTTGTTGTAGTCAGCAGCCCACTTGGAGTAGATCGGCGCCGGGAATGTTGCACCAGCACCGGTAATTTCCTGCGCATTCACGGCACCGGCATACCCGAATGCGGTGGCTACGGCCAGGGACAAAAGCGGCAATTTGAAAGCGATTTGCATGAGTAACCTTATTCGGTTGATTGAGGAATGGAGGAACTTTAAGAAAGTTTTGTGACAACTCAGTGACATTTGGCCCGATTTCTGACGATTGCTTGACATCGTTCAGGTTTGCACGCGCCACACAGAACATTCATGAATTTGTCACATGGCTGTCACGGGAGCTTTTTACGCTAGCCCTTTTCAACCCACTGATGGAACACACCATGTCACAGCTCAAAGTCTTCGCCCTTTCACGCCGTACCGCCTTGCTGGCAAGCCTTACGCTGGCAATGGCCGGCTGCGCCACCCCTTCCGGCCCGGTCAACCTGGCGGACAGCATTGCGGCCAACCCCGCGTTGAGCACCCTGAACACATTGGTAGCCCAAGCCGGACTGACCGAAACCTTGAAGTCCGGTGGACCTTTCACGGTGTTTGCACCGACCAACGACGCGTTCAAGGCAGTGCCAGCCGCCACCATGGCGGACTTGGCCAAGCACCCTGAAAAATTGAAGACCGTTCTGACCTACCACGTCATTCCAGGCAAGGTGATGGCGGCCGACGTCAAGAACAGCAATGCAAAAACCGTCAACGGTGCCAACGTAGCGCTGGCCAAGGCGGGCGACTTTGTGACGGTTGAAAGCGCGGCAGTGGTCACCCCCAACATGGTCGCGACAAACGGTGTCATCCACACCGTCGACACCGTGTTGATGCCACCCAAGAAGTAATCCACATAAGAAATCTGGCGCTAGCCCTCGCAGATATTGGGTTAGACGCTACTGTATTCATAGCGTAGCGGGTGTTGGCCCGCTACCGCCTCTCCAACCAGGCCAAGGAAACCAGCCATGACCTACCCAGACAACCCGAGCCGCCGACGAGCGGTACACACACTGGCAAGCCTAACTGTTGCCAGCGCCATTCCGATCTGGGCACAACCCTCCCGCGCGGCACAAGCCTCTCGCGCCACAACGGTCGCGCAGATTGTCGACATGTCAACCAGCCAGATCGATGTATCCAAGGATTTCCTGGTGGGCTCCCGTACCGCGTGGCAAGAGATCAACGCACGGGGCGGCCTGCAAGGTAGTGCCGTCAAGCATTTGGTCATTGAAGTCGATGGCACTGCTGCCAGCTTGCGCTCCGCCGTGGATACGCTCAAGTCCACCCCCCATTGCGTAGCCGTTTTTGGCACTGCGGGCGACCGCGCAGCGTCCCAGCTCGCCGGAATACTCAACCGTGAGTTGCCAGATATTCCCCACGTCGCCCCATGGCTACAAAATGTCGAAGCCTCTACTTCGGCCAACACATTTCCGATCTTTGCATCACGCCAAGAGCAGATTGCCCATGCCATCAAGTCGTTGGCAGTCATGGGTATTAGTCAGGTCGGCGCGGTCTATGGCTCCACAGCCGAACACGCGGCGTACCGCCAGGATCTGGAACAAATCGCGAGGGTACTCAAACTCACCATCGTCTCCTACCATACAAACGGGGACTTGAGGGACCTCGCCCAGTCACTTACGCCAGACAGCCCACGCGTCCTGTTGTTCGTTGGGGGCACGCCAGAACTGGTGCGCTTCTCGCAGGGCATTGAAAAGCAGGCCGCTCAGCGCTACATCGTCGCGATGTCGGACGTCAACCTGCAAAGCATTCAGCAAATGGGCATGTCGCGCTTCACCCCCATGGTTGCCACACAAGTGGTGCCCATGGTGAACTCCAGCCTTCCGATTGTCAAAACCTACCGTGCATCACTGGGGCGTCTGTTCGATGAGCCCGCTACACCACTGAGCCTGGCGGGTTATGTCGCGGCACGCTATACACACGAAGTGTTGCAGAACCTGGAGGGGCCCGCCACCCGGGCCAGCGCCCTGCAGGCATTTGCCCGTCGCAGCACGGTTGACCTGGGTGGCTTTCGGATTGCCCCGGACCCACGAAACCAGGGTGCCGCATATGTCACACAAAGCATGATTTCTGCTGATGGTCGTCTTGTCGGTTAAGGCCCGTCGCAGCCGTGCCGTCCGCCCGAAGCCGGTGCTATGCTCGCAGAATCAGAACATCCAGAGTAGAACAACAGCAATGCAAACGGGAAATCGCCTGGCCGCAGTGGATTTGGGGTCCAACAGTTTTCGCCTCGAAATTGGACGCGTCGAGCATGGCGGTTTCCAGCGTACCGAGTACCTGAAAGAGACCGTGCGCCAGGGCGGCGGAATGGACGACGACCGGAATTTGACACCCCAGGCCATGCAGGCCGGGTGGGACTGCCTGGCCCGGTTTGGCGAACGACTGGCTGGCTTCAAACCGGGTGAGGTCCGTGCCGTGGCGACGCAAACCCTGCGGGAGGCACGCAACCGGGATAGTTTCCTGCAACGTGCCAACTCCATTCTGGGCTTCCCGATCAACGTCATATCGGGTCGCGAAGAGGCCCGGCTGATCTACCAGGGTGTCGCCCAAATGCTGCCCCAAACAGATGAGCGGCGCCTGGTACTCGACATCGGTGGCCGTTCAACTGAGCTCATCTTGGGCCATGGCACCACGCCCCAAGTCATGGAGTCGTTCCGGGTGGGGAGCATCGCCTGGTCCAACCGCTATTTCACGGATGGGCTGTTCTCCAAAAAATCCTTTGCCATTGCAGAAATAGCTGCCAAGGCGGTTCTGGATGAAGCACTGGACGCCTACCATCCCAGCCGATGGGACATGGCCTACGGTTCGGCGGGCACCGTGGGGGCCATTGCCGACGTGCTGGTGGCCTCCGGGTGGCCGGCGGGAACCGTGACCCAGGACGGGCTGGACTGGCTGATGGACAAGCTGGTATCGGCCCAGAGCGCCGACCGCCTGAAACTGGCCGGCATGCGCGAAGATCGCAAGGCGATCATCGGTGGTGGCGTCAGCATTGTTAGAGCACTCTTCAGCCTGCTGGGCATCCACACCCTGCACCAGGCAGCGGGCGGCTTGCGCCATGGTCTGATTTGCGACCTGATCGGTGCTACCGGTCGCGAGGACGATCTGCGCGTCAAAACGGTTCAGCGTCTGGCCAGCAAGTTCGGCGTGGACACGGTCCACGGTGAGCGCGTGGGCAAGGTGGCTACTCTTCTGTTTGGGCAGTTGATGAATGGGCCGGGCAGCGAGTCACCCAGCGATGAGGATCGGCACCTGCGCAAGCTGCGCTGGGCATCCCAATTGCACGAGATCGGCAGCCACATCTCCCACAGTGATTACCACAAGCACGGCGCGTACATTCTGGACAATGCCGACGCCATGGGATTTTCGCTATCCGAGATGCACCGCCTCAGTCTGCTGGTACTGGGGCACCGTGGCAAGTTGCGCAAGCTCGAAACCGCACTATCCGACACAGACCTGGTCGCCCAGCTGATCGCACTGCGCCTTGCCGTCATCCTGTGCCACGCCAGGAAAGACCCTGACCTGCAAGGCATGGCATTGGAGCGCCAGGATGCACCGGGCCTGGGCATGCAATTGCGATGCCGCCCCGGCTGGGCGGAAGCTTTTCCGCAATCGGCCTACCTGTTGCGCGAGGAATCGCAAGCCTGGCAAAAAACCCTTTGGCCTTTGCAGGTACTGGGCTGCTGATACCCGGGTGCGCCGGAGATAGCACGGCCGCCCGCTATGATGGGACCATGTCTGTAACGGTATTCATGCAGCGGTGGCTGACGCAATCCGTCCGAGGTATCCGCTTGGCGCTTTTTGAGTGGCTGCAGCTGCTGCAGTTGGGTGCCAGCCTGTTGGTTCTCACACTCTCACCCGCCAGTTACCACCCAGCCAATCGGTCCCTGGTCGCACGACACCTCTACGTCAACACGGCTCCCATCTTGCTGGGATTCTCGGTAGTCTGCGCGCTGGTGACGGTGGTGCTCACGCGCATTGTTCTGGTGACGGCACACAGTTACGGGCTGACCCAGTACGCGTTGCAGGTCGTCATCCGCGTGCTGATTCTGGAATTGATTCCGCTGACTGCAGCCCTGTTTGTGGCTTTGCGCTGCACCATTCCCGACGGTGCCGAGCTGTTGGCCATGCATGCCAATGGCGAATTCGATGCAAGAGCCGCAGAGGAAACGGATGCGATGCAGAAAGAAGTGCTGCCACGGGTTGTTGCGGGCCTGTTTTCGGGCGTCACTTTGGCGGCCCTGAGTAGCGTCGTGGTACTGACCATGGCCTATTTGACCAGCTATGGTTTCACGGTGTCAGGGCTCGCAAGTTTTACACGTCTGTTTGGACAGGTCTTCAGTCCCGCGGTCTCTCTCATCTTTACCGTGAAGACTCTGCTCTTTTGCCTGACGGTCGCGCTCATTCCGATGGCCTCTGCACTCTACGCCATCCGCAGTGATCCCACAGTTCGTGTGACGACCGTGCGCACGAGCGCCGAAATGCGCGGCCTGGTGCGGATGTTTACCGTGATACTGCTGATCGAAGTGGCCTCTCTGGTGGGTAACTACTACTGACCATGAAACCCGTAACGCCATGAACGCCCCTGATCCGTCCCCACCCCTGTCCGACGCCAAACTGGAAGCCAAAGCCCGGCTGTTGATCCTCTTCATGCTGGTCCTGGTTGCCAGTTCCGTGCTGTTTGTGCTGTTCGCCCGCGGGGCATTCGACGCCACGCAAAAACTGGTGCTGATGGCGGATGACTCGGAAGGGGTCGTGATCGGCATGGATCTGACCTTTTCGGGGTTCCCGATCGGGCGGGTCCAGCGCATAGAGCTGGCTGAAACCGGCAAGGTTCGCATCGTCATCGATGTGGCTCAGAAGGACGCACACTGGCTGCGCACCAGCAGCGTTTTCACCCTGGTGCGTGGCGTCGTGGGAAGCCCCAACATCCGCGCCTACACCGGGCTGCTCGACGACCCCGCCCTGCCCGACGGCGCGGTCCGCACCGTGCTCCAGGGAGATCTCAGTGCAGAGCTGCCCAAGGTCATTGCATCCACCCGCGAACTGATAGAAAATCTCAATGCGCTGACCGGCCCCAATGGTTCGGTGGGATCCACGCTCAACCACCTGCAAACCTTGACCGCTCGCCTCAACGGCCCGGGTGGTGTGCTAACAGCGGTCCTCGGAAGCGAACAGGACGCGAAAAAAATCATCACCACTCTGGACCGAACCAACAGTCTGCTGGCCCGGCTCGACGGCCTGGCCGCAAAGACCGATACCCAGGTTTTTGGTGACAAAGGCGTATTGCCTGAAACACGTGCAACCGTAGTGCAACTCAACGCCTTGCTCGGTGAGGCCCGCGAGAGCTTGAAAAAAGTTGACACCGTATTGCAGGACGCCCAAGCCATCAGCAGCAATGCCCGAGGCGCAACAGCCGATCTGGGAGTCCTGCGGGCGGACGTGGACGCCAGCCTGCGCAAGATTGACGGACTGGTCAATGAGATCAACCGGAAATGGCCTTTTGCTCGCAACACCGATATTCAGCTGCCATGATGAACCTCCACACAACCTTCATTGCGGTAGGGACCGTGCTGTTGACCTGCAGCTGCTCCAACGCGCCCAAGGTACCGGACTGGCAGATCGAGGCCAAGGGTGCCATGGACCGCTCGGTGGCGGCCTATCTGGACGGCAATACCCGTGTTGAAACAGCCGAACTGGCCCGCGCGCGCCGGCAGCTCTCCAGCACCGGCCGCGCCGACCTGCTGGCAGCGGCTGAATTGACACACTGCGCAGCCCAGGTGGCCAGCCTGGTATTTGAGCCCTGCGCCGGCTTTGAAGCCCTAAGGTCCGATGCCACCGCGGCCCAACGCACCTATGCCGACTACCTGCGTGGCCAGCTGGCCCCCGAGCAAATCCCCCTGCTTCCAGCCACCCAGCGCGTGGCGGCGGCCCGCCAGGCCGGAGATGGTCTTGCCCTGCAAGGAATTGAAGATCCGTTGTCGCTGCTGGTGGCCGCTGGCGTCTTGCTGGAGACCGGCAAGGCCAGTCCGGCCAGCATCGCACAGGCTGTGGACACCGCTTCCAGCCAGGGGTGGCGCCGCCCCTTGCTGGCATGGCTGGGGGTGCAGGCGCAGCGTGCCAGCTTGGCGGGCCAGACCACCGAGGCCGCGCGGCTGCTTCGCCGCAGGGAACTCGTCCAAAACGAAGCGCGACCCGGCCCTTGACGGGGCGATAGCAGCCAAGCCGCTAGGCTGCACGTTCCAACAGGCCAGCGCCAGCCCGTTTCGCATCATGCTTGGCCAATGCCGCCAGATTGGCAACATCTTCGGCCCGTGAATAGCGGCTGCCGTCAATCGCTACGGCACCAATCGACACCGTGGTGCAAGGAAAAAACCGCAGCAGCCCGTGGCGGTCTTCCGCTTCGATTCCACCGGCTTGGCGCGCAGCATCGTCAAAGAGGGATTGCGCCTGGGTGTTGAAGGCTTCAACCAGGCGCTCGCTACGCTGACGCCAATCCGGGCTCTGAAACAACAGCATAAAGTCATCTCCCCCCACGTGGCCCAGGAAATCGCGCTGCGCGTCACACTGCTCCATCGCCAGCCGAGCCAGCAAGCGAATCATCTCGTCGCCACGCCAATAGCCGTAGTAGTCGTTAAAGGGTTTGAAATTGTTCAGATCGGCATAGCAGGCAACAAAGCAGACCTTTTTCCGGATCAACCGCTGCATGTGCTGGCTGATCGGAATATTGCCGGGCAAAAACGTCAATGGGTTGGCATGTCTCGCGGCCTCGATACGTGTTTCGGTCACCGAACGCACCAGTTGATCCCCGGTGCCCAAACCCACATAGCGGCCGTTGTCCGTCACGATGAATCCATCGCTCAGATAGCGTTGGTCCTGTGACGTCAGGATACCGATCAGCTCGTCCACACTGTGATCGCGCTCAATCAGGCGCGGCTCACTATTGGCGTGGACCATGCACGACTTGCGTCCCCACACCTCGCGGTAATAGAGCTTGCTGTACGCGTTCATGAACTGTGAACGGTTGATCAGCGCCACGGGCTTTTCCTTGTCCAGCACGGCCAGCGCGTGCAAGTTCGGCCAATTTGAAAAACACTCCGCCAACTCATCTATCGTGGTTTCAACCGTCACGGTCGGCGCCGGCACCAGGGAAATGTTGCGCAGCAGTCCATTGGGGGTGGCACGGCTCAGCTCCGGGAAAACGACAATCTGCCGTTCTGCCAAGACCCGCTGCGAATCCACTCCCACGTACTGCACCGGGACAGGATTGGGATGCCCCAAAAAGTAACCCTGCCCATATGCAATGCCCAAGTCGCGTAGCACCCGCAGGTCCTCCTTGGTCTCAATGCCTTCGGCAACCAGGGATGTGCCAAAGATATCGGCGATCTGCAGCAGGGCCTGAATGGTCTTCAGTTTGTCACCATGCTGGCTGATGTTCTTGGTGAAATACTTGTCGATCTTGACCACTTCGGGTTTCAATTGCGACCAGAGCCGCAGACTGGAGCGGCCGTCACCAAAATCGTCCAGTGCCAGGGAGACACCGGCTTGCCGAACGGTTGCCACTACCTCCGCCAGTTCGTCCATGTCGTCGACGCGTTCGTGTTCGGTGATTTCCAGAACCAGCATGCGCGACAGGACACCCAGACCACTGATCAGCCTCAAGAGTTCGTCTGGCCCGCGCGTACGAATCAACTGCGTGAGTACCGCCGCACTCATGTTGACAAACAGACGGCCGGGCACATCCATCTTTCCCCAGGACCGCAAGGCGGCGACCACGCAGGCGTACTCAAACTCATAGCCCAGACACTCCATCGCCGCAGCCCGCAGCAGCGCGTCTGGCGTGTGCAAATCGCTTCCCCGAGGACCTCTGATCAGGGCTTCATGGGCATGGATGGAGGCATCCGAAAGATTGACGATAGGCTGGTACACGGGGTAAAGACTGCCCTGCTGCAAAACCTTCTCCAGCGGACCCTGTCCAGCGATCGGATGGATGTCTACGATGTGGAGTTGGCTGCCGTGCACCGCCCGCATTCTCGTATTGGCAGCAGGGACAGACGGGTATTGTGCGTTTCGGTGCGGCATGGGTGAGCCAATCGGGTGTGCCTAAAACACCAATCTAGCACGCAGAGATTGCTCTTCTGTGACACCCCTAACGTCCTGTGCCTTGTCATCACGCTGACACCCAGAACAGCCAAGATCACTGCAAATCAGACGGCCGGCCCCTATGGCGCGACCAGCCGCAATCCTGTGTGTGCTCTTACCTGTTGCAGGGAATAAACCATGGCTATCCTGACGCGTTTACGCATTCGATCACGGCTACTGTTGTTGTTGGCATTTTCCGTGCTGGCTTTGCTGACACTGGGCATTTTTTCAGCCTGGACGATTCAGTTCGAGGCGGCCCGCGCCACGGCGTTCATCGACAGCGAATTTGAATCCGAGCGCACACTCAGCGACGTGCGCGCAGCGGTTGGTAGCGCACGGCGCTTTGAGAAAGATATCTTCCTGACCATGGGCAGCGAGCAGGACACCGAGCGCTACACCGCCCTCTGGAGTGCCGAAGTCTCCAACATTGAACAGTCCATTGCCCGCAGCCAATCGCTGGCACAACCTGCCGAGCGTGCCGTGCTGAATGCCATGCTAGAGAGCACCCGCATTTACACCACCGGGTTCCAGGACCTATTGGGAAAACTGGCGCGCGGCGAGCTCAATGACCCATGGGCCGCCAATGCGGCCATGGCTCCGCTGCAAGACAGCATCCGTCGCATTGACCAAGGGGTTTCCGAGCTCTCGAAGGCGCTCGCCGCGCGCGCCAACCAGCGGCGCGGCGAACTCGCTCTCACCGCCGCCCAGGCGCCCTGGTGGGTGTTGGCTGCTACCGCATTCGCGGCGGTGCTGGCCGCGTGTTTGGTGCTGGCCATCGTCCGCTCCATACTGGCGCCTATCCATGATTTGCAGGCAACTGCCGACGCATGGGGACAGGGCGATTTGCGGCAGGGTGTCGACCTGGCTGGTCATTGCGAATTGGCAGATGCCAAACGGGATCTGGGTCGTATGCACCAGTTCCTGACCGGTCTGGTTCACAAGGTCCATGCGGGCGTCGAGGTGGTGAGCAGCAATACACAGGAAATCGCCACCGCCAACAACCATCTGGCTGTCCGCACGGAGACCGCAGCCCTTGCCCTGCAGAAAATTGCCAGCTCCGTGGAAGAACTGGCGGCGGCGACCCACAGTGCATTTGCTTCCACGACGAAGGCGGTGCGGTCCTCCGCCCACGCCATGCAGGTTGCGGGCCGCGGCGGCGAAGATGTCGCCAAGGTGGTTCGCACGATGCGCGACATTGACCGCGCTTCCGGTCGTATTTCAGAAATCATTGGCGTGATTGACGGCATTGCATTTCAGACCAATATCCTGGCCCTCAACGCCGCGGTGGAGGCCGCTCGGGCTGGCGAGCAGGGGCGCGGGTTTGCCGTGGTGGCCACCGAGGTGCGTAGCTTGGCCAGCCGCAGCGCCGAGGCGGCCCGGGAAATAAAGGGCATCATCGCGCAGTCGGTGGATACCGTCCGGCAGGGTTCCATTCTGGTCGAAAGCGCCGGTCAAACCATGCGCGACATTGTGGTCAGCGTGCGTGAGGTGTCAACAGCGATCGAGTCCATTCGCGGGGCTGCGAATGACCAGTTGCAAGGCGTTAACCACATTAGCGCTTCCATGGGCGGGCTGGACCAGGCCACACAGCAAAATGCCGCAATGGTGGAAGAATCCGCCGCCGGGGCGACGGCCCTGAATCAGGAGACACAGCAGCTGCGCCAGGCTGTGTCTGTTTTCAGGGTCAAGCCAGACCAGGAAGACAATTGGTCAAATCGACCGCTAGCCCTCGTAGGATATGCGTAAGAAGCTATCTTTTATATAGCAAAGCCCTAAAACAGGCCATTGCGTGTACTGCCATTCTGGGCGGGTTCACCCTTGCGGGCTCTCTTGCGGCTTCTGAGCAGGCGATTCCCTTCCATTCCAGGAGCGCAGCGCACGCAGGAGTGAACGCTTCTTTTCACGATGACCACCCATGCGTCGCAGGATGTCATCGAGCGTGCGGATCGCATCCCCAATGTAGGGTCCCTTGTTCAACATCACGCACTCGGCCCGCACACCCAAGCCAGCGTCCGAGATCTCGGCACGAGACGGAACGCCGGTCTTGGCCAATGTCTCGAGCACCTGGGTTGCCCAAATGACGGGCATATGCGCCGCCTCCGCACACCAGAGAATTTCCTCCTGCACTTCGGCAAGCCGCTCGTACCCACATTCCACTGCCAGGTCACCGCGCGCAATCATGACGCCTGCGCAGGCTCCGGACATGGCTGCGAGCATGAGTTCGGGCAGGTTCTCGAAACCCTTGAGTGTTTCAATCTTCAGAACGATACCCATATCAGGGCGACCCAGAAGGTCCAGGCGTTCCCGCAACAGGTACACGTCTTCGGCGCGCTGCACAAAGGACAGCCCGACCATGTCCGCCTCACGCGCAACGGCGGCCAGGTCTTGCAGGTCCTTTTCGGTCAGGGCCGGCAAATCCAGCGCGCTATCCGGCAGGTTGATGCCTTTGTCGCCGATCAGCTTTTCACCCCCATCACGCGCCTGGGTAATCTCAACCTCCAACCATTCGCTGGTAACGCCTCGAATCACACCGCCAATCTTTCCATCGTCAAACCACATGCGCTCGCCAATGCGTGCCTGATCGATGACCTGCGGCAAGGTGCATGCAATGTGGGCGGGCTCCATGACGACGCCATCATCTCCGTCTTCAACCACTGCACCCCGTCCGATTCCATCCCGTGTGACCCGAATGACATCACCCAGGTGAAGTTGAAGATTTCCCGGCAAACTCTCTATCTGTCCCGCCAGCGTTGAGCGCCATTTCTTTCCATCTGCCCCATGGATGGTCAGTAGCGTTTCTGGAGTCAGGTAGGCAGTCTGCACACTCTCCGCAATGGCCCCGCGGTCATCACAATGGACAACCAGCAGGTGCCGCTTGGCGCCCCGCGCGTCTGAAAAATCGATTTGCGAACCCGCCTTCAAATGGGCCAGCCATTTGTCCTCCACACCTATGCATCCATCCGCATCCACCATGTCATGTGGTCGGTTGCTGGAATGGATGCCCAGGCGATAAGGCTTGAAGGGGCGGCCATATTCGTCGCGCTGGGGGCGCATTCGCAAAACAGGTGGACGCGGTGCAACTTCGCCGGTCCTGATTTTCGGGCCACCAAGATCCATCAGTATTCGCACACTGCGCTGCACGGCCTTTGCCGCATGGCGAACATTCATCGCCATGACGGTCCAGTCCTCTGGACCATCGTGTGCGCAGTTGACGCGCGCGATGTCCATGCCGGCATCCACCAGTTCCCGCACGACACTGTAGTCTGTCGCTGCGGTCGATGGCAGCGTGACCATGATTCGCACCGGACGACCCGAAGGATGCGTCCCCAGCAGCGCAACTGAGTGCTCGTCCAACAGACGGCGACCGCTCACACTGCCAGCGGGCTCCTCGGCGGATTTGTCCAGCCAGCTTTGCCCCGTCAGGCAATGCAGTATTCCGAGAACCTTGTCCAGATTGGCCAGAACATGCGACTCGGAACGCCCCAGAGACGACAGCCCAAGCCAGGCAAGTTGTTCTTGAACCGGTCTGAGGTCATGCACGCGCAGCGCAAGGTAGTGGATCAGGTTGCGTGCACTTTCCCGGAATTTCGGCGACACACGCGAAAGCTCCACCTGCATGGCAGCCTCCCGGTCGTGCATGGAGCGCCGCAGTTTCTGCAACGCATCGATGAGTGAAAGACACACCTGTTCCCGCGAGGTCGCGGCTGCCGTCCTGTCCGAATGGGCGCGCGGGGAAATTGACACCTTGCTCTTGGTCATCGAACGATGATTGCACAGTCACACTACCAATGTGTGACAGATCGCCCGTTAGTGCCGGCCATGGCGGAACCCTTGCGCGCCAGAGTCAAGTAGAGCTGAAGAACTACAGCACTTCGGGGGATTGGACGGTGACCACCACCGTCTGCGCACCATCCTCCCGTTCGCGGGAGCGCAGCCACCACAGCGACCCTTTTTTCACGGAGCACTCGCTGGCGTTCAGCCCCAGCAGTTGGGCAATCGTCTGACCCAGGGTGGGCTGGTGTCCGATCACCAGCACACAGCCTTTCCCATTGGGCCACTGCACCAGTTGCAGCAGTTGTTCACTGGTTCCCATAGGCCCCAGCGCGGGGCTGAATCGGAATTTGCGGTCCAGCGCATGCGCCGTTTGCTCGGTACGCCGGGATGGGCTCACCCAGATGCGTGCACTGTCGGGCAGTTGACGGTCCAGCCAAGCCGCCATCCGCGCAGCCTGCTTCTCTCCACGCGGCGTCAGCACACGCGCCATGTCGTCGCCCCCGGGGGCCACTTCCACTGCTTCCGCGTGCCGCCACAAGATCAGGTCCATGGGCCCGCCTCAATCCTGGCCTTTGCCGATGTCGGCATAGCGTGCCATCAACGCAGCTTGCGCACCATGCACGGCCGACTTGCCGTCGCCCTGGTAGCGGGTATAGGTGCCGTCCGGGCCCAGGTCCCAGGCGTCCACGCCATCGTGCAGATACGCCACCAGGCACTCATCGACCAGGCGCTGGCGCTGCACCGGATCAGTTACCGGCCACGCCAGCTCCACCCGGCGTACCATGTTGCGGTTCATCCAGTCGGCGCTGGACAGGTACAGGTCCTCCACCTCGTCTTCCCTAAAGTAGAAGACCCGTGAATGCTCCAGGAAACGCCCAATGATGGAGCGCACGCGGATGTTGTCGGTGTGCCCCGCCACTTGGGCGGGCAGCATGCAGGCACCCCGCACGATCAGGTCGATCTTGACGCCCTTGCGCCCGGCCCGCATCAGGCTGTGGATCAGGGCCTCGTCCGTCAGCGAATTCATCTTGGCCACGATGCGCGTGGCGCGGCCACGGGCGGCAGCCATACCCAATGCATCAATCTTGTCGATCAGATTGCGATGCAGGTGAAACGGTGCAAACCACAGCTTGCGCAACGGCGGCAACCGGCTCTGGCTTGCCAGGTGCACAAACACATGCTCCATGTCGGTCGTGAGCGCGGTGTCGGCGGTGATATGGCTGACATCGGTGTACAGGCGGGCGGTCCGGGGGTTGTAATTTCCGGTCGACAGATGACCATAGCGTTTGAGCGCCTTGCCCTCGCGCCGGGTAATCAGCATCATCTTCGCGTGGGTCTTGAGTCCCACGACTCCGTACAGGACCTGGGCGCCGATGGACTCCAGCATCTCTGCCCAATTGATGTTCGCCTCTTCGTCAAAGCGGGCCTTGAGCTCCACCACCACGGTGACTTCCTTGCCCTGGCGCACCGCCTCACGCAACAGGTCCATCAGCTCGGAATTGGGGCCGGTGCGGTAAATGGTCTGCTTGATCGCCAGCACCTGGGGATCATTGACTGCTTCCCGCAAAAACTCCAGCACGCCGTCGAAGCTCTCGAACGGCTGGTGGATCAATATATCGCCCTGCTTGAGCTGCTCAAAGATGTTTTGTACCGTATCCATCTGGGCCGGGAAAGACGCCTTGTACGGCGGAAAACACAGGTCCGGCCGGTCCACCAGGTCAATCAGCTGCGTCAGGCGAACCAGGTTCACTGGACCGGGCACCCGGTACAGCGCTTTGGGTGGCAGGTCAAACTGCTGCAGCAGAAAATCGGACAGGTATTCCGAACACCCGGCCGACACCTCCAGCCGCACGGCCTGTCCGTAGTGGCGGTGGACCAGGCCCTGGCGCAGCGCCGTGCGCAAATTCTTGACATCGTCCTCGTCGACGGCCAGATCGGAATGGCGGGTCACCCTGAACTGCGAAAACTGCCCTACATGCCGTCCGGCAAACAGCTCCGACAAATGCGCACGGATCACACTGGACAGGGAGACCAGCAGGGTGCGCCCGCCGGACACTTTGGCCGGCATGCGGATCAGGCGTGGCAGCACCCGCGGCACCTTCACAATGGCAATTTCATTCTCGCGACCAAACGCGTCGCGCCCGCCCAGGCGCACAATGAAATTCAGCGACTTGTTGGCCACCTGCGGAAAGGGATGGGACGGGTCCAGCCCGACAGGGATCAGCAAAGGCCGGACCTCCCGCTCGAAATACTGCTTGACCCAATGGCGCTGGGCTGGATTGCGGTCGCCATGGGAAATGATCTTGATGCCCAGTCTTTCAAAGGCCGGCAACAGTTTCTCGTTGTACAGCGCATACTGGCGGCCCACAATGTCATGCAGCGACGCGGCCAAGCGTTCGAACGAGCCGACCGAGAACACCCCTTTGCGATCATTGGCTTGGCTGGCAATCAGATGGGGCTCGGCCCGCACCTCGAAAAACTCGTCCAGATTGGATGACACGATGCACAGATAGCGCAGGCGCTCCAACAAGGGCACGTCGTCACGCACCGCCCAATCCAGCACCCGTTCGTTGAACGCCAATATGCTGTGGTCGCGATCCAGCAGGTCCGGGCCCTTCAGGGGCGCCTGCAACAGAGGACTGCGAAGAAATGACAACATAGATTCAGCCTTCACTATGACACAACAGTGACGAATTGTTTACGTGTTTGATGACAATTGTGTGACGGTGCCATGAACAACCGTGCCGCTATCCAGCGCCGTGCCGTTTCGGGCGGGCACCAGATACCGTACAAACAGTTGCGACGCATGGCCCCAGCTAAAGGCCTGCGCGCGCGCCCGGGCTTCGTGGCGGGGAATGGACAGCGCGTGGTACCAGGCACTGGCCAGGTCCTCGTGCAATGCGCCTCCGAGCGCGTTGGCCCCCACCACCTCCAGAGGCCCTTCCACCGGATACGCCGCGACGGGGGTGCCGCTGGCCATGGCCTCCAGCATCACCAGCCCAAACGTCTCGGTCTTGCTGGGCATGACGAAGACATCGGCGGCAGCGTAGACCCGTGCCAGCACGTCACGCGGCAAGACACCCAGCCAACGGACATGCGGAAACCGTTCACGCAAGGTGCTCTCCAGCGGACCGACACCGCAAACGACTTTGGTACCCGGCACATCCATGCGCAGGAATGCCTCGATGTTCTTCTCATACGATACCCGGCCCACAAAGAGCGAGACCGGCCGCGCCAGGCCACCCAGCGGCGCATAGACCTGGGGCACCTCCTGGTAGCTGAAGAGCCGCATATCCACGCCGTGCGTCCAAGCGCGCAGATTGCGAAAGCCCCGGGATTCCAGCATCCGCAACACACTCGGGGTGGGCACCAGCACGCCTGAAGATGGCCTGTGAAAGTGCCGGAACAACGCGTAGCCCAGCCACAGCGGCAGGCGGAGCGCGGCCTTCAGAACCTCCGGAAAGCGCGTGTGAAAGGCGGTGGTGAACGACAAGCCGCGCCGCAGGCAATAGCGCCTGGCCGCCCAGCCCAGCGGGCCTTCGGTAGCCAGGTGGATGGCGTCGGCATCCAGGGCGTCGAGTCGGCGGGCCAGTGCCTTGGCGGGTCGCACGGCCAGGTCAATACCGGCATAGCCCGGGCAGGGCCGGGTCTCAAACAGCCCCGGGTGAATGACCTCCACCTGGTGGCCTAGGCCTTCCATCTCTCGCACCAACTCCACCAGGGTGGTGACGACGCCGTTGACCTGGGGCTGCCAGGCATCGGTCACGAGCGCGAGCTTCATGCGGGAACCTCCTGTTGGACATGCACCAGTGCGCTGCTGGTTTGCTCGGCATTCCAATACAACAGTTCCAGGCGGCCATCCAGGTGCTCCACCAGGGCGCTGCGGCTCTCGACCCAGTCGCCATCGTTGCAATACAGGATGCCGTTGATGTCGCGCATCTCGGCGCGGTGGATGTGCCCGCATACCACGCCGTCGTGGCCCAGCGCGCGTGCGGCATTGGCAACCGCCACCTCAAAGTCGGTGACGTAGTTGAGCGCGGTCTTGACCTTTTGTTTCAGATACGCCGACAGCGACCAGTACGGCAGCCCCATGCGCGCACGCAAGCTGTTGAGGTAGCGATTGAGCCTGAGCGTGAACTCATACAGGTTGTCGCCGAGAAAGGCCAGCCACTTGGCGCACTGGATCACGCCGTCAAAGTAGTCGCCATGGGTGACCCACAATTTGCGGCCATCGGCGGTTGTATGGACGGCATCGTCGCGCACTTCGATGCCACCAAATTCATGCCCCAGAAAGCCCCGGGCAAACTCGTCGTGGTTGCCCGGGATGAAGACAACCTTGCAGCCCTTGCGGGCCCGGCGCAGCAGCTTTTGCACCACGTCGTTGTGCGATTGAGGCCAAAACCAGCGTCTACGCAATTGCCAGCCATCAACGATATCGCCCACCAGGTACAGGTAGTCACTGCGATGTGCCTTGAGAAAACCCAAGAGCGCCTGGGCCTGGCAACCGGCAGTACCCAGGTGAATGTCGGACACAAAAATGGCGCGGTATCGGCGCGCCGGGAGGTGGTCATCGTCGTCCATGGGGGCCCCATCCAACATACCCCGCACCAGCGGAGCAAAAGCGTCGGGACCGGCCCGCATCAGGCCCCCAGGAAGTGTTTGCGGTAGCGGGCTGGCAGATCGGCAATGCGCATCAGCATCGGCAGATCCGCGGAGTTGAAATCCGGGTCCCAGGCCGGGGGGCCCAGCACCTTGGCACCACAGCGCAGGTAGCCCTTGATCAACGCGGGGGGCTCCACGTCCAGCGACGCATCCAGTTGCTCAATGGGTAGCGGCAGTCGTGGGCGGACGTGGTATTCAATCGGCGCCAGATGGGTGGCTTGCACCTGGCGCCAGATGCTGGCCGCCACGTCGCCGCAGACCACACCGTTGTGCAGCATGGGAACACTGGCGCAGCCAATCATGGTGTCCAGCTGGTTGCGCACCATAAAGGCGCCCAGCGCAGCCCACAAGGTCATGATGACGCCGCCATGCCGGTAGTCCTTGTGCACGCAGCTGCGCCCCAGCTCGACCATGCGCTCACGCAAACCGCGCAAACGGGTCAGATCAAATTCGGTATCGCTATAGGTGCTGCCGATGCGCTGAGCTTGCACCGGCGTGAGGACGCGGTAGGTGCCGATGACCTGTCCGCTGTCCTCATCGCATACCAGCAGGTGCTCGCAGAAGTTGTCAAACAAGTCGATGTCATGCCCGGGCAAGGTGGTGCTCAGGCGAGCGCCCATCTCATTGGCGAACACGTCGTAGCGCAGCCGTTGCGCGGCGCGCACTTCATCCAGGTGCGTGGCCCATGAAACCTTGACGCCAAACCGCTCTTTCGCAGTCGTTGGCATTGCGGCCGAACGTTCGGCTTCCGAAAATCCCGGGGGCGTGGTGGCGTGCAGGTGTTCCGTCATGATCATCCTCCGTGTTGAACTGCCATGGACAAATCGCCGCGCTGCTCCGACAAGGCATCCAGCCACGGGCGAGTGCCCGCCTGGAAGCGCAGGCCCCCGGGGCTGTTCGCCAACGCGTGGGCGGTGCAGCGCAGGATGCGCAGACACTGCTGCTCAAATTCGTGGGCCGGGCCACGGGCAGACTTCCCGATGGACTTGCCCAATTCAACCGCGGCGCTCAAACGTGTTCCCATCTCGTTCTCCATGGTGTTTGTTATGGCGAGATTCTGAAAGGCGCAGATGACGCGTTCACGTCATTTCAGTGGCAGTTTTGTGTCAGGCACTGCGTGTAGCAATTTGCAGGTTTTTGTGCGCGGCTCTTGCAAAACCAAGGGTTAACCCTTATCTTCGCTGTTGACTCATTTCCACAAGGAATAGCCATGCACAAACCTGCTACTGCTTTCACCCAAAGCTCGGCACCATTACCGTTCGATCACGGATCGACGGCCCATCCGGGTATCCGCAACTGTGTTTTTGAAGCGACGGGGGTTGCCATGGACGTGATGGGCCTGCCGTTTGACATCGCCCGAGCCCAGTACGCGCGCGCCGTCCAGCTGGGCCTGATTGAGCGCTCCATGCTCGCATCGCGTGACTTTTCACGCGTTCTGGGTTCGCTGGAGCGGATGACGCTCGGACCGTGGGCACGCCACGTCTAGTTTTCAATACCCAAAACAGGTTTCTTGATACAGGGCTTCATGCACTTGCGACAAAAAGTGCCGCTAGCCCTCGTAACCAATGGCTTTATAGCTATCAAAATAGTAGTATTTACACCACCGGCCGGCCCACCCGGCGCGGAGGCAGTCAGGTCCGCGAGCGCCACCCCATCAAGCGCGAGCGCTGGAGCGCCAGCAATTCCACGAGACCCCACACGATACTGCGGACAACGTACAGACGTGTCATCGCTCTAACCCTCGGACTGCGCGGAGCAAGGGACGGTCGTGGCGCCAGGCAACTGACGCGCACGTGCGGTGGACAGGCCAAGACTGACCCAGCCATCATCAAATAGCGCATCCAGTTTCTTCTGCAAACCCAGGAATTTCCAGATCATGGTCCACTCCAATCGCGTCGATGAACGAGCCCCCAGCTTATCGCCCATGTGTGACGGTTTCGAGTCAGCATCTATGACCTTTGTGTGTGGTCGCCATTGCGCTAAAACCGTGCTTTGCAAGCTATGCTCACCGCAGCTTGCCTGCCACTCCTTACCAAGACCCAACCCAACGTGCCATCAAAACACCTGCCAGAACTCCAGGCGCTGGAGCGAACCCTGGAGCTCGGCGCGCGGCATCTCCAGACCAAAGTACTGCACCAGGTGGCCACGCCATCGGGTGCGGTGCTGCCCATTTATTCCATTGGCCTGGGCAACCCCAGCCCTGACGTCCCGGCCATAGGATTCTTCGGTGGCGTCCACGGCCTGGAGCGCATTGGCGCCGAGGTAGTGATTGCCTTTTTGCATAACCTGGTCATGCGCTTGCAGTGGGACACCACCCTGCACCGGCAACTGGAATCGGTTCGACTGTTGTTCATGCCCATCGTCAACCCCGGCGGCATGCTGATGGGAACACGTGCCAACCCCAGGGGCGTGGACTTGATGCGCAACGCGCCGGTAGAGGCCGTCGACAAGGTGCCCTTCCTGGTGGGTGGTCAGCGCATCAGCCCAGGCCTGCCCTGGTACCGCGGCAAGGCGGGGGATGCCATGGAAACCGAGAATGAATTGCTGTGCGCAGAGGTTCGCACCGAGCTGCTGAGCCGCCGCTTCAGCATGGCGCTGGATTGTCACTCGGGTTTCGGTGCCAGCGACCGCATCTGGTTTCCCTATGCCCATACCCGCAAGCCCATTGCCCATCTGGCAGAAATGCAAGCGCTCAAGGATGTGTTTCTGCAGACCTACAACCACCATGCGTATGTGTTCGAGCCACAGAGCCTGCAGTATTTGACCCATGGTGATCTGTGGGACCATTTGTATCTGGAATCCTGTGAAAACGCGGGCCGTGTCTTCTTGCCGCTGACGCTGGAGATGGGGTCGTGGCTGTGGATCCGAAAGAACCCACGCCAGATGTTCTCGCTCAAGGGCATTTTCAACCCCCTGATTGCCCACCGCCAGCACCGGGTGTTGCGTCGGCACTTGTCTCTGCTGGACTTTCTGTCCCGGGCGGCCTGTAGCCATACCCTGTGGACGCCATCACCCGACACACGGGCCACAGTGCATGCCGAGGCACTTCAGCAGTGGTACTCCTGAGGCTGTACACCACGTCCATTGCATGATTATGATATTTCAACAATAATTGAAATATAAACATGAAAGTGAACCCCATGAACCTGGCTGACGCGCTCAATCTGCAATGCATGTGTCGCACCCTGGACCCCCAGCGCCTGCGTGACCAGTTCGACAAGGCCCCGGGGCTGCGAGGTTTCACCAGCACACTGGCCACCACGCACCCGCACTTGTTTTCCCAAACGGCCGTCTTCCTGGACCCGGAAGTGCACAGCACGCTTGCCAAAAGCATCGCTGCCATAGAGCGTGTCGTGGCCTTGCCGGCCTACCAGGCTGCGGCCCTCGCAAACGCAAAAGCCATTGCACGCGATGACCTTGGCCCAGCGGGTGTCTTTATGGGCTACGACTTTCACATCAGTGCGGATGGCCCACGGCTGATCGAAATCAATACCAATGCGGGAGGCGCATGGCTCAACGCAGTGCTGGCAGATGCCCATCGCGACTGCTGTGCATCCATGCAGGGGCTCATGGACGCATCAACGAATCAGCCAGAACTGGAGCAGCTGTTTTGGGACATGTTCATGCAGGAGTGGCAGAACCAGCGCGGCACGCGAACACTGCGGACGGTGGCCGTTGTGGACGATGCGCCCCTGACGCAGTACCTGGCCCCCGAATTTGAACTCGCGCGGCTGCTGTTTGAACGCCATGGAGTCAAGGCCATCGTGTGCGACGCGCGCGATCTGGTGTGGCGCGATGGCGCCCTGTGGCACCCGGACCTGCCCGCAGACCTGCCCATTGATCTGGTCTACAACCGACTGACTGACTTCGACCTTTCCGAACCCGCGCACAGCGCACTGCACGCGGCCTGCGCCGCTGGCGCGGCCGTGGTCACCCCCAATCCGCGGGCCCATGCGCTGTATGCGCACAAAGGCAATCTGATTGCGCTGGGAAACGATACCCTGTTAACCGAGTGGGGAGTCAGCGCGCAGGATCGCGCCCTGCTGAAGGCCGCCGTACCCCAAACCATGGCGGTAACCCCGGACGCTGCGGATGCACTATGGGCAAACCGCCGAAAACTGTTCTTCAAGCCGGTTGCCGGCTATGGCGCCAAGGCGGCCTATCGGGGTGACAAGCTCACCCGGCGGGTGTGGGAGGAGATCGTGGCAGGGGGCTTCATTGCCCAGGAACTGGTGCCGCCCAGTGAACGACTGGTGGATGTGGATGGTGTCCCAACCCGGCTCAAGCTCGACGTGCGGGCCTATACCTACCGGGGCGTGGTGCAACTGCTGGCGGCCCGCACCTACAGTGGCCAGACGACCAATATGCGCAGCCCTGGGGGCGGTTTCTGCCCGGTCGTGGTGCTGCCCACGCTGCCACCCGACATCGACAATCCGGCGACTTAGTCCAGCCACTTCTGCATGAATTGCGCCTGGCCCATGGTGGGGTCCAATTCATAGTTTGCAAAACCCAGACGCCGGTACAGGCGGTCGGCGCCCACGTTGCCTTGCAGGACCTCCAGCGTGAGCTTGCAGGCGCCGCGCGCAATGGCAAGGGCTTCGGCCTTGGCCAGCATCTTTTCCGCAACCCGCTGCCCCCGGTGACTGGCTACCACGGCAACATCGTGCACATTGACCAGGGGACGGCAGGCGAACGTAGAGAAGCCCTCAATGCAGTTCACCAGCCCGACCGGCTTTTCGCCGTCAAACGCCAGCACACTGTAGGCCTGTGGCCGTGCGGCCAAAGACGCCACCAGATTTGTTTTGGCAAAGTCGCTCAGGGGATGGGCGCCACCCATAGGGTCCTGCGCATAGGCATCCAGCACGTGAACCAGTGCAGCCCCATGTATAGGGTTCGCATAATCCGCGCGGCACACGTAGACGGACGAAACAGCCGGAGAATCACCGGAAGCTGCGGTTGCGGTCGTAGTCATGTGCAAACGTCCTCAAGCCGCCAGCGTATCGGCAATGCGCTGCGCGCAGGCTTGGGCCTGGGCGGCGTCTCGCGCTTCCACCATGACGCGCACCAATGGCTCGGTGCCGCTGGCACGGATCAGCACCCTGCCTGCATCGCCCAACTCCATTTCGACAGCTCGGGTTGCCGCGGTCAAATGCTGATTGGTTTTCCAGTCCTGCCCGGGACTCAATCGGACATTGATCAGAACTTGCGGGAACAGCGTGACGTCGGCGAGCAATTCAGCCAGTGTTTGGCCGCTTCGCATGCACGCCTGCAACACCTGCAAGGCCGAGACGATACCGTCGCCGGTGGTGTGCTTGTCCAGGGCCAACAGATGGCCAGACCCCTCGCCGCCCAGCAACCAGCCACGCTTCTCCAACTCCTCCAACACATAGCGATCGCCGACCTTGGCACGAACCAGTTCGACCGCCCTGGACTTCAAGGCGATTTCCACCGCCATATTGGTCATGAGTGTCCCTACCACGCCAGGCACCGTTTCACCCATTCGCTTGCTCTCGAATGCGCCACCACGCGACAGCCGCTCTTTCACCATCAGGTACAAAATCTCGTCGCCATTGAACAGGCGACCATCGGCGTCGACCAGTTGCAGACGATCCGCATCACCGTCCAGCGCAATACCATAGTGCGCACCATGCGCCTTGACGGCAGCAACCAGGGCCTGGGGATGGGTGGCACCGACTTCGTGGTTGATGTTCAATCCATCCGGTGCACAACCGATAGTGATCACTTCAGCGCCCAGTTCGTGAAACACCTTCGGCGCGACCAGGTAGGCCGCACCATGCGCACCGTCCACTACGATTTTCAGGCCTTTGAGCGTGAGGTCGTTGGCAAACGTGCTCTTGCAAAATTCGATGTAGCGGCCGGCCGCATCCTCCAGGCGGCGCGTTTTTCCCAGGGATGCCGAGTCGGCCCACACCGGTGGCTCGTCCAGGGCGACCTCCACGGCGTGTTCCCACGCGTCAGAGAGCTTGGTGCCCTGGGCACTGAAAAACTTGATGCCGTTGTCGGCAAACGGGTTGTGGCTGGCACTGATGACCACGCCCAGCGATGCGCGCTGCGCACGGGTCAGATAGGCCACACCGGGTGTGGGCAGTGGGCCCAACAGCACCACGTCCACCCCGGCCGAATTGAAGCCACTTTCCAGTGCGCTCTCCAGCATATAGCCCGAGATGCGCGTGTCCTTGCCGATCAACACGGTGGGTCTCGACTCGGTACGCCTTAACACCCGCCCCACCGCGTGCGCCAGGCGCATCACGAAGTCGGGGGTAATGGGAGCCTGGCCAACCGTGCCACGAATGCCGTCGGTGCCAAAGTATTTTCTTGTCATAGTCGTGATTACCCGTTTGAAGTCAAAAATCATCCGCGATGCCGTTGCATCGCACCAAGAACCTTGAGTGCCTGTACCGTCTCCTTCACGTCATGCACCCGCACCACATGGGCTCCGTTTTGTACCGCCAACAAAGCAGCCGTCACGCTGGGTACCAGCCGATCCCGTATGTCTAGCGTCGCCACGGTTGCCAATGACCGTCCCGTCACCGCCGCGAGTGACGACTTGCGCGACCAGCCCGCCAACACGGCATAGCCCAACGGCACCAGGGCAGCCTGTTGGCCCAGGAGGGCAAAATTCTGCTCCACGGTCTTGCCAAATCCAATACCGGGGTCAATGCAGATGCGTGCCTTCTCGACTCCTTGCCCGCGTAGATCGGATGCAAGGCGTTCCAAAAACGATAGCACCTGCGGCATCACGTCGCCCTCCATGGGCGCAACCTGCATGGTTTGCGGGTTGCGGTGCATATGCATAAGGCACACCCCGCACTGGCCGTGCGCGCCCACGACATCGCGACCCGTCGTACTATTCTCCCCATCCGACCAGCGCAGCGCCCAGACATCATTGATGATGTCAGCGCCCAAATCCAGCACGGCCTGCATCACCTGTGGTTTGTAGGTATCCACCGATACGGGCACACCCAAGGTGACCGCATGGCGGACGATGGGCAACACACGGGCCAGCTCTTCGTCTACCGCGAGTTCGAGTGCGCCGGGTCGGGTCGATTCTCCGCCGATATCAAGAATATCCGCGCCATCCCTGACCAGTTGGTCGCAATGCGCCAAAGCCGCATCCCGGCTGGCATGCAAGCCCCCATCGGAAAATGAATCCGGCGTGACGTTGACAATGCCCATCACCTGGGGTGTCTGCAAATCAATGCAAAACCGGCTGGTTTGCCAATACATCAAGTACCTCCCTCCCGTGCAGATCAGCAATGAGAAAACGGGGCACAAGGCCCCGTCTGACTGTTTTCCAACGGCTTTATATCAGGCAACGGTGGGTGTAGGGTCCGCCGCTACGGCTGGCGCGCCACCACTGCCGCCGCCACTGCCGGAGCTGGGCGCGCGGGGTGTCCAGTCTTTGGGTGGACGTGGCTCCTTGCCACCCATGATGTCATCCAGCTGGTCACTGTCAATGGTTTCCCACTCCAGCAAGGCCTTGGCCATGGCATGCATCTTGTCTTTGTTTTCTTCGATCAGCTTGCGTGCCAGCGCGTATTGCTGGTCGATGATGCGGCGCACCTCGCCGTCCACCTTTTGCATGGTCTGCTCGCTCATGTTGGTGGTCTTGGTGACCGAGCGGCCCAGAAACACTTCGCCTTCGTTCTCGGCATAGACCATGGGACCCAGCGCATCGGTCATGCCATAGCGGGTAACCATGTCACGGGCTATGTGAGTGGCCCGCTCAAAGTCGTTGCTGGCGCCGGTGGTCATCTGGTTCATGAACACTTCTTCGGCGATGCGGCCACCAAACAGCATGCTGATCTGGTTCAGCATGTATTCGCTGTCATAGCTGTAGCGGTCTTGCGCCGGCAGGCTCATGGTCACTCCCAGGGCGCGGCCGCGGGGAATGATAGTGACCTTGTGCACCGGATCGCACTTGGGCAGCAGCTTGCCAATCAGCGCGTGGCCGGACTCGTGGTACGCCGTATTGCGGCGCTCTTCCTCGGGCATGACCATGCTCTTGCGCTCGGGGCCCATCAGAATCTTGTCCTTGGCCTTTTCGAAGTCCTGCATCTCCACCACGCGGGCATTGCGGCGGGCCGCCATCAGCGCTGCTTCATTGCACAGATTGGCCAGGTCGGCACCGGACATGCCAGGCGTACCGCGGGCAATCACACTGGGGCTGACGTCCTGCCCCAACGGCACCTTGCGCATGTGCACCGCCAGAATCTGCTCGCGGCCACGGATATCGGGCAGCGTGACATAGACCTGGCGGTCAAACCGTCCAGGGCGCAGCAACGCCGCGTCCAGAATATCGGGGCGGTTGGTGGCCGCCACCACGATCACGCCCACATTGGTCTCAAAGCCGTCCATCTCAACCAGCATCTGGTTCAGGGTCTGTTCGCGTTCGTCATTGCCACCGCCCAGGCCAGCGCCACGCTGGCGACCAACCGCGTCGATTTCGTCAATGAAGATGATGCAGGGTGCGTTTTTCTTTGCGTTGTCAAACATGTCGCGCACACGGGACGCGCCCACGCCAACGAACATTTCCACGAAATCGGAACCGGAGATGCTGAAGAACGGAACCTTGGCTTCACCGGCGATGGACTTGGCCAGCAGGGTCTTGCCGGTGCCCGGAGGGCCAACCAGCAGCAAACCACGGGGAATACGGCCGCCGAGCTTCTGGAACTTGCTGGGGTCTTTCAGGAAGTCGACTACCTCTTTGACTTCTTCCTTGGCTTCATCGCAACCCGCCACATCAGCAAAGGTCACGGTATTGGTATTTTCGTCCAGTAGACGGGCCTTGCTCTTGCCAAAGCTGAACGCGCCGCCCTTGCCACCGCCCTGCATCTGGCGCATGAAGTAAATCCAGACGCCGACCAGCAGCAGCATAGGGCCCCAGCTGACCAACAGGGTCATCAGCAGTGAACCTTCTTCGCGGGGTTTGACGTCGAACTTGACGCCATTGCTGATCAAATCCCCCACCAAGCCCCGGTCCAGATAGGTCGCAGTGGTTCGGACCTTGCGGTCATCGGTGGTGACCGCCAAAATTTCGGTGCCGCCCTGGCCTTCCTGGATAAGGGCGCTCTTGATGTGCTTGTTGCGCACTTCTTCAAGGAAGTCAGAATAGCCTACCAAGGTCGCACCGGCCGTGCCACGTGTGTCAAATTGCTTGAACACCGTGAAGAGCACCAGCCCGATCACCAACCACACTGCAATTTTTGAAAACCACTGATTATTCAAGCGAAGCTCCAATAGGGGCACAAGTAGAGATACCGTGCATATCTGAGTCGCATTTTAGGCGTTTCAAGGTGTGTGGCGCGGGTTTTTGCGGTTTTCTGCCATATATACCGCAGGGTTATGTAACAGATATGACGCCCGTCAACACCGCGTTACCAGCCCCCGCGCTCCACCGCTACGCGGGTCGCTGCCCCCCGAGGGGATGCGTTTCCCCTTGGGGCGGCCCGGCGGGAAAACTAGCGTTCACCGGGCTGTCGCTTCAGCCCCAACCCGACCAAGAACGTCTCGGAAGACCGGTCCCGGGAAGCCTTGGGTTTGAATGGCTTCACCGTGTCAAATGCCGCCTTGAACCGCAGCACCACGTCGTTGTAGCTGCCGCCGTGAAACACCTTGGCCACCAGCGCGCCCTGGGGTTTCATATGGTTTTGGGCAAATTCGATGGCCAGCTCGACCAAATGCTCGATCCGCGCTGCGTCGGCCGACGAGATGCCGGACAGATTGGGCGCCATGTCGGACACCACCACATCCGCCTGGCGACCCTGCAAGGTCTGTTCCAGTTGCGCGAGGACATCGGCCTCCCGAAAATCCCCCTGGATAAAAGTCACGCCCTCAATCGGCTCCATAGGCAGCAGATCCAGGCCAATAATGGTGCCATTGAGATCCCCTACCGCTGCCCCCGAGGGAGACATCTTGCGCCGCGCATACTGGCTCCAGGCGCCCGGCGTACAACCCAGGTCCACCAGCAGATAGCCCGGTTTGATCAAACCGAAGGTTTCGTCGATCTCCTTGAGCTTGTAGGCCGCGCGCGCGCGGTAGCCTTCCCGGCTCGCCAACTTGACGTAGGGGTCGTTAATATGGTCGTGCAACCAGGCCTTGTTGACCTTTTTGTTGCCGGCTTTGGTTTTCATACGTGCTTTCTGAGGGGGCGGCTCTACCGCCCTGTTTCCGTTCAACCGATAATACAGGTATGCCCCTAATTCAACTGACCCCTGCCCAGCGCAAAGAACACCGTGCCGACGCGCACCACTTGGACCCTGTGGTCATGGTCGGTAACGACGGCCTGACGGCCAACGTCAAAAAAGAGATCGATGCCGCTTTAAATGCCCACGGCCTGATCAAGGTCCGCGTCTTTTCGGATGACCGCGTGGCCCGCGAAGCCATGTTCCAGCTTCTGGCCGAAGAACTCTCTGCGGCGCCTATTCAACACATTGGCAAACTGCTGGTGTTGTGGCGTCCCAAGGTTGACAAGGAAAAAACCGTCGATGAAGACCGCATGGCCGGGCCACGCGACGTCAAGGTGCTGAAATACAGCAAGCGGGCCGGTCAGCGCCCCGAGGTCAAAACCTTGCGAGTCCTGGGCAATCAACGCCTGACCGCCGGCGGGAATGTCAAACGGGCCAAGCCCAAGCCACAGGTCAGCGTGAAGAAACGCAGCCAAACCTGAAAACCGAGCCTCCGCAATCCGGAGGCTTTTTTTAGGTTCGCGATCCAGAAACTAGGCTCCGCGATGCACGCTCAGTTTGCCAAACACCACCCCCGCGCAAAGCCACTGCACGACATACATAGCCGTCCCAACGCCATGCCATAGGGCCAGGTTGTCGCGGGCGATGATGTGTGGCGCTACCCCGAACTCCACCAACAGCGCCAGCAAAACCCCACCCACTACAAAAAGTGTAGCACTCTGTGCAATACCCTCGGGGGCTAGCGACCTGTTTGATCTAAACAACATCAGCAGGACCAAGCCACTGACAGCCGAGATGGCCGTCTGAACCGAGAACAACCTGGCCGCCATCGCGCCAGCCATTGCAGGGGTCGGCAAATGCGCAAATAGCATCGGCACGACGAAAAAACCCAGCGTCGTCAGGCTGCCCCACCATGCTGCGGCAATCCAAAGGGGCACACTGCGCATATTCCAGATGCCGGTCAGATGTATTGCACGGCAACGATTTCATAGGCCTTGATGCCGCCCGGTGCCTGCACCTCGGCGGTATCGCCCTCGGCCTTGCCAATCAGGGCGCGGGCGATGGGAGAGCCAATATTGATGCGGCCAAATTTCAGATCCGCTTCGTCCTCGCCCACGATCTGGTAGGTCACCCGCTCGCCGGTCTCTTCTTCTTCCAGCTCGACCGTCGCACCAAACACCACCTTGCCACCCGCGTTCAACTCGGACGGATCAATGATCTGCGCCGCCGACAACTTGCCTTCGACTTCCTGGATACGGCCCTCGATAAACCCCTGGCGGTCCTTGGCTGACTCGTATTCGGCGTTTTCACTCAAGTCGCCCTGCGCGCGCGCTTCGGAGATCGCTGCGATCACCGAAGGCCGCTCCACGGTCTTGAGTTTGTGCAACTCGGCCTTGAGGATTTCAGCGCCGCGTTTGGTAATAGGAAGGGTTGCCATGATAAAAAAGAGAAGGTCCAAGTAAACAACAAAGGCCGAAAACGGCCCGTATAAGCAACAAGGACAGCGCAGCGTTTACACACCGCACTGTCCTTTACAACTGGCTGAATTATGCCAATTCTTAGGCGGGGAAACTAGTCCTGCAATTGCGCGTGCATTTCCTGCACGGAAATCACATCGAGCTGGTCCAGATACTTCATGCCTTCGACCGCGGCTTCGGCGCCGGCTATGGTGGTATAGGTCGTGACCCGCGCCAACAGTGCGCTGGTGCGTATCTGGCGTGAATCGGCAATCGCATTGCGCCGCTCTTCCACCGTGTTGATGACCATGGCCAGGGGCTCGTTCTTGATCATGTCCACGATGTGCGGACGGCCTTCCGTGACCTTATTGACTACGGAACAGGCCACGCCCGCAGCGTTGATGCTGGCCGCCGTGCCCTTGGTGGCCACCAGCGAGAAGCCCATGTCGGCCAGCTTGCGTGCCACCTCCACCGCGCGGGGTTTGTCACTCTGCTTGACCGAAATAAAGGCTTTGCCCGAACGCGGCAGCTTGGCGCCTGCGCCGAGTTGCGACTTCACAAAGGCTTCGCCAAAGGTCTTGCCCACGCCCATGACTTCACCAGTGGACTTCATCTCGGGGCCAAGGATCGTGTCCACTCCGGGGAATTTAACGAAGGGGAACACGGCCTCTTTGACGCTGTAATACGGCGGCGTCACCTCTTTGGTGACGCCTTGGGACGCCAGCGACTGGCCGACCATGCAACGTGCCGCCACCTTGGCCAGTTGGATACCGGTGGCCTTGGACACGAACGGCACGGTGCGCGAGGCGCGCGGGTTGACCTCCAGAACGAAGATCACGTCCCGGCCTTCACTGTTCTGAATGGCAAACTGCACGTTCATCAACCCCACCACATTCAGCGCGGCGGCCATGGCAGCGGTCTGGCGCTTGATTTCGGTGACCGTGGCGGCACTCAGGCTGTACGGCGGCAGCGAACAGGCCGAGTCGCCGCTGTGCACGCCAGCTTGCTCGATGTGCTCCATGACACCGCCGATAAAGGTCACGCCCGTGGAGTCACGGATGCAATCCACATCGCATTCAATGGCATCGTTCAGGAAGCGGTCCAGCAGCACCGGCGAGTCGTGGCTGACCTTGACCGCTTCGCGCATATAGCGCTCCAGGTCACGCTGCTCGTGGACGATTTCCATGGCCCGGCCGCCCAGCACATAGCTGGGGCGCACCACCAGAGGGTAGCCCAAGGCGGCGGCTTTCTCCAGGGCCTCTGGCTCGGTACGGGCCGTGGCATTGGGCGGCTGGCGCAGCTTCAACTCGTGCAGCAGTTTCTGGAAGCGCTCGCGGTCTTCGGCAGCGTCGATCATGTCGGGGCTGGTACCGATGATGGGCACGCCGTTGGCCTCCAGGTCCAGCGCCAGCTTCAACGGCGTCTGACCGCCGTATTGCACGATGACGCCAACCGGCTTTTCCTTGTCGACGATTTCCAGCACGTCTTCAAGCGTCAGCGGCTCGAAGTACAGGCGGTCACTGGTGTCGTAGTCGGTTGAAACAGTCTCGGGGTTGCAGTTGACCATGATGGTCTCGTAACCGTCCTCGCGCATGGCCAGTGCGGCGTGCACACAGCAGTAGTCGAATTCGATACCCTGGCCGATGCGGTTCGGGCCACCGCCCAAAACCATGATCTTCTTGTTGGTCGTGGGTGCCGCCTCGCACTCCGCGCCTTCGGACTCGTAGGTCGAGTACATGTAAGCGGTGTTGGTGCCAAACTCGGCCGCGCAAGTGTCCACCCGCTTGTAGACCGGGCGCACGCCCAGGGCGCGGCGCTTCTCGCGAATCGCCTTGTCGGTGGTCTTGAACTGGCGCGCCAGGCGGCGGTCGGAAAAGCCCTTTTGCTTCAGGCTGCGCAGCGTGGCCGCGTCGATATTGTCAAAGGCCGTGCCGCTGGCGGGTTGTGGCAGGCGCTCGATTTCCAGCTCAATCTTGACGATCTGCTCGATCTGCACCAGAAACCAGCGGTCGATCTTGGTCAGCGCAAACACCTCATCCACGCTCAAGCCCTGGGCAAACGCATCGCCCACGTACCAGATGCGCTCGGGGCCGGGCTCACCCAGTTCCTTTTCCAGCACTTCCCGGTCCTGGGTCTTTTCATTCAAACCGTCCACGCCCACTTCCAGGCCGCGCAGGGCTTTCTGGAAGGACTCCTGGAAGGTGCGGCCCATGGCCATGACCTCGCCCACGCTCTTCATCTGTGTTGTCAGGCGGCTGTCGGCGGCAGGGAATTTCTCGAAGGCGAAACGCGGGATCTTGGTGACCACGTAGTCGATGCTGGGCTCGAACGATGCAGGAGTGGCACCACCGGTGATATCGTTGCGTAACTCGTCGAGCGTAAAGCCCACGGCCAGTTTGGCCGCGATCTTCGCAATCGGGAAGCCGGTGGCCTTGGAGGCCAATGCCGAGGAGCGGCTGACGCGCGGATTCATCTCGATGACGATCATGCGGCCATCGACCGGGTTGATGGAGAACTGCACGTTCGATCCGCCAGTGTCCACGCCGATCTCGCGCAGCACAGCCAACGAGGCATTGCGCAGAATCTGGTATTCCTTGTCGGTCAGGGTCTGGGCAGGGGCCACGGTGATGGAGTCGCCGGTGTGCACACCCATGGGGTCCAGGTTTTC
>JAUSNJ010000178.1 GCA_030645355.1 Rhodoferax sp. | reverse complement strand
TGACGCGCCCTGAACCAACAATCATTGGCAACTGCGAAGGTTGGAGCTTCATTGTAGGCAAAAAGTCCCGAAAGCAAAGCCCCAAAAACACCACACTGGTCTCGTTGCAAGTCAACAACAGTTATTTTGTACACAGGTTATCAACAATTCAGAGGATAGGATTCTGCACAACTTGTGGGTGATCTGTGGATCAGCTGTGGGGGAGTTGCCGGCATCCCATATGATGGATTATTCTCAATCCATATACCCATAAAGGCCTTTGCAGGCCCTCTATTCTAACCAATTTTCAAATTGCGTCTTAAAGTTAGTGACTGCAAACATACGAAATCAACTTGGGGGTGCCATATAAAAAATCTATGAACACCCCCCGCGACAACCCCAAAACCCACAGGGCTTCAGGGTTGATTGCGCAGAAATTCAATCAGCGCGCGGGTTTGATGACTGCAATCTGCACCATGTTGGCCCGCAAGAACGTGACCGGCAAGGCCTTGGCCTTGTCGTGTTTGGCCAGCGCCGCTTCGAACTCCTTGACCGAGGTGACTTCCACATTGTTGATTTGCAGAATGACATCCCCCTCGCGCAGACCGGCGCGCGCCGCTGCGTCGGCTGCACCATCCACGCGCACACCGCCCTTGATCTTCAATTCCTTTTTGTGTGCCTCTGGCAGGTCGCTGACGGCGAGCCCAACAGATTGACCTGCGCTGGAAGGTTTGCTCTTCTCCTCACGGGCAAGACTTTTGACTGCTGGCTTGTCTGCTTCTGCCTCTGCGAGGGTGATGTTCAGATCCTTGGTCGCTCCACGGCGAAACACCGTAATCGTGGACTTGGTGCCAGGCTTGGTGTTGCTCACCATTTGGCGCAGGTCGTTGAATTTTTCGATGGCCTTGCCATCAAAACGCGTCACGATGTCGCCCGCCTCCACACCCGCTTTTTCAGCCGGAGAGCCGCTGTCAACGCGTTGGATCAGCGCACCTACCGGCTTGCCCAGGCCAATCGATTCCGCCACTTCCTTGCTGACCGGGCCGATTGCCACACCCAACAGCCCGCGGGATACGCGGCCGGAACTGCGGAGCTGATCGCTCACGCGCACCGCCTCATCCATGGGAATGGAAAACGAAATGCCCATGTACCCGCCGGAACGTGAATAAATCTGGCTGTTGATGCCCACGACCTCACCGCGCATATTGATGAGCGGGCCACCCGAGTTCCCGGGATTGATGGCCACATCGGTTTGAATCAACGGCAAAAAGTCGCCGGTATCACGCTGCTTGGCACTCACGATACCGGCGGTAACCGTGTTTTCCAAATTAAAGGGTGAGCCAATGGCCATCACCCACTCACCCACTTTCAACCGACTGACGTCACCTACTTTAACGGCAGGTAACCCTGTGGCCTCGATCTTCACCACGGCAACATCGCTACGCTTGTCAGCGCCAATGATCTTGGCCTTGAATTCACGCTTGTCGGTGAGGGTCACCAAGACTTCATCCGCCCCGTCCACCACATGGGCGTTGGTCATGATGAAACCATCGGCTGTGAGGATGAAGCCAGAGCCCACGCCACGCGGCTGTTCTTCTTCTTGCTGTGGCCTGTTTTGCCGCGGTACCTGGCGCGGATTTCCCGGCATGTTCGGTGTAGGCAGACCAAACCGGCGAAAGAATTCCAGCATTTCTTCGTCACCAGGACCACCCTGCGCCGTGCGCGTGCTGACTTTTTCCATGGTACGGATGTTGACCACCGATGGACCGACCTGTTCCACCAGGTCGGTGAAGTCCGGCAAGGCGCGTGCCTGCGCCATGACGGGCTGCAGCGGAGCAACTGTTACATAAGCGGTGGCCGTCATGGCCAGGGCCACCAGGAGGGTGTTCAAAGGTTTGATCATGAGAGTCTTCATTGTCAATCTTCCATTCAAAGAGTCGATCCAGTCATAGAGTGGACAGTGTTTGCAGAGTTCCAGATAGGGACTCATTTTTTGCGTTCAAGCGCCTGGGCAAATGCGTGCAGCGTTTCAGCAGGCACTTCTCCGATTGCGGTCGCCCACCAGTTGTCGATCCGCCGGGTCAGGGTATGCGTTGCGCCCCCCATATCGGTAACGCCCTCACGGGCATGGCGACGGCTGTCATAGGTTTCAACGAACAGGGACACGGTGGCCACCCCATCGGAAAACACCCACTGCATGGTGTTTTGACCATTGTTGGGGCTTGTGGCGGCGGCAGGACGTTGGTAACACCCCATCGCCTTAAAGCCGTCAACAGTGCGCTGCAGAACCCACCCTTGGGCATCAGCGGTCGTCTTCTGCAAATCAGGGCGTAAAACACGATACCCCTCTGTGCTGCCCGAGCGGGACAATTTGCCCACATTTACCGGGGCGTCCAGTTGCAGCTCAGAGAACGCTGCCTGTTCCAGTACCTTGCTATTCACGTCCAGGGTCTGCAACTGGACAATGAGACCGGTCTTCTTTTCGCTCCATACCCGGTAGCCATACCGCAACCGATCGTTGGGTGCCAATTCAAATACGTCTGCATCGAAACCAGCGATGCGCTCGACCCCCAGCAATTTCAGGCGGTAGAAATCGCCAATGGATGTATCGGCCGATTTGAGCAAATTGGGAAAAATACCCAGTGATTCACGTACCTCCGCCACAGCCACCCGCGACTGGGGAAAGAAGGTGACGACCTGATCATTGCGTCGAAAGATGGCTCTGGGCGTACCGCTCAACGACTCCACGCGTTCAAGTTGCTGTGTTCCGTCACAAACGTGCCAGATTCTGGCGCTGGCCATGTTGTTGCCGGAGGACACCACGAAGGTTCCCGTGTAAACACTCTGTCGCGCGGCCTGATGCACACGGTTGAGCCAGGCATTGAGCGTGAGATCAGCCCCTGCAGGCTGCGCGAAGACGCTTCCGTGGAAAAGCAGTGAATTTGCGCAGATTGCAAGCAGCGCAAGACACTGGCCGAACCAGCGCTTCACCGAGCCGGTCCTTCATACGTTGCATTGCGCAAGAAGCCAGCGGGGACTTGCAATGCGGAGTGCCCACCGAGCTGTCGATGTGCGGCCATCAATTCATCCAATTGGGGGTCACGCATCATGGGGCCCAAACTTTCGTTGGCCACAACGACGGGAGCTTCGGACGACAGAACCGGGGCATTCACCGCCATTTGTGCGCCGTTTGGCATACCGGGTCGGGTCCATTGGTTCAAGCCGATCACCCCCACCAACGCGGTACAGGCCAGACCAGCCAGCATTTTCCAACGGAACAGGGACGTATTGGCACTTTCAACGCCAGCGACAACGGGCACCAGTTCCTGAACCGCAAGCGCGGGACGCGCGGGCTCCAGCGCCAATCGACGCTCAAACCTCTCCAGAAAGGCAAGGTCCCCGCGCGATGGGGCCAACTCAGCACTGCGCAACACGTCGCCTGCCAGATGGTAGGCATGCCAAGTCTGCAACGACTGCGGATCGGACAACAGCGCACCCAGCGCATCGCCATCAGGCAAGCAGCCATCTGCCAAATCTGAAACACGCTGGTTGGCCAACGAAATCTGGTCATTCATGTGCATCTCCCTCACCACCGTTTGCCTGTCTGCCTGTCCAACATGGGTCTGACACGCGCGGAGATGGCCTCGCGAGCGCGAAAGATACGTGAGCGGACCGTTCCTACAGGGCAGTTCATGGCAGTAGCAATCTCTTCGTAACTCAAACCTTCGATCTCTCTCAATGTGACGGCCTGCCGCAAATCCTCCGGCAAATCGTCCATGGCAGCATTGACGACCGCGGCGATTTCCTTCGCTGCCAGAATGGACTCGGGGCCCTCATCCGCTATTGGTTCATTTTTCTTCCGGGAAGTTTCATCTTCATCATCATTCGCCAGGAAACTTTCCGAAACAGTGGGGTCGTGCTTGAGTTCCAGCAGAAATTTCTTGGCGGTATTGACGGCTATGCGGTACAGCCAGGTATAGAACTGCGCGTCGCCCCGAAACTGGTGCAGTGCCCGGTAGGCACGAATAAAGGTCTCCTGGGCAATGTCTTCCACCAGATCGACGTCCCGCACCATACGGCCAATAAGTCGCTGGATGCGTCTTTGGTACTTCAAAACCAACAGTCCATAGGCCCGTTGATCGCCCGCCACGGTGCGCTGCACCAGCACGGTATCGCTATCCTGGGAAATGACTGGGAGATCTTGTTTCACGACGCGTGGGCCTGGTCGACCGAATCAGCCAATTCCCTTTCACCCGACGGTTCCATCGCTTGCCTGGCGACAATCGCCCGTCGCAATGGTAACCAAGCCGGATTGCCCAAGCCTGCTTCGAGCCACAGCCAGGTCACCCTTTTGCCATCACCCACTATGGATACGACCACCACGCGCTGAAAGTCCAACAACAACGCCAAGCGGCAAGGGCGATGGGCATCAAATCCGCTCCAAAACCAATGTTGCCCATCCCAATACAGGGTACCGGTTGGGGACTTTTGCCATGCATGAACCGCAAAAGCAGTGACACCCAACACGGTGCCTGCCATCGCAACGGTTCGTGCGTCCATTTCAGTCTGTGCAACAACGAACGCACCAAGCAGGCCAAGGGCAAAGGTGAACATCAGGGCGATGAACCGCCCATGCCAATGCGACCGTATGACTGAATAACTGACCGCAGGGGCCCGACGCATGTCCAATAACGGGAGATCCGTGCCGTTCAGACGCGCTTGAACACCAGGGAGCCGTTGGTGCCACCAAAGCCAAAGTTGTTCTTGACTGCTACATCGATGCGCATGTCGCGGGCAACATTGGCACAGTAGTCCAGGTCGCACTCCGGGTCCTGGTTGAAAATATTGATGGTCGGCGGGCTTTTCTGGTGGTGCACCGCCAGCACCGTGAACACGGACTCAATGCCACCAGCGCCGCCGAGCAAGTGACCAGTCATGGATTTTGTCGAATTGACGACGATCTTCTTGGCGTGATCGCCCAGTGCGGCCTTGATGGCGTTCGTCTCGTTCAAATCGCCCAAAGGCGTCGACGTGCCGTGCGCATTGAGATAGTCAACCTGATCGGTGTTCACCCCTGCATTGCGCAACGCACTCAACATGGCGCGGCGCGGGCCATCCATGTTGGGGGCGGTCATGTGCCCGGCATCGGCACTCATGCCAAAACCCGCCAATTCTGCATAAATCTTGGCGCCGCGGGCGATGGCGTGTTCGTATTCTTCAAGCACCAGCACGCCCGCCCCCTCTCCGAGCACAAACCCGTCCCGATCCTTGTCCCAGGGACGCGATGCGGTCGCAGGATCATCATTGCGCGTGCTCAGCGCGCGCATCGCAGCAAAGCCGCCAATACCGAGAGGAGAAACGGTGGCTTCAGAACCACCTGCAATCATGACGTCGGCGTCTCCATACTCAATCATGCGCCCGGCGTCACCGATGCAATGCAAACCGGTGGTGCAGGCCGTCACGATGGCAATATTGGGACCTTTGAACCCGTACTTCATGGAGACATGACCGGCGATCATGTTGATGATGGTCGCAGGTACAAAAAATGGGGAAATGCGGCGTGCACCGCGGTTCGTGTACTCGGTGTGCATGCTTTCGATCAATGGCAGGCCACCAATACCCGAGCCAATCACGCACCCAATGCGCGTGGCTTCTTCCTCGCCCAGCGCGTCGCCCGTTGTCAGTCCCGCATCCACCACCGCCTGCATCGCCGCGGCGATACCGTAGTGGATGAAAGAATCCATGGTCCGCGCTTCTTTCGGGCTGATATACGAATCCAGATCAAAATTGCGGACCTCGCCCGCAATCTTGCAGGAGAAAGAGGAAGCATCAAACCGGGTGATCAAATCGATGCCGGATTTCCCGGCAAGCACATTTGACCAAGCATCGGCGACCGTATTTCCTACGGGACTGACGCAACCCAAACCAGTGACAACAACGCGACGACGGGACATAGCAATCAGTTTTCAGCTTAGGTCAAAAAAAGCCGTGTGAAACGGCCGTGTTCCGGGTCGGAAGGTCTGCAGCCCTATCGCTACGCCTCGCCCCGACCCGAGCAGCATCACCATGCGGCGAAAAAGCTTTATCAGGCTTTCTTGTGTGTGCTTGCGTAATCGATCGCGTTTTGCACGGTCGTGATTTTTTCCGCATCTTCGTCAGGAATTTCAATTCCGAACTCGTCTTCCAGCGCCATCACCAATTCGACGGTGTCCAGAGAATCTGCACCCAGATCAGCCACAAAGGCCTTTTCGTTGGTGACTTGAGACTCTTCAACACCGAGTTGTTCGGCAATAATTTTTTTGACGCGGACTTCGATATCACTCATGGCTTCCCTCTAAGGGTTGTAAAAGAATCCGTAATTTTACCCGGCCTTAGAGCCTCAACTCTAACCGGGTAGCCGAACGGACAAATCGGCTGAACTTCAATGCACTACATGTACATGCCACCATTGACATGCAACTCCTGGCCAGTCACATAACTGGCTTGCGGGGACGCCAAGTATGCAACAGCATGGGCCACGTCGGAAGGTTTTCCAAGATGCCCCAGCGGAATCTGGCCCAGCAAGGCCTTTTGTTGGTCTTCCTGCAAGCTGGCTGTCATGTCGGTTTCAATGAAGCCTGGCGCCACGCAATTGACGGTAATGTTACGCGAGCCCAATTCGCGGGCCAATGCCCGTGTCATGCCCGCCACTCCAGCCTTGGCAGCCGCGTAATTGGCTTGACCCGGGTTCCCCGATGCGCCGACCACCGAGGTAATGTTGATGATGCGACCATAGCGCTGCTTCATCATGGTCCGCATCACCGAACGGCTCATACGGAACACGCCCTTCAGGTTGGCCTCCATCACCGCGTCCCACTCGTCATCTTTCATGCGCATGGCCAGGTTGTCGCGCGTAATGCCGGCATTGTTCACCAACACCTGCAGTCCACCATATTGCTTGACGACCGCATCAACCAGCGCCTCTGCCGCAGCCCCTTGCGTAACGTCCAGCACACGCCCGGTGCAGCCTTCAAAAGCTGCCAAGGATTCCGATATCTTGGCTGCACCGGCGTCCGTTGTGGCCGTTCCGATGACTCTCACGCCCTTGCGAGCCAGTTCCAGGGCGATGGCGGCACCGATTCCGCGGGACGCGCCGGTCACCAGCGCAACCTGCCCTTCAAATTTCACTTCGTTCATACCAATGCACCTTTTGTGTCTAGCAGGCTGGCGGGATCAAACAGCGCCAGTCCGGTAAGTTCTGGGTCAATGCGCTTGACCATTCCGGCCAGCACTTTTCCAGGTCCGCATTCCACCAGTGTAGTCAGGCCCCGCGCCTTGATCGCCTGCACGCACTCCACCCAACGCACCGGTCCGAAGGCCTGGCGGTACAGCGCATCACGGATCCGGTCAAGATCGGTTTCAACCGCAACATCAATATTGTTGACCAACGCAATCTGTGGCGCAGCCAACGTCACTGACACCAGGCGCTCCTTGAGCTTCTCGGCGGCGGGTTGCATCAAGCGGGAATGAAATGGCGCAGACACTGGCAGGGGCAAGGCCCGCTTGGCCCCATTGGTCTTGAGCACTTCGCAGGCCTTGTCGACCGCGGCCTTGCTGCCCGCAATCACGGTTTGTGCGGGGTCGTTGAAATTGACCGCCTCCACAATCTCCTTTGAGCCTCCGCCAAATGACTGTGTCACCTCCAGGCAACCTGCTCGCACCCTGGCGGCATCCATACCCAATATGGCGGCCATGGCGCCAACTCCCACGGGCACGGCCTCTTGCATGGCCTGGGCCCGCAGCCGCACCAATGGCGCGGCCTGCTGCAAGGTCAACGCACCGGCAGCCACCAACGCCGTGTACTCACCCAGTGAATGCCCGGCCACTGCCGCAGGGGCAAAGCCAACTTCCGACATCCAGACCCGATAGGCAGCAACACCCGCCACCAACATGACGGGCTGTGTATTGGTCGTCAAGGACAGGACCTCCTTGGGGCCTTCGCGGATGAGCTTGGCAACATCTTCGCCCAATGCATCAGACGCTTCCTGCAGCGTCTGAGCCACCACAGCATGGTCGCCCCAAGCGTCCAGCATTCCCACCGATTGCGAGCCTTGACCGGGAAATACAAATGCAAATTGTTTCATAGAGATTCAACCATTAAAAGGGCCGCTAGCCCTCGTCAATATTGCGTGAGCAGCTACAAAACCAGGAGCAAAGCGCCCCAGGTAAAACCGCCACCCACGCCTTCGAGCAACAGCGTTTCGCCAGTCTTGACCTGCCCGGACCGCACTGCCGTATCCAATGCCAGTGGAATGGAGGCCGCCGACGTATTGCCGTGCTGGGCGACCGTGACGACCACCTTGTCCATGGAGAGTTTGAGCTTGCGGGCCGTACTCTGCATGATGCGGATATTGGCCTGGTGCGGAACCAGCCAGTCGATATCGGACTCGGTCAGCCCGGCCTTCGCCAGCGTGGCCTTGGCGGCGCTCTCCAGCAAACCTACCGCCAGCTTGAACACCGCCTGCCCATCCATCTTCAACAGCGGGTCACCCAAAATAGCGCCGCCAGACACATGCCCGGGGACACACAGGATGCCCACATGCTTGCCATCGGCGTGCAAATCACTGGCCAAAATGCCGGGCGTCTCTGATGCTTCCAACACCACTGCACCGGCGCCATCACCAAACAGCACACAGGTGGTGCGGTCATTGAAATCCAGAATCCGGGAGAACACCTCTGCACCCACCACCAACGCGCATTTGGCGGCACCGGTTTGGATCATGGAATCGGCGACCGCCAATGCATAGACAAAACCACTGCACACCGCTTGCACATCGAAAGCGGCGCAACCATTGGCTCCGAGTTTGTTTTGCAGAATGCAGGCAGTCGAGGGGAAAACCATGTCCGGAGTGGACGTGGCGACAATAATGAGATCAATGTCCTGGGGCTTGCGGCCCGCGGCCTGAAGGGCACTTCTCGCCGCTTCCAACCCCAGGTCACTGCTATACACCCCTTCGGCCGCAAAGTGCCTGGCGCGAATTCCGGTGCGCTCCACGATCCATTCATCGGACGTTTCAACGCCCTTGGCGGCCAGTTCCGCCACCAAGTCGGCATTGGTCAGCCGGCGCGGGGGCAAGTAGCTGCCTGTGCCTGTAATTCGCGAATATCGTTTCATGTTGGGGGTTGATGACACCCGGACAGGCTACTGCACACCTTCAGCGGTCGCCAGTAGCGGCGCCGCGTGCGCGATACGAACCTGTACTCGGTCAAGCAAGTTGTTTCGGGCTGCATCATACGCCCGGTTCAACGCGAACCCAAAACCCAGAACATCAGCGGAGCCGTGGCTCTTGAACACCAATCCGCGCAGGCCCAACAACGCCGCACCGTTGTATCGCCGGTGGTCCACTCTGTTTTTAAGCGCATTTAAGACAGAGTAAGCAGCAATTGCAGCCATTTTCGTAAAAATATTGCGGGAGAATTCGGCTTTCAAAAAACTGCCGATCATGGCCGCCAGGCCTTCACTAGTCTTCAACGCCACATTCCCCACAAATCCGTCGCAAACCACCAGATCCACTCCGCCCTTGAAAATGTCGTTTCCTTCGACATTACCAAAAAAGTTCAAATCACCCGCTTTGGCAGCAGAACGCAACAATTCACCCGCTTTTTTGATTGTTTCATTGCCTTTGATGATTTCTTCGCCGATATTGAGCAATCCGACGGTTGGTGACTCCTTGTTGCTCAAGACGGAAACCAAGGCCGACCCCATGACTGCAAACTGCAACAAATGCTCTGCCGTACAGTCCACGTTGGCTCCCAGATCCAGAACCGTGGTTGCCCCGCCAGTGGCATTGGGAATCTGCCCCGCAATGGCAGGACGTTCGATTCCATCGATCGTCTTCAGGATGTACCGGGAAATTGCCATCAACGCGGCCGTATTACCAGCGGACACTGCCGCCTGAGCCTTGCTGTCCTTGACCTGCTGGATCGCCACGCGCATGGACGAGTCCTTCTTGCGGCGTAAAGCGATTTCCAGCGGATCATCCATGGTCACCACTTCGCTGGCCGCCACGATCTGGGCGCGGGGATGGGAAAATCCGGCAAAAGCATCTGGCAACCCAACCAAAACCAGTGCCGCATCGGGATGCTGGTCCAGGAAGAGCCGACAAGCCGGCAATGTGACCTGGGGGCCATGATCGCCTCCCATGCAGTCAACAGCAATTGTGATCATGGGGCAGACACCCAAAAAAGAGAAAACATCCAACAAAACCTATTGGCCACAAACAACAAAAGCCCGACGCTACAGAATCTGCAGCTCCGGGCTTTGCGGAAAAAACCTTGATCAGGCTTCGGCTTTGGTCTTCAGCACCTTGCGGCCACGGTAAAAACCGGTGGGGCTGATGTGGTGGCGCAGGTGGGTCTCACCAGTGGTGGATTCCACAGCAATGCCTGGCACAACCAAAGCATTGTGCGAGCGGTGCATACCGCGCTTGGAAGGTGACTTTTTGTTTTGTTGGACGGCCATGGTCGGCTCCTCAGCAGGGGGTGCTGCGCCATTGCTCAACGCAAAATGCAACACTGGGGGTTAGTAAAAAGCGCGACAGATTTTCACACGCTAAGCCTCACATTATAGCCCAAAGCGTAGATCGGGGCTAGCGCTTGTTTTTGAGCTGCTCCAACACTGCGAAGGGATTGGGCTTTTCCGCGGCCTCCTCCACAAAATCCGGGTCGGCAACCTGCAGCTTGACCGGCTCGGGACACACTTCGTGCTTGGGAACAACCGGCAGGGCCATCAACAACTCATCTTCAACCAGTTCGAGCAGGTTGAAATCGCGACTCAACACCAGAACGTCCTCGTCGGACGCTTCATCTTCCAATTCTGCAAGCTCTTCAGTTGCCACAAAGCGAAATTCCCTATGGAACAGGACCGGAACGTCCACTGGCCCCAAGCAACGTTGGCAAATTTGTGGCAACGCCACTTCACCCGTCAGCACCAGCCATATCTGTTCGCCGGACCCGCCGTCCGGGCGAACCATGCCTTGCGCAGTAAAGTGCACGGTCTTTTGCGTCGCAACTCCCTGCGCCTCGTCCAACAGGCGGCCAAAGTCAGTCAGATTCTGGCTGCCAACAATGTGGCCCTGTGCGCGGGCAAATGCATCAATATTCAGATGCCGTGCGTTGTAGTCGTGTTTCATCCGCGCAGTGTAAGAGAATCAGGCCATGCCAGACATCTCCAACCGAAAACTGATCCTCGGATCCACCTCCGCATACCGACGCGAACTGCTAAGTCGCCTGCGTATCCCCTTCTCCGTGGAATCACCGCAGGTGGACGAAACCGCTTTACCGGGTGAGCATCCCGCAGAGCTGGCGCGTCGCCTGGCGCTGGCCAAGGCCCAAGCGGTCGCGCAGCGATTTCCGGACTGCGTGGTGATTGGTTCGGACCAGGTCGCCGACCTGGAAGGGCACGCGCTGGGCAAGCCCGGCAACCACGAGCGGGCGACCCTGCAATTGCGCCAGATGCGCGGAAAAACAGTGATTTTCCAGACGGCCCTGGCCGTCGTCTGCCTGGACAGCGGCTTCTGCCAGCAGGATCTGGCACCCGTTAAGGTCATTTTTCGCGACCTGGATGACACAGAGATCGAAAACTATCTGCGCCAGGAGCAGCCCTACGACTGCGCCGGCAGCGCCAAGAGCGAAGGACTGGGCATTGCGCTGCTGGACGCCATCGAAAGCGACGACCCCACAGCCCTGGTCGGCTTGCCACTGATTCGCACCAGCCGGATGCTGCGCGCTGCCGGCATCCAGCTGCTGACGCCCCAGAGCGCACACGCATGAACGCGCCCGCTCCCCCGGCCAAGGCTGGCAACTCCACACCCGGCACCCTGTACCTGGTACCAGCACCTCTCGATTTTGGCTGCGACACCCAGGTGGCACTCCACCAGGTCATGCCTGCCGGGACGCTGGCCGTCGCCGCGTCGCTCCAAAACTGGATCTGTGAAAACGCCAAATCCACCCGCGCCTACCTCAAGCGCGTTGCAGAAACCCACCCGCTGTGCCAGCCCTTGCAGACCATGGTCTTGCAGGAATTGCCCCACGCCGTACACAAAAAGGGCGACCACCAGGGTCAGTTCGATGCGCGTCCTCTGCTGCAGGCCGCACTGCAGGGCGAGAACATCGGACTGGTCAGCGAAGCCGGCATGCCAGCGATTGCCGACCCCGGCTCATCCGTGGTGCGTGCCGCTCATGATCTGGGCGTGCCGGTGGTCCCGCTGGTGGGGCCGGTGTCCCTGCTATTGGCTTTGGCTGCCAGCGGCCTGAATGGCCAGAATTTTGCATTTGTTGGCTACCTGCCCAGCACGCCCGCCGAGCGCACCCAGCGCATTCGGGAGTTGGAAACCCTGGCCCTGAAAACTGGACAAACCCAGTTGTTCATTGAGACGCCGTACCGCAATGTGGCCCTTCAGCAAGCGTTGCTACAGACCCTGCAGCACAACACCCGCCTGGCCACGGCCAGCGGACTCACGCTGGTGCAGGCCGCCTGCCACAGCGATCTGGTCAAGAACTGGAAACACAAAGCCTGGGCAGTGGAGAACACCCTACCTACGGTCTTCGCGATTGGCCGATAGGTGGCGCATCCGCTCCTTTAGCGCAGATTGGGCAGAACCCGCAATGCCCGCACACTGCCTTCGCCAATGGACGCGCCGAAACGCTTGACCAGACGTTCGGCCACATTGTCTTTGCGCGTGTAGTCAATCAGTTCTTCGGCCTTGACCACTTCACGGGCCACAAAATCCAGGTTACCCAGTTGATCCGCCAAACCCATTTCTATCGCCTGTTGGCCGGTCCAGAACAGGCCGCTGAACGTCTCTGGTGTTTCTTTCAACCGGTCGCCGCGGCCGGCCTTCACCACGCTGATGAACTGCAGGTGAATCTGGTCCAGCATGGCCTGGGCAAACTCACGCTGCTTGTCAGACTGCGGGCTGAAGGGGTCCATGAAACCCTTGTTGACGCCAGCCGTCATCAGGCGGCGCTCCACACCCAGCTTGTCCATCAGACCCGTAAAGCCAAAGCCATCCATCAGCACGCCGATGCTGCCGACCACACTGGCTTTGTCGACAAATATCTTGTCGGTTCCGGCGGCAATGTAATAGGCTGCCGATGCACAGGTCTCCTCCACAACGGCATAGACCGGCTTGTTGTGCAAGATTTTCAATCGGCGAATTTCGTCATTGATGATGCCGGCCTGCACCGGGCTACCGCCAGGTGAATTGATCAGCAAGACCACGGCCTGTGCGCCCTTGTCCTCAAAGGCGCTGCGCATGGCAGCGACGATCAATTCGGCACTGGCCTCGGCACCTGAAGCAATTTCGCCTTCTATCTTGACCAGAGCCGTGTGGGGCGTAGACGTATCCGCCGTGCCGCCTCCGCGGTCCATGCCCAGCCACACCAGTGCCACCAGGAACGCGAGCCAGGCAATCCTGATCGCGTTGCGCCAGCGCCGCGCCTGGCGCTGTTCGGTGATAGTGGCCATCGCCAGCTGCTCGAGGGTGGATCGCTCCCATCCAGGCGTGCCCCCCGTGCCGTTCAACGGCGCATTTGCTTCATTTTTGATAGCTGAATCGGCCTGTTCTACGCGGGCTGCGGGTGAATTTTGCATAGTGTCAGGATTGCCGGGGATATTGGGGCCAGTCATTTCAGAATTCCAGGGGTTGCAGGTTAGGGGCAGTATGCCAGTGGACGACGCCATCCGACTCGGTCAGTGCAATCTTTATCAATCCGCCACGACAGGGGCCACCGCTGCACATTCCCGTCTGTGGACGGTACATGGCCCCGTGCGTGGCGCACATCAGCCACCGGCCGGTGCTGTCAAAAAACCGGTTGGGCTGGTAGTCCATCTCCATGGGAACATGCGCGCACTGGTTGAGGTAGGCATAGACCTGCCCCTCAAAACGGATCGCAAACCCGCGGGAGGTTCGCCCACAGTACACCACGTCAAAGGGTACGGCCTCGCCACTGTCTTGCAGGTCGGCGGAATTGCACAGGGGAATGCCCTCTGCCGGAACGGCGTTCATCACAGTGCACACTCCCTATCAAGCATGGGCCGAAAACCAGGCGTGCAGCTCGGCCACCGAATGGGCCACAAAGCGCGGGTTCAGGGCAGTAAACGTCGAGGGCTCATGCGCACCGTAACTCACCCCCACGCTCGGGCAGCCGGCATTCAGCGCCATCTGCAGATCGTGTGTGGTATCGCCCACCATCAGCACCCGGCTGGGTTCCACACCAAATTCCTGCATCAACTCCTGCAGCATCAGGGGACTCGGCTTGCCCGCGGTTTCGTCCGCGGTACGCGAACCGTCGAACAGCCCCTGCAACTCGACCGATTTGAGGGCGTCGTTCAGCCCGCGACGGCTCTTGCCCGTGGCCACGGCGAGTACGTGGTTGCGGGCTTTCAAGTCGGCCAGCAGCGGCAATATCCCGGCAAACAGGCTGATGTCATGCTGGTGCGCCGCATAGTGGTGTTTGTAGCGCGCGCCCAACTCGGCGTATTTGTGCTGCGGCACGTCAGGCGCCGCATGCGCCAACGCCTGCATCAGCCCCAGGCCAATCACATAGGCCGCGTCCTTGTCGCTCGGCGGGCGTCCGCCCACGTCCACGACCGCAGCCTGGATGCAGCGGGTGATCAGGGCCGTGGAGTCAAACAGGGTGCCATCCCAATCGAAGGCAATCAAATCAAACTGTCGGGTGGGTCTCTGCGGTTTCGGCGTTTGCATGGCGAAAATTTTATGAATCAGAAAAGAGGGGACACACTTCAACCCGGGGACGGCAACACCTGGAGCAGGAAGCGGCTCAGTTCTGCCGGCAGGTCTGCCTGCAACTCCATGCGCTCCCCGGTCGACGGATGGTTGCACTGCAACCTCCAAGCATGCAGAAACATGCGCTTGAGCGGTGTGGGACTGTGGGCGCGGGCCAGCGCCTTGTTGCAATCAAAGTCACCATATTTGTCATCGCCCGCGATCGGCAGGCCTTCGGACGCCAGATGCACGCGAATCTGGTGGGTGCGTCCGGTTTTGATTGTCACCTCCAGCAAAGAATAGCCACGCCCGGCATGACCGGTGTCCACTTCGACATCGCTGGCAGTACCGCCAGCGGCTCTAACCTTGACCAATGTCAAGGACGGCATGCCATCCGGATCGTCCTTGGCGACCACCTTGACGCGGCGCTCACCGTCCGGCAGCAGGTATTTGTGCAGCGGTTTGTCCAGCACCTTTTTGTTGGCTGGCCATTGGCCCAACACCAGGGCCAGATAGGTCTTGCCGGTCTCACGCTCACGAAACTGGTCCTGCAGGTTCTTCAGAGCACTGCGCTTCTTGGCCACCAGCAGGATGCCGCTGGTTTCGCGGTCGAGCCGGTGCACCAGTTCCAGAAACTTGGCCTGTGGCCTTGCCATGCGCAGCTGTTCGATGACGCCGAAGCTGACGCCCGAGCCGCCATGCACGGCCACCCCGGCCGGCTTGTTGATGGCCAGCATGCAGTCGTCTTCATACAGAACCGTGAATTCCTTGGCGGGCGCGTGGCCTGCCACCTGCTCGGCCATGGCCTGGGCCTTTTCGGTTGCGCGCTCGGACACGCGAACCGGCGGCAGACGCACCACATCCCCGGCGTTCAGGCGCGTCTCGGCGCTGGCACGCCCCTTGTTGACCCGCACCTCTCCACTGCGGATGATGCGGTAGACATGGGTCTTGGGCACGCCCTTGAGCTGGCGCATCAGGTAGTTATCCAGCCGCTGTCCGGCGCCATCTTCATCGATGGTGAGTGATTTGACCTGGGGCAACGGGGCCACCGGATTGCCCCCTATAATGTGTTTCACTAGCGGTGCGCTGTAAGTGGTTGATTTGTCTGGAGTTTAGTCCACACGCCATACACAGACACGCTGGAAGGTCGATGCCGCCGGGTTTCCCTGTTTGCAAATCACACGCCAAATGCCTGTGATGGTCTGCAGGCAACACGGTCAAGACTACGAATCGAAACACTGATACGGAATACCCACAGTTTGCAGACCCTTCGTCTGTAAACGGAATGAAGCGAGATGTTTGTGCTGCTGTGCCTGATGAATCTTTGCCTACGGAGCGTTTTCGCCCCGTTGTCCGGCATGAATCGGCCGCTAGCCCTCGTCAAACGGGCGCAACCAGCTATGCAATTGATAGCAAGTTCACAAACTCCCCCCCTCGCTCCCCTCCACGCGCCTACGCTTCGACGCCTCGTTTGAGTCGAAGTTCTCCGGCAATTCCACCTCACTTCGGTTCGTCAGTTCAGGTATCAATTGCCCGTCAAGGGCATGTAAAACTGATGAAGGACGCACTCCATGAAACGGATGCTTATCAACGCCACGCAGGCTGAAGAACGCCGCCTGGCCATTGTCGACGGACAAAAACTCCTCGACTACGAGATTGAAATTGAAGGCTGCGAACAGCGCAAGGGCAACATCTACAAGGCCGTCGTCACCCGCGTCGA
>JAUSNJ010000174.1 GCA_030645355.1 Rhodoferax sp. | reverse complement strand
TCGGCGCCGCCCCGGCCGTAGAGCTTGCCGTCCTCGTACTTCGGCGTCCACGGGCCCAAATCGCTGCGCCAGCCGGTGAACTCGGGCTGCTTGTCGAGGTGGCCGTACATCAGCACGGTCTGTGTCGAATCGGCGCGCGTGGCCGGGATTTCAAAATACAGCACCGGCGTGCGGCCTTCAAGCCGCACGATTTCCAGCGTCAGGCCCTCGACCTTCTGCGCCTCGACCCAGGTGGCGGCATTGCGCATGACGGTGTCGATATAGCCGTGCTGCGCCCAGTCGCGGTCAAAGGTCGGGGATTTGGCCGGAATCGCGATGTAGTCGGTGAGTTGCCGGACGATGTCGTCGTCCCACTGGGTGGTGACTTGGGACAGGGCTTGGGCGGCGTTGAGGAGGCTGGCGGGAATTTCGCGGTGCAAGGGGGCGTTCATTGAGATACTCCGACATCGAAAGCCAGCGAGGTGCTGTGATGGATGCTACTTTACGCCTACCTTGAAAACCGCACCACCGAAGACCGATGCTGGATGTCTGCGCTGTCTCGGCCCCGGTCTGCCTGGCCCAATCAATACAAACACCCAGCGTTAACCGTCCTGCGTTCGATCGCCTGATCAGGCATGGCCAGCCTCATATCAATCTCGCACGCAGGCGCGCCGAGAACTGGTCGAGCAGGAAGACCACGATAAAGATCGCGATCAGGATGGTCGCTACATGGTCGTACTGGAACATGTCGAAGCGCCCCTTGAGTTCCTGCCCGATACCACCGGCGCCGACCAGACCGATCACGGTCGCCATGCGAATGTTGCGATCGAGGATGTAGAGCGTGTAGGCGATGTACTGCGGCAACACCTGAGGCAGCACGCCATACCATAGCGTCTTGAGCTTGCCGGCACCGATGGCTTCCAGCGCCTCCTGCGGTTTCTTGTCGGCGTTTTCGATGTCTTCGGCGTAGAACTTGCCGAGAAAGCCGGCCGCGTGCAAACCCAGCGCCAGCACGCCGGCGATCGGTCCGAAACCATAGGCCAGCACCAGGAACAGGGCGACGATCAATTCCGGCGCAGAGCGCAAGAGGCTGATCGATCCGCGCGCCAGCGTGTAGGTGAACCGGTTCGGCGTGTAATTGCGCGCGGCGAGATAGGCCAGCGGGATCGACAGC
>JAUSNJ010000166.1 GCA_030645355.1 Rhodoferax sp. | reverse complement strand
TCGACGGGCAAGAGTAAGTCGGGCATTCTTATGGATGTTCATCTGGTTGAGTTCCTTGAGGTTATTGGGGGTTTGGCGATTCCCAGTTTCTCAAACTCAACTCGGATGAACAAATACAACCTATTGGAACTTCACAACTAGATGGTGATTTGTCAAAGGACTCTCCTGCCATGATGACGACGCAAGATATCTTTGCCCACAACCGCGTGATCCTCACGCACTTTGACAGCTACTGCGTGGCGCTGCGGCTTCAACCCGGACGGGCTGGAGCATGTTGGCGACTTCAAGCACTGGGCGCAAGTGGAATCCGGCCCGGTGCGCATTCACCTGCTGCGTTTCACCACCATGGACGCGCCCAAGGAGGCCATCGCTGCGCGGATGGACTGTTCCTGATTTAGAAAAGCGGGCGTTTCAACTCAGTTTGATGGTCATGTTGCCCTCCAGCTGGGGCTATGCGGATGTCACCCGCCCACTTTGTTTGTGGCACACGAAACGACTGCGCACGGCGGGCGGGCGCAGCGCTGGGTGTCCCTCCGTCGTCTCCATTCGCTGTAGTTGCAGAACAGGCGGGCCAACACACGCGAAGGGATACCCGGCCCACCGGCCCCGCCAAACCCGCGCCGCAAGAAATGGCTGCAGTGCCTTCCCTGAACGTCTTCGTTCAGGCCGCTGTCCAGGGTACTCCCTGAGTGGCAAAAATCTGCGACAGGCGAGAGTCAGCCGCCATACTGTTGACGGCGGCTTGCAGCGCGCGGGCCAGTTCCGGCGCACTTTCTTTCACGGCCATGCCCACTGCCCAGCCGTTGCGCGGTGCGCGGGGGATCGGCAGCGGAATGACACGGAACTGCTTGTCGCCCTTGAGCACGCTGTGCAGCTCGGATGCATTGCCGGCGGCCACGTCCACATCGGCGGACAGCAGCAGGCGGGCCGCCTGCGTGCCGTCGTCCATGCGGGTGATCAACTGTTCGCGGTAGGCGCCGTCGTCGGCCCCCAGCAGCAGCCAGCCCGCCAGCGTCTGGCCGGGTACAGCGACCTTGAGACCCTTAAGGTCCGCCAGGCTGTCGATGCGGGGAATAGGCCCGATGCGGTAGGCCAGCGCAACGGTTTCCTTGTAATACGGGGCAAAGATCAGCGTCTGTTTCTCGCTGTCCATCAGGGGCTTGTCCACCGGCACATGGAGCAGCACATCGGCCGGACCAAAGCCCAGGTAATGGCCCTTCCAGACCATGTTGCGCAGGTCGTCTCCCATGTTCTCTCCAGCACTGAAGGGCAGCAGGTTCAGCTTGACACCCAGTGCGCTGGCCAGTTGTTCCGCAATCAGCACATCGATGCCGGCGCCGCCGGCGTGAAAGGGCGGCATGGCGTTGTAGACCGCCACACTCAGGCTGCCGCGTGTGCGAATGCGCGCCAGCGCGTCGCTCTCCTGGGCCTGCGCTGCACCTATGAGTCCGCCCAGTGGCAGCAAGGCCGCCGCGTGCAGCAAGTGGCGGCGCGTCAACGCGCGGTGGCTGTTTGTGTGTGTCATGCCAACTCCTGTGATCACTTGGCCGCGATCAGCGGTTTTTCGCGGCGGCTTTCCAGGTAGGCCTTCAGGGACCAGACCGCTTCCTGGTTAAGGATGCCCTCGAACGGTGGCATGTAGACGGCGCCATTGCGGGTAAACCCGCGCCGGACCCGGCCCGCAAAATAGTCATCTATCGTTTGCAGACACTGGTTCTGTTTCTTGAGATCTTTTTGCGTGGCGCATTCGTTGTCCATCTTGCGCAGGTCGGGCGCAATGCCGCCGGAGACGGCGTCCAGCCCATGGCAGCGTGCGCAGTTCTGCCCATAGGCGGATGCGCCAATCTTGATGGCGCTGGCATTGCCGCGAAAGGGGTTTGCTGTTTTCCATTCGCTGCCAAGAGTGGGCAAGCCTGAGGTGTCGACGGCTTGGGGTGTCACATCGCCATGCGCCCATGCGGCACTTGACAGCGACAGCATCAAGGCCGCAAAAGTGCCTGAGGCACGTACATGGAATCGGGATAAAGTTTTCATGGTTGAGTCGCAGATGAGTTGGTGGACCCAGGCTTATCAGCAACTACTATGCCAAGCGCTGTTGGCAGGCTGTCACGCTGTAAGGCAAGTAGAAACTTCAGGCGCGTACACTGCGCGGATTCACAAAAACAAAGCTTGGCAGGGGGCTCTGCGCAAGGTACACAGGACGCTTTGCTGATCCAATTCGCCACAAGACGAAACAGATTCCGACCTGAAAAATACGGGATTACCCGAACAGGAGACACGACATGACTGCTGCATTGGAAATAGCCACACAGGACGGCTTGTCGCTGCCCAAACAAATCATCATTGAGTCGCATGCCCGGTGCCGCTACCAGGGCCTGAAGCCCTATGAGTCCAGCGACTATTCCGCCCAGGCCCTGGCCGACTTTCGGCTCACGCTGGAGCGCAATGCACGTCTGATCGCGCAGGCCAGTTCGGTCGTGGAAATGCTGGGCAAACGCGTGGGCGACTTCGGCAGCATGATCGTACTGACCGATGGCACGGGGACCATTTTGCGCACCCGCTGCCAGAGCGCGTTCAACACCTACGCCGAGAAAGTGGCCTTGCGTCCGGGTGTGGCCTGGTCCGAATCGTCCAAGGGCACCAACGCCATCGGCACGGCCCTGGTATTGGAAACCGACATCTATGTGCACGGTGACGAGCACTACATCCAGTCCAACCATTTCCTGTCGTGCGCAGCCTCGCCCATCGTCGACCATTCGGGCAATGTGATCGGCGTGCTCGATGTTTCGGGTGACCAGCGCTCCTTCCATCCGCACACCATGATGCTCGTGGAGATGTGCGCGCGCACCATAGAAAACAACTGGTTCCGCGACAAATTCCGCCAGGCGCTGCAGCTGCATTTCCACACCCAGGCTGAGCTGATCGGTACCGCGGAAGAGGGCACGATTGCCTTTGATGAAGATGGCAGGATCATGGGCACCAACCGCGCTGGCCTGCACATTCTGGGTACCAGCGCGTCCGCCTTGCGCGTCCAGGGCTTGCGCGCGTTGTTTGGGCTGGGCTTTGGCGAGCTGATGGACACGCTGCGTCTGGCCTCGTTCACACCGCTGAAAATGCACCAGCCCAACGGACGGGAAATATACGTTCGCGTCAGTTGGAGCGGGGCCACCATTTCGGCGAATTTCCGTAGCGTGCCATCCGCCGCGGCGCAGCCGTCGCCGGCCCTGCCTGCGCCCGCCTTGGCGCGTCCAGGCACCCCGCCAGCGGCCAAGAAGGCCCAGCTGCAGTTGGACGATCTGGACTGCGGCGATGTTCGCGTGCGGGCCGTGACCCAGAAGCTCAGGCACGTTATTGACAAGGACATCTCCATCCTGATACTGGGCGAAACCGGCACCGGAAAGGAACTGCTGGCCAATGCTATTCATCAGTTCAGCCAGCGCCGCGAACGCCCATTTGTGGCCATCAACTGCGCCTCGATTCCCGAGCAGCTGATCGAGTCCGAGCTGTTTGGCTACGAGGAGGGCGCGTTTACCGGCGCCAAGCGCAAGGGGGCGGCGGGCAAGCTGCTGCAGGCCAATGGCGGGACGCTGTTCCTCGACGAAATCGGGGACATGCCGCTGTCGTTGCAGGCACGGCTGCTGCGGGTGCTGCAGGAGCGCAAGGTGGTCCCGCTGGGCGGGCACCAGGCCATGGATATCGACGTCAACCTGATCTGTGCCACACACCGCAACCTGCGCGAGCTGATCGACCAGCGCGCATTTCGCGAGGACTTGTACTACCGCATCAACGGCATTTCGGTCAAGTTGCCCAGCTTGCGCGAGCGTACCGACCTGGCCGCGCTGTGCCAGAAGATCCTGCGGGTGTTGGCGCCTACTCAGGCATTGCGCATTCAGCCCAAGCTGATGGAAGCCTTCCTGCGCTATTCCTGGCCCGGCAACCTGCGCCAGTTGAACAATGTGCTGAAGACCGCGGCCATCATGGCCAGCGATGGCGCGGAGATCACCACGGCGCACCTGGCGGATGACTTTCACGAGGAGCTTGCCGCGTTGGTGGCCCTGGCACCGTTGCCACGCGAAACCGCTGGCACGCCATCCTTCTCCAGCCTGACGGACCCGTTGCAGGCATCGAGCACGCCAACAGCCCCTGCGTCACCGATGGACAACCTGGAGCAGGTTGAAATCGCAACCATCCGACGGGCCCTGGATGCGTGTGGCGGCAATGTGTCCAGCGCCTCCAAGCTGCTGAACATCAGCCGCAACACGATTTACCGCAAGCTCAAGAAGCAGGAGTAGCCTGCATGCCGCTGGCCGCTTCATTGGCATGGAATGTGCAGTTCATGGCACATCATCCAACCATGAACCGGACTGAACCATGTGCTCCATATTGCAACACAGCAGCTGCTGGTTTACCCCCGGTTGAGCCATGCTGTCGATCCATAACATCAGCAAGCGGTATGGAGACCAGCTCGCCCTAGACCAACTGTCCCTGGACCTGGAACCGGGGCAGTTCTGTGCCCTGCTCGGCCCCAACGGGGCCGGTAAATCCACGCTCTTTCAGGTCCTGACCGGGCTGTTTGCGCCCGACACCGGCGACGTGGAGTTGTTTGGCGTGTCCCTGCAGCGCCAGCCGCAAAAGGTGCTGGCCCGCCTGGGCGCGGTGTTTCAGCAGCAGGCACTGGACCTGGACCTGTCGGTGCTGCGCAACCTGGTGTTCCACGCCGCATTGCATGGCCTGCGCGAGCCGGCGTGGCTGGGTCGGGCTCAGGCGCTGCTGGAGCAGTTTGGCCTGCCAGACGCGTGGGGGCGGCCCGTGCGGGAGTTGTCCGGGGGCAACCGCCGCAAGGTTGAACTGGCGCGGGCGCTGTTGCACTGTCCGGACCTCATCCTGATGGACGAACCCACGGTCGGGCTCGACCCCAAGTCGCGCCGCGACCTGTTGCAAGCGGTCAAAGCCCAGGTGCGCGATCACCAGTGCATGGTCTTGTGGGCCACGCACCTGGTAGACGAAGCGGAGCAGGCGGACCGCGTGGTGGTGCTGCAGCGCGGCACCGTGGTGGCCAACGGTTCGCCTGCGGAAGTTCGGCTTCAGCTCGGGGGCGAGACCCTGGAGCAGGGCTTTATTGCCATGACCCACTCCTCACACGTTCTGGAAATTTCATGATTGCAAATTCCCTTGCTTCCCCTGGCGTGCGCGCCGTGTTGCTGCTGGCCTGTATGCTGGCCACCACTGCGGTCGCTGCGCAAAACTTGGCGTGGATTTCCAGCGAGAAGAACAACGCCATCACCCTGGTGGACCTGGCCCAGGGCAAGGTTACCGCCACCGTGCCGACCTGCAAGCGGCCACGCCACATGCAGCTCAGTGCGGACCGCAAGCAACTGCTGGTGGCCTGCAGTGACTCCAACGCCGCCGATGTGATGGACGTCGCCACGCGCAAGTCCGTGCGGCGCATCCCCCTGGGTGACAACCCGGAGATGTTTGACCTGTCCGCCGACGGCAAGACCATTTTTGTATCGAACGAAGACGACGCCGAACTGAGCTTTGTCGATGCCATGAATGGCAAGCCCACTGGCCAGGTCAAGGTGGGCGCGGAGCCCGAGGGTGTCAAGGTATCGCCCGATGGGAAGACCGTGTTTGTGACCTCCGAGGTCGCCAACATGGTTCATGTGGTGGACGTCGCCAGCAAGACGGTACGCAAGAACATTGCGGTGGGTAAACGTCCGCGCCGCTTTGCCGTCACGCCCGATGCCCAGGAGCTGTGGGTCACCAACGAGCTGGGCGCCAGCGTCAGCGTGGTCTCGCTCAAGGACTACAGCGTGCTCGCTACCATCCCCCTGCAACTCAAGGGCGCCCGTGCCAGCGACATCACGCCCATAGGTCTGGTCATGACGCGCGATGGCAAGCGGGCCTATGTGACCATGGGCCGCGCCAACCATATTGCCTTTGTCGATGTGGCGAGCCGCCAGGTGACGGACCAGGTGCTGGTGGGCAAACGCCCCTGGAGTCTGGCCTTGAATGCCGACGAGACCCGGCTGTATGTGGTCAACGGGCTGTCCGATGACATGACGGTGGTGGATACCGTGCGGGCCAAGGCCCTGGTCAGCCTGCCGGTGGGGCGGGTGCCGCACACCGTAGTGCTGACCGATTGAGGCGCCCATGTTCCAGTCCATGTCTGCCAGCCTGAATCAGTCTGCGCACCGCCTGTTGTGCGCCGGGGCGCTGGCTCTGGCCTGTGCCACCGCGCACACCGCCAACTGGAGCGTGACGCTGCTGGAAGACCAGGACGCGCCCGAACAGACCAAGCAGAGGTTGGAGCGCGCCTACCTGGGCCATGCGGGTGGCCCGGCTGCTGAGGGCTGGAGCCAGGCGCTGGCCGACGTCCGTTTCGAGCTGGACGCCGCCAAGACCCAGATCAGCTGGAAGGCCCACAGCGTCTCCAGCCTGGAAGCCGCCCGCGCGGCCGCGCAGCAGGCCGAGAAGGCCGGTCAGCAGGCTCTGGTGGTCAACCTGCCAGCGGCCTGGGTGGCGGCCGTGTCGGCGGCGGTCAAGTTGCCGGTCATCAATGTCGGCTCGGAAGTGGACACCCTGCGCGAGGCCCAATGCCAGCGCAACCTGTTGCACACCCTGCCCAGCGACCGCATGCGCGCCGACGCACTGGCCCAGGCCCTGGTGTCGCGCAAATGGATGCAGGTGCTGCTGTTGACCGGCCCCACCGAGCAAGACCGCGTTCGGGGGGCCACCGCGCAGACCAGCCTGCGCCGGTATGGGCTCAAGCTGGTGGAACAGCGGCTGTTCAAATTGTCGGCCGACCCACGTGAGCGGGACCTGGCCAATCCCCTGCTACTGACCAGTGGTGTCACCTACGACGCGGTCTGGGTGGTTGATTCCGACGGCGAGTTTGCGCGCAGCTTGCCGTACAACATCCAGGCCGCCAGGCCCGTGGTGGGGGACGCCGGCCTGGTGCCATTGGCCTGGCATGCCCAATACGAGCGCTATGGCGCGCCGCAGGTGTCGCGCCGTTTCACAAAGGCCTACCAACGCCCCATGACCCAGCAGGACTGGGCCAGCTGGATGGCGGGCAAGGCCATCAGCCAGGCAGCCAGCGGCCTGGCCAAGGCAGGCCCGGGCGAGCTGCTGGTGGCCCTGAACCGGTTGGCCCTGGATGGCTCCAAGGGCGTGTCCCTGCAATTCCGACCCTGGGACGGCCAGTTGCAGCAGACCCTGCTGCTGACCGATGGCCAGGGCGTGGTCGGCGTCGCGCCGGTGGAGGGCGTTTTGCACCCGCACAACGTGCTGGACACGCTGGGGGTGGATCGCAACGAAAAACGTTGCCCCAATCGACTATGACACCACTGCCCACTGTCTACCGGCTACGGGAGGGCGCGCTCACCGGTTGGCGGCACGCCTTGCTCGCGCTGCAGGCCATCGTCGGGCGCGAGCTGTTCAAGTTTTCGCGCCAGTATGGCCGCCTGCTGTCGGCCCTGGTGCGGCCCCTGTTGTGGCTGGTTGTTTTTGCTGCGGGTTTTCGCAACGTCTTTGGTGTGGCCGTGGTCGAGCCCTATGACACCTATATCACCTACGACGAGTACATCGCCCCCGGCCTGGTCGGCATGGTGCTGCTGTTCAATGGCATGCAGTCCTCGCTGGCCATGGTCTACGACCGCGAGATGGGGCTGATGCGGCTGCTGCTGACGGCGCCGCTGCCGCGCTGGTGGGTGCTGGCCTGCAAGCTCATTGCGACGACCGTGCTGTCGCTGATCCAGGTGCTGGCCTTCCTGGTGGTTGCGGCCCTGTTGGGCACGCAGTTGCCGCTCTTGGGCACGCAGTTGCCGCACTTTCTGTTGGCGCTGGTCTGCGGAGCCTTGATGCTGGGCTCGATTGGCCTGCTGCTGAGTGTGCACATCCGCCAGCTGGAGAACTTTGCCGGCACCATGAACTTTGTGATTTTCCCCATGTACTTCATCTCCACCGCGTTGTACCCGCTGTGGAAATTGCAGGAGTCGGGGGCCGAGTGGGTCTACCAGCTGGCACGCGTGAATCCGTTCAGCCTGGCCATTGAATGGATGCGCTTTGCGGTGTACGGCAAGGACCCCGGCAGCGCGCCCTGGGTTGTGCTGGCCACCCTGCTGCTGTGCTTTAGCCTGGCCTGCTGGGGCTACGACCCCCAGCGCGGCTTTGGCGCCCTGACCAAGCGCGGCCCCGGTGGGGCAGGAAGTTGAAAGTCATGAAATCACCCAATCGGCGCCAGTGCCTGGTCACGTTGGCAGGCATGCTGGGCCTGGGAGCCAGTAGCGCATCCCCGGTTGCCAAGACTGAGGAGCCCGCGTATCCGCAGCGCCCCATCACGTTGCTCGTGCCCTGGCCTGCAGGGGGCTCCACCGACATCTCGATGCGCATCCTGGCGGAGCAGGCTTCCCGGCGGTTGAAGCAGCCTCTGATCGTAGAAAACCGTCCCGGTGCCGGTGGGACTATGGCCATGCCGCTGCTGCAGATGGCCAAGCCCGATGGCTACACCATTGCCCAGTTGCCGCAGCCCGTGTTCCGGATTGCCCACACGCAAAAAGTGCTGTGGGACCCGATCCGTGACACCACGCCCATTCTTCAAATTTCGGGCTACACCTTTGGCATCGTGGTGCCCGCGGCCAGCCCGTTTCGTTCCGTGGCCGACCTGTTGCGCTGGGCCCGCGAACATCCGGGTGAACTCACGGTTGGCTCCAATGGGGTAGGCACCACGCCACATACCGCCATGGAAGCACTGATGGAGAGCCAGGGCCTGCGCTACGTGCATGTGCCCTACAAAGGCACTGCGGAACAAATGCTGGCGGTGGCCGCTGAGCAATTGATGGTGGGTGTCAACTCGACGGGCTTCGCGCCCTATGTGGCATCGGGCAAGCTGCGCCTGCTGGCAACCTTTGGCGAAGGCCGCAGCAAACGCTGGCCCGATGTGCCCACCATGAAGGAGCTGGGGCTGGGCGTGGTCGCCTTGTCACCCTACGGCCTGGTGGGGCCGAGCGGACTCTCACCCGCCGTGGTGCAGACCCTGCACGACGCCTTCAAGGCCGCCATGCAGGAACCCAGCCACCGTGACGAGATCGCCAAGTACGACCAGGAGTTGCTGTACCTCGGACCGCAGGACTATGGGCGTTTGATGCGCGACACGTTTGCGGCCGAGAAGCGATCCGTGGATCGCTTGGCCCTTACTTCAGGAGCTTGAACACCCAGACCGAGCCGCCCTGTTCCAGGAAGCTGACCTTCTTGGCGACATCACCACCCCAGAGTGGCACGGCGCCGCCCCAGCCGGACACCACGGCCACATACTGTTCGCCATCGATATCGTACGTCACCGGGGGCGCCACCACGCCGGAGCCGGTCTGGAATTCCCACACCACCTTACCGGTGGTCGCATCAGCGGCCTTCAGGAAGCCCTCGGGCGTACCCCAGAACACCAGGTTGCCGGCAGTGGTCAACACGCCACCCCACAGCGGTGCATTGTTGGGAACTTCCCATACGATCTTGCCGGTCTTGGGGTTAACGGCACGCAGCGCGCCTATGGGGCCATCGCCAGGGACCTTGATGGTGAAGCCAGCGCCCATGTAGGCCGCGCCCTTTTTGTAGGCGACGGGCTCGTTCCAGATGTCCATGCCCCATTCATTGGATGGCACATAGAACAGCTTGGTGGCCGGGCTGTATGCCATGGGCATCTGGTTCTTGCCACCCAGGAAACTCGGGGCCGAGTACACCGATTTGCCCTTGCTGTGGTCGGCGCTGTCGGTGGGGTTGCCGGGGCGGTTTTCGGCCACGTAGTTCGGGCGCCCGGTCTTCAGGTCAATGCTGCTGGCCCAGGTGATTTTCTTGACAAACGGAAACGCATTGAGCAGTTCGCCAGTGGTCGCGTCGTTGACGTAGAAGAAGCCGTTGCGGTCGGCCTTGCCGCCCACGCGTTTGCCGTCCATGTCGAAGGTCACGAACTCATTGACACCATCGTAGTCCCAGCCGTCGTTGGGCGTGTTCTGGTAGTGCCACTTGATCTGGCCGGTCTTGATGTCCAGCGCGACGGTGGAACAGGAGAACAGGTTGTCGCCCTTGCGCAGATGGCTGTTCCACGGGGCCGGGTTGCCGGTGCCGAAATAGGCCAGGCCGGTTTTGCTGTCGTACGTGCCGCCCAGCCAGGTGGTGGCGCCGCCGGTCTTCCAGAGGTCGCCGGTCCAGGATTTGTTCAGGCTGCCGGAAATTCCGTTTTCTGTCTTGTTGCCATCCTTGTCATATTTGTATCCCATATGGCCTTCGACGGTGGGACGCGTCCACACCAGTTGGCCGGTCTTGGGGTCGCGCGCCTCGACACGGCCGACCACGCCAAACTCGCCACCCGAGATGCCGGTCAGCAGCAGGCCACCGGCAACCAGCGGTGCTGCCGATGCGGAGGCGCCAGACGCGTAGTCCTCTATCTTTTCCTTCCAGACGACTTCGCCGGTGGCCTGGTCCAGTGCCACGATCTGTGCGTCCAGCGTCATGAAGATGACCAGGTTGTCGAACAGCGCCGCGCCGCGGTTGATCACGTCGCAGCAGGGCATGATGCCTTCGGGCAGGCGGTGCTCATACTTCCAGAGCTTGGCGCCGGTCTTGATGTCCAGCGCAAAGATGCGGGAGTAGGAACCGGTCACAAACATCTTGCCGTTGTGGATCACGGGCTGTGATTCCTGGCCACGCTGCTTCTCGCCACCAAACGAGAAGCTCCATGCGGGCACCAGGCGTTTGACGCTCTGGGTGTTGACCTGCTTGAGTGGAGAAAAGCGTTGACCCTGGCCGCCCATACCCCAGGAAAGGACTTCCTTGGTGTCGGTGGCATCGTTGTCGATCATCTTCTGCGTGACGACGGCTTGCACCGTCCCCGTTGCAAAGCCACAGGCCATCAGGGTGGCCAATAATTTCATGCGCATGAATATCTCCTGGTTCTAAAAGTGGAAACGGGTTGACGGAATTTGAAACTCCGAGGCTGTCTTCCGCAAAGAACGTGCCCACGCTGTTTGCAGGCCGCGTTTGCAAGCATTGAGGGGTCCACGCACGTGCGAACGCCTGCCCGGCGCGCTTGCTGCGGGTTTGTACGGTTCGCGTTAACCCTGCACGCTGTGTCAAACCTGAACAACGTGACAGCGAGGCCATGGGCCGTGAACACCGCATGTGACGAAGCGAGTGTTCCAAGGCGTGCCACTGAACCCCATCCAGGCCTGCTGCGCGCCAGCACATCAGCGATTGCACACGCGGCATTTCCCTTGGCTCAGATATTGCGTTAACACCGGTGGTAAAGAAATCCCGAGCAATTGTTTTGCCGAACCGGCAATCGATAGAGAAAAAGATATGCAACTCTCAAACAAAAAGATGGAACAAGGCCTTGTGTTCCTGAGGACGACGTTGGCACTGGCCGTGGCATCCGCCTGCCATTCCTGGGTGGGCGCACAGACGCTGGACGAGGTGGTGGTGACGGCCTCACGGACCGGCCAGCGCAGCTTTGACGCACCGGCTGCGATCCAGCTGGTGGACCGGGCGACGATAGAGAACGCCGGTCTCCAGGTCAATCTGTCGGAGTCGCTGAACCGGGTGCCGGGCCTGACGATATTGAACCGGCAAAACTATGCGCAGGACCTGCAGGTGTCCATACGCGGATTCGGGGCGCGTTCGGCCTTTGGCATCCGCGGTATTCGTCTGCTGATTGACGGCATTCCCGCCACCACGCCGGATGGACAGGGCCAGGGCTCTTCCATCAGCTTGACGTCCACCGATCGCATTGAAGTGTTGCGCGGCCCGCTGGCGCAGATGTATGGCAACTCTGCGGGTGGTGTGATCCAGGCCTTCACGCGTGAAGCACCTGAGCGGCCGGAATTTGGCGCCCAGTATTACGTTGGCGCCAATGGCATGCACCGCGCCGATGTGCAATACGCGGGCCGCATCAATGGCTACGGCCTGGTGGCCGACTACAGCACGTTCAGTACGGATGGCTACCGCGCCAACAGCAAGACCGAGCGCAAGCAGTTCAATGGCAAATTGAGTTTCGATGTCCAGGAGCGCACCCATGTGAACGTAGTGGTCAACCAGTTTGACATGCCGCTGGCGCTGGACCCGCTGGGACTCACCGCCGCGCAGATGGCGGCCAACCCCGAGCAGGCGGGCACCAATGCGGTCAGCCGTGGCGTGCGCAAGGAAGTGCGCCAGAACCAAATCGGCAGTGCCCTGGTCCACACCATTGACGCGGATCGCTTTGTGTCGGCAAGGGCCTATTACGGCACCCGCGACAACGTGCAATACCAGGCCGGCATACCGCCAGCGACGCCCACGGGTGCGTGGGTGGGCCTGAACCGGGCCTACTACGGCGCGGGCCTGCAGTACAACGCACAAACCCGGCTGGGCGCAACACCCCTGACCTGGGTTGCGGGCTACGAGTTTGACCGCTCACGGGAGACGCGCAAGGGCGGCGCCGCCGCAGTCGGCGTCAAGACCAGCACCACCCGCAACGAGGACAACCAGGCCGAGAACAGCGACTTCTTTGCGCAGGCGACCGCGCGGGTGTCAGACCATGTGTCCGTGGTGGGCGGCCTGCGCTACAGCACCGTTCGGTTTTCCAGCGACGACCATTTCCTCAGCGACGGCAATGGCTCCGGCGCAACCCGTTTTGACGCGGCCAGCCCGGTGCTGGGCCTGACCTACCACGCCAGTGACAGCGTCAACCTGTATGCCAATTATGGCAAGGGTTTCGAGAGCCCGACGCTGGTCGAAGTGGCCTACCGTGGCGCCGGCGTGCCGGCCTTCAACACATCCGTCAATGCGTCGAGCAGCCAGCACTACGAGGCCGGAGCGAAGTGGGCACCAAGCCCGCGGTCGCGGCTGGATTTCGCGGTGTTCCAGATTGATTCCACCGACGAGATCGTCGTGGCCAGCAGCACCGGTGGCAACTCCACCTTCAAGAACGCGCCGGGCACGACGCGCACCGGTTGGGAGCTGTCCGGCAACACACTGCTGACGCCCCATGTCCGCGCCACGCTGGCCGCATCCATGGTGAATGCACGCTTTTCCCAAACCTTCACCAGCGGCGCCAACACCGTGGCGTCGGGCAACAAGATCCCGGGCATACCGCAGAGCTTTGTGTTCTCGGAAGTGCTGTGGAGCAGCCAAAAATTGGACAACGGCAGAAAGACCTCCGCGCTGGGCAGCCAGGCGGGCATTGAGTTCACGCAGGCTGGTCGGCTGTTTGCCAACGACGTCAACACGGCATCGGCCGACGGCTATGCCACCTTCAACCTGAAGGCCAGCCATGGCTGGTCTGTTGGGTCCGGCAGCCTGACCACCTATGCCCGCATCGACAACCTGACGGACCAGCGCTACGTGGGCTCGGTCATCGTCAACCAGGCCTCGTCACAGTTTTATGAACCGGCACCCGGCAGAAACTGGACGCTGGGGCTGCGCCTGGTCTTGCCTTTGTAAAAGTTTCTTTATCCCTGGAGAGTTCTCACCATGTTTCAACGCACCCTACTGGCTGGCTTGACCGGCATGCTCATGCTCACTTCCGTTGCTGCGAATGCCGACACGGTCAGTGACGACAAAGCCGTCAAGATGGCCAATGCGGCCGGCTGCTTCACCTGCCACAGCCTCAAGCACAAGGACCTCAAGAATGGCGCCAAACCTGTAGGCCCGGCCTGGGAAGACGTCGCCCTGCAATACAAGGACAAGCCCGGCGCCGCCGACTTTCTGACCCGCATCGTGCTGGAAGGCTCCAACCCTTATGCCAGCCACTGGAAGAACAAGGCCGCCGGCATTGCCATGCCGCCCAACGCGGTGGCCATCTCCGAAGGCGACGCCCGCCAGCTGGTGTTCTGGATTCTGAACCACTAGCCAGTGCGCGCCTTGCCGCCAGTACCGGATCGGGGGGCGTCCGGCTTGTTCTGGACCATTGCGCTGTGGCTGGCGGCCCTGCTGGTTTGCGCGCCCGTCCACGCGGGCGTGATGACGCGCGCGTCCATGGTGCAGGCCTTTCCCGCACCGCTGATCGTGGGCGAGAAAGAGCAGGGCGTCCCGGTCTGGCCCATCCTGAAGCAGGACGCCACCGCCACGCCCGTCATCGCCTATGCCTTCGAGTCCATCGATCTGGCACCCATTCCCGGCTTTGCCGGCACACCCTTCAATCTTCTGGTGCTGCTCAGTGCCAAAGGCGAGTTCATGGATGTGCGGGTGCTGTCGCAGCACGAGCCGGTGTTTCTGGACGGCCTGGGCGAAGGGCCCATGCTGCGCTTTGTGGACCAGTACAAGGGCCTGTCGCTGGTGCAGAACATCAAGATGGGCTCCAACCTGAATAGCGCCAACAAGGCCGGCAGCGCCAATGTCTATATCGATGGTGTGGCCAAGGCCACGGCCTCGGTGCGTATTCTCAACCAGAGCCTGCTGGCGTCGGCGCTCAAGGTGGCTCGGGCCAAACTGGGCTTTGCCGAAGGCCGCGACCCCGATCTGGTGGCGCGCATTAAAACGGATGTGTTTGCGCCCATGGATTGGGACGCGCTGGTCAAGGCCGGACTCATCACCAAAAAGTCCTTCAGGAACCGAGATATTGAGCAGGCCTTTGTTGGCACCGTAGGGGAAGGCCTGGATGCAGAAGCCCGGCGCGCGCCGGACGATGGTTTCATCGACCTCTATGTAGCCTACCTGAACGTGCCCTCGGTTGGCCGCAACCTGATGACGGCGGACGGCTGGGCCTATCTGCAGCGGCGCCTGGAGCCCGGCGAGCATGCGCTGCTGGTGCTCAGTACCGGGCGCTATTCCATGCTGGGCGACGACTTTGTCCGCGGCGCAGTCCCCGACCGCATTACGTTGCACCAACAGAGCCTGCCGCTGGAGATCCGCGACCTGGATCTCGACACCCGCCTGAAGCTGCCGAGCGCGTTGCAAGCCGCGCAGTGGCGGGCGTTTCGCGTCATCGCGCCGTCGGGGCTGGACCCGGCTCAGCCGCTGGATTTTGAGCTGCACGTGACGCGCAGCAAGGGTGTGATGTACCCGGAACGCGTGCGCAAAACCTTTGCCTTTGGCACCGCCTTACCCGACAGCTATTTCGTTGCGGCAAGTTCCGACAACAAGACCTGGCACGCGATCTGGAGCGCGCGTCTGTGGGAACTGGTGGTGCTGATCCTGGGGCTCGCGGTGTTGACGGTGGCCTTGCGCAAGCAGCTCTGGCTGACGCACAGCACCCGTAGTCTGGCGTATTTCCGCACCGCCTATCTGCTGTTCACGCTGGGCTTCATCGGCTGGTACGCGCAAGGCCAGTTGTCCATCGTGAACCTCACGGCGCTGCTGCAGGCGGCGTTGGCCGGGCGCAGTGTGGGCTTCTTTCTGTATGACCCGATGACAGTGTTGTTGTGGGCCTTTGTCGTCGTCACTTTCTTCCTCTGGGGGCGTGGCACGTTCTGCGGTTGGCTCTGTCCGTTTGGCGCACTGCAGGAGTTGGTGAGCAAGCTGGCCTGGCGTCTGGGTGTTCGTCCGGTGCAGGTTTCCGAACGGCTGGATGCGCGGCTCAAATGGATCAAGTACGCCGTACTGGCCGGCATTCTGATCGTCGCCTGTTTCTCCGTGGCCTGGACCGACAGACTGGTGGAAGTCGAACCCTTCAAGACCAGCATCACCCTGGTGTTTGACCGGGCCTGGCCGTATGTGGTGTGGGCGGCGGCGCTGGTGCTGCTCAGTGCATTTGTCTACAAGAGCTACTGCCGCTACCTGTGCCCGCTGGGTGCCGGCATGGCCCTGCTGGGCCGCCTGCGCCGTTTCGCCTGGCTGCCACGGCGCGCCGAATGCGGGCAACCGTGCCAGCGATGCCGCAACGACTGCGCCTACCAGGCCATCAATAAGAAAGGGGCGATTGACTACGACGAGTGCTTTCAGTGTCTGGACTGTGTCGCCATCTACCAGAGCGACCAGCTGTGCGTGCCATTGATTGCCCAAGGTCGTAAGTCGAATCGCCCGCTTGTCTTTCCTATCGTGCCGGCACCGGCGGCCCGCACACCGGCGCAAGGAGAGGCAGGATGAAGCGCCGTGTGTTCCTGCAAACCAGTCTGGGCCTGGGCGCGGTGGGCACACCGGGGGGCTTGGGATGGCTGGCCGCCGCGCATGCGTCCCTTGCGCCGCACCGCGACAGCACCGATCCGCCATGGCATGACCGCACGTTGACAGCACTCGGCACCGTGCTGTCGTTCCGCGTGGCCCACGCCGACCCCGCGCAGGCCGAGCGGGCACTGGACGCGGCGGTGGACATCATCCGCCATGTGGAGGCGCACATGAGCCTGTTCAATCCGGACAGCGCCATCTGCCGCCTGAACCGGGACGGCGTCTTGCGTTCACCGCATCCCGATCTGGTCCGCATCTTTCAGTTGGCGCAAAGCGTCTCGGCGCGCAGCGGCGGCGCCTTCGATGTGACCGTGCAACCCTTGTGGGAGCGCTTTGAGGCAGCCCAACGCCAAGGCGCTTTGCCGTCAGCCTCGGACGTGGCGGTGGCACGCTCCGCCGTCGGCTGGCAAGGGCTGGAAGTTTCCAACGCCGCGATCCGCCTGCGCCGCCCCGGCATGGGGGTCACGCTCAACGGCATCGCCCAGGGCTTCGCTGCGGATCTGGTGCGCTCGCAACTGCAGGCCCACGGTATTCGCCAGGCACTGGTCAACGCCGGGGAGTGGACGTCGCTGGGGCGCCCCGATGCGCAGCGCGACTGGATGCTGGGCATTGCTGATCCGCGCCTGGAGCAGGCCTTCATGACCCGCGTGGCCCTGGGCGGGCGCAGCATCGCCACCTCGGCCGACAACGCATGCAGCTTCAGTGCGGACCGGCGGCATCACCACATCTTCGACCCTCGTACAGGCTACTCGCCAACCGAACTGGCCGGGGTCACCGTGGCTGCGCCCAGCTGCGCGCTGGCCGATGCGCTGACCAAGGTCATGTTCGTGGCCGGCTTCCACGGCGCGCTGCGCCTGGCCGCGCAGTGGCAGGTGGATGTGCTGGTGGTGGATAAGGCCGGGCGTTGGCAGGCGACGCCGGGGCTGCAACTGCATACTGGTGGGGCATCGACCCAGCAGCGCGATCCGTTCACGCCGATACACTGAGTGCCTCGGGTAATCGCAACATCTGGTGGGGGCTTGGTATGGATAAAACCGTTCGTGGCATGTACTGCTTGCGCTGCAGCAGCAAGCAGGTGGTGCGCGGATCACTCGGGGAGTCGGCGCGGTTCTACCCGCTGCGAGGGTTCTTCAAAGCGATTCTGGGCAAGCCTGTCTTCATCAACAACGAGTATTCCCATGCCTGTCTGGACTGCGGCCTGATCTGGAATGAGCTGGACCCGGGTGCCCTGCGCAAGAACATCCGTACCTTTGGCCTTGCACCGCACAGCACGGTTGTGATGCGCGTCGTGCATGGGTCAGATGATCCACCCGAAGTGGTGCCTGTGCCCACGAATAGCCCACGCTGAGGCCCGCTGACAGGGTCAGGCACTAAGGCGCCACAACGATACGTCCAAGGGCCTGGCCGGACTGCAGGTATGTCAGGGCATCGGCTGCCTGGGCCAATGGGAATACACGGTCCACCATCGGCGTCAACTGGCCCCTGGCCATGAGGTCGGCAAACAGTGCCATGCCCACCTGCTTGTTGGGTGCGGTCATGTTGGGTTTTACCAGGTGCGGGTTAAAGGCGGTGCGCAGCGCCAGCTTCAAAAAGGCCGGAATGCCGCTGCCGAAGCAGTTGGAGCCAGACGCACCGTAGTGGTCGTGGCCAATCAAGACGTAGATGCCGTCGGGATGGAGAACGCGGTCGCAGTCACTGAGCTTGAGGTTGGACGCCACATCCAGAATGAGGTCGTAGCGGGCGCTGCCCCGTGTTGGGTCGTCACGCGTGTAGTCCAGCACATGGTCTGCCCCCAGCGCCCGCACGGTTGCGAGCTTGCGGGTGTGTTCTACCGCCGTTACCGTAGCACCATGGGCCTTGGCCAGCTGCAGGGCAATAGCCCCCACGCCACCGCCCGCACCGTTGATGAGTACATGCTGGCCGGCGCGCCAAGGCCGCTGGCCCATGAGGTTGTGCCAGGCAATCAGGCCGGATGTCGGCACGCTGGCGGCCTGCTCAAAAGTGACGTTGTCGGGCTTGGGTGCCAGCGCGTCTTGCGACACCGCCACATACTCTGCAAAGGCACCGCCGTTGGCCCACTGGAAGCCCTTGGCGCATTCGCCAAACACGGCATCACCCACCTGGAACCGGGTCACCGCATCACCCACTGTCTCGACCACACCCGCCATATCGGTGCCGGGAATCGGGTTCTTGGGTCGGGAGAACCCGCCCCCCATGGTGCGCAGCACATAGGGCCACCCTCTGATCACATGCCACACGTCGGCGTGGACCGATGCGGCGTGCACACGCACCAGCACTTCCCCGCGGTTCGGTACCGGCTTGGCGACTTCGCGTAGTGACAATACAAGCGATGGTTCGCCGTAGGCACTTTGGAAAATGGCTTTCATGGGCAGTTCCTCTCTTCAGCGCAACAATGAGAGATCAACGAGTTTAGCCGTGCCCCCTCATCGGATGGATCCACACACGGCGCAAATACCATGTCTGCTGCCTGTAGCCCTCGTGGAATATGGACTATTCGCTCCTGAATGTGTAGCAGATTTACAAAATCCAGTTTCATCCGTGCGGGCCGTCGGGCGATACCAGGCTGAGCTCGGGTGGGCTAAATCCCCCAGCTAACCGTTTTGTCTTGCACAGCCGCCATACTGCAGCTACAGGGCGCCTCTCGCGCCGAGAAAGCGTGCCCATGAGCGACCGTTTGGCAACGACTGGCGACACCCTCCCGTCCATGGCCTCGGGCTGGGCGCAGTTCACGCGCCTGCTGCGTCCACGACCGCTCAGACTCAATCTGGCCCTGCAGGGTGGTGGCGCACACGGGGCTTTCACCTGGGGTGTGCTGGATGCACTGCTGCAGCAGCCAGAGCTGGAGTTTGAGGGTTTGAGCGGCAGCAGCGCGGGCGCCATGAACGCCGTGGTGTTCGCCGACGGCTGGATGAAGGGCGGGCGCCCGGGCGCCGGCCAGGCGTTGGCGGAGTTCTGGACCGAAGTTGGGCGCCAGATGCCGTGGGCCCCCATGACACGTGGGGATGACGATGCGGTCAACCTGTCTCCCGCCACCAAGCTGATGGCCCAGTGGGCCGGTTATTTTTCTCCGGCGCAGCTCAACCCTTTCGAGTTGAATCCGCTGCGCGACATGCTGGTGCGCCAGATCGATTTTGCGGGCCTGCGCCAGCGCAGCCCCTTCAAGCTGTTCGTCGGGGCGACGCAGGCCAACACCGGCACGCTACGGGTCTTTCGCGAGACGGAACTCACGGTGGACATGCTGCTGGCTTCAAGCTGTTTGCCCAAGATCCACCACACGGTCGAGATTGAAGGCGAGTCGTATTGGGACGGCGGCTATAGCGCCAACCCGGCGGTGTTTCCGCTGTTTTACGACTGTGAATCGCGCGATGTGATGCTGGTGCTGCTGAGCCCGCTCAAACGCGCAGGCACGCCGCGCACCGTGCAGGACATCGAGACACGCATTGCCGAGCTGGGCTTCAGCGCCCACTTCATGCGCGAGATGCGCATGTTTGCGCAGGCCACGGCATTCGCCGAGCGCCCCTTCATCCGCTGGGGTCGCCTGGAGCGCAGGCTGCACGCCATGCGCTTTCACATGGTTGACTCCAGTGGCCTGGTCAACCTGGAGCGCAGTGACACCAAGCTGCTGGCCCACGGGCCGTTTCTGGAGCTGCTGCGCGAGCAGGGGCGCTTGCGGGGCGGCGATTGGCTGGCACAGCATGCGTCGGCTATTGGGCAGCAAGGCACGCTGGACCTGCAGGCCTGTTTTACCTGAGGCCGTTGCTTACGTTCACCAGGTTGCCGCAGACGCCGCCAGGCGTGCCACGACCTCGCCACCCATCAGGTGCTTTTCAAAGATTTCCGGCACGTCGTCAACCGTGACCCGGCTGTAGAGTACGCTGTCCGGGAAGACCACCACGTTTACGCCGCCATCGCACGGGCCCAGGCAACCCGAGTAGGTGACAGCGACTTTTTCATAGGCGTTGCGCGTTTGCAATTCTTTCCAGAAAGCTTGCAGTACCGCCTGACTGCCTTGCGCCGCGCAGCAGCCGCGAGGATGGCCGGCTGGGCGCTGCTGAGAGCAAACAAAAACACTGCGTTCGGGGCGAGACATGATGGGACTCCGGTAAGACCAGCATGCTGGTCGGGGATGGTTGGAATGTTTGAAAGGGGTTGCGACTTGGTCACGGCGCCCTGCCACTCAAACGGTCACCGCACTGGCGGCGGCCGTCAGCAAGCGCGTGTTGAGTTCCAGCACAAATTCGCGCCAGGCGGCTGCCAGATCCAGCGTGATAGCGCGCAGCATCTCGCCGTCGGGGCGGTGCTCCTGCGGGAAGTTCGACAGCGCACAGGACGTGCCGTTAAAGCTCAGCGCCGCGTCCAGCAGGCCCTTGTTCCAGCCGTCAAATGGTGCGAGCAGTGCGGCGGTCAAAGCGTGGCGGCCATGGATCACGTCGGCGCTGGCGGTGTCCAGTGCGGGCAGTAGTACGTCCAGGCATGCCAGGGTCTCGCTGTAGACCTGATCGGCTGTGGCCAGCAGTGCGCGCTGTGTGAGCTGTTCGGACTGTTGGCCGGACAGCAGGCGGGTGAGGTGCAGGCGGTAGCGCTCGGGTGCCATGCCCCGCTGCGTCAGCACGCTGGCGGAAAACGTTCCAATGGCTGTGGCGCGGGTTGGGCGGGTGTCGTCTGCTGCGGTTTGCGCCTGGAGGGCAGCCTGCTGTGCGGCGGTGCGGACCTTGGCATTCGGGCGGCACACGGCGTGGGCAATGCGGTCGGCCGATTCCAACGCCCCTTCCAAATGGCCCGCGCCATGGGCCGCTACCTCGCTGCCACCCAGGAACACACGACCCGCCCACAGCGGTTGGCGCAGCAGGGGGTCATTCTGCGGTGGCTCCGGTGGGTTGGCGCGGTCCAGCGCGCTGCAGGTCCAGGGTTCGGTGGACCAGTCCTGCAGGAAGGGCGTTCCATCCTGCGCCTGGGGGCCGAAGAGTTGGGCCAGCTGGCTGGCGATCAGCAGCGGCAGGCCGCGCCGGAAGTTTTCGCGCTGTGCTGCGTTCAGGGCGACAAAGCCACCCAGGGCGCCACCGTGCTCCGATGCGCTGGCGTCGAAGACCTCGCCCAGCACCGCCTGGGGGTGGCGCACAAACGCGTTTCCGGAGTGGCCCGCCGCATGCCAAAACGGATTCGCAAACGTGGTGACCGACTTGGCCTGTGCCGCCATCCAGGTTGGCGTGGCGGCCATCGCATTCAGCACGGCGTCGGGCAGCGCGGGGTCGCACTGCATGCGCTCCAGCACCAGGCGCGGGGGCAATGCCAGCACCACCTGGCGTGCACGCACGGGGTGGCCCGCCTCTGACAGCACGTCGATGAAGGCACCGCGGTCGCGCAGCCCGGTGACCGCCGCCCCCAGGCGTATGCAGCCGGGGGGCAGCGCTGCCGCCAGCGCCTCCACCAGCCGGGCCGCGCCGCCGGTGATGCGGCGCGCACCGACGTGCACGCCGCCGCGCTCCAGGCGGCGCTCGGGTTCGCGGTTGGGGTCGGTGAGCCACAGCGCATCACCGGGGTCATGTTGGGCCTGACTGGCGAGACCCAGCTCGGCCAACAGCGCGGTGATGCGCGGCTCGGTTTCGCTCCAGAGCCAGGTGGGGCCCAGGTCCAGCGCCTGGCCGGTGGCCTGACAGTGCGCTGTGAGCACGCGGCCGCCCAGGCGATCACGTGCCTCCATCACCTGCACCTGCAGGCCACGCCCGGTCAATGTGCGCGCCAGCGCCAGCCCGCACAGGCCGGCGCCGACGATGGCAACATCGATCACGTGCGCCGCTGACAGTGGGACAGCCCCGGCCACGTCAGTGCCCATTGCGGCGGCGAACGCTCTGTGGATCGCGGTGTGGCATGAACGGGCTTATTTCAGCAGTTCGACGGTAACGGCTTCCTCACCCAGGATGGCCTGGCAGGCCAAGCGCGAATTGGAGCTGACGCCCACGATGCCGTCGAGCTTCTCGTTCTCTTGCCGCTGGGTCTTGGACAGGCTCTTGCGTCCCACCGGCACGAAGATGTGGCAGGCGTCGCACTTGGCTTCGCCACCGCACTTGCTGTGGATGGCTTCGCCCACGGATTGCAGGGCCTTGAGCAGGCTGGTGCCCGCAGCGACGTCGTAGGATTTGCCAGAGGGGAGAACGGTCAGAGTGGTCATGGTGAAAACGGGCTCAGGCCCGACGGGTGGTTGGTAAAACGGAAAACTCGGAAGAGTGGTCAGGCTGTAACGGCCGCCTGCGTGGTTTGCAGGGCTGATGTAAAGCTTTGCGCAAACTCCGCCAGCGGCATCGCAATGCGGGTGATGTTCTGTTCCTGCAGAAAGCGCGCCTCCATGCGGGTCGGCTCCTCGGGCAGCACGGCCCAGTGCTGGTCGCTGGAGCGCTTCATGATCTGGCGCGCAAAGCAGCGGGTGAGCTGGTCGTCAAAACGGCAACCCAGGAACAGGAAGTTGCGCCCCGTGCGCCAGGCCTGCACGGCGGCGGGTATCGGGGTCTGGATGTCGATCTCGGTCAGCACCTCCACGTAGTCGCTGTCGGACACCAGGTAGTTGCCGACTGGGCTGTGGCTGCCCCAGGGCTTGTAGAGCAGACGTGCCAGGTCTTTTGGCAGCTCGGGCAACAGGCTGCCGTCGTCGGCGTAGTCACCGGTCCAGTGGCCAAAATGTTCGGATTGCGACAGGCCTTGCACCTGCGCCCAGCTGCCCTTTGGGCCCACCTGCGCCAGTGCGGCGGCCAAGGTGTCGTCGTACCAGGTGTCCACCCACAGCCCGGCGTTACTGCTGGCCAGGGCCAGGTGCAAAGGCGAGGGTGCGGGAGAGTTGGCAAAAGCCTCGTTCATCAGGTGCACCACCGATTTGCGGTGCTTGAAGTTCTCAATGAACTGCGCAGCCTGGGTCAAGCGCTTGCGGATCTTGTGCGGCACGCTGACCTTGCTGGTCATGCTCTCGGCCAGCGCCAGCGGCGTGGCCGGCACAGAGACTTCCGCGCACAGGGACAGCATGTCCGGTCCCAGGTAGGGAATGACCGCGCCCGTGTCAAGACGATGGGCAATGGCTTGAATCAAATCGGTCATGGTTCTTCCTTAGTAAATGGCAGCACCGGCACCGACGTTGGTCGCGGTGTCTTTCAGCGTTTTGATGATGTACTGGACCTGCCCCTCATCCAGCAGCGTGTGCAGGGGCAGCGCCAGTGCGCGGTCACCGATGCGGTCGGTGTCCAGCAGCACACCACGGCGCTGGCCAATGGCATCACCGGCCTGCATGTAATAGAACTGCTGGTGTAGGGGGTGGCTGTAAGGCGCGGTCTCGATGCCGCAAGACAGCAGGTCGTCAATCATCTGCGCACGCGCACTGCCCGAGAAGCGCTTGCCCAGATGCACCACGTAGAGCATCCAGTGGATCTCGTCCACGCCTTCGCCAATGTAGGGCGGCTTGACGCCCTCAAAGCTCTGCATGTTGTCGTGGTACCAGGCCACCACCTGTTTGCGTGCGGCCAGCCGATCATCCAGCCCTGCCAGTTGCGCCAAGCCCAAGGCAGCGGTGAGTTCGCTCATGCCCGCCTGCAAGGGCACGCGTGCGCCTACGGAGACGGAAGAGCGGTCGGCCAGGCGGCGCTGGCGCAGGTAACGCAACTCGTGCACCAGGTCGTCATCGTCGGTGACCAGCATGCCGCCTTCACCCGTGCACAGCGCCGACGGAGCGGAGAAGTCGAACACCGACACGTCGCCAAGCGTGCCCACGGTCTGGCCCTTGTAGCGCGAGCCCAATGCCTCGGTGCTGTCCTCGATCAGCACCAGGCCGTGGGCTTGCGCCAGCGCGCGCAACGGCTCCCAGGCGGCAGGGTGGCCGTTGGTGTTGCCGGCCAGCATGGCGCGTGTCTTCGGGGTGATCTTGAGAGCGGCCTTTTCGGGGCTCAGGCTGCCCGTCCAGTAGTTGATGTCGGCGAACACCGGTGTGGCACCCGCCAGCGTGATGGCCTGCGCCACCTGGTGCCAGGTGTGCGAGGTGCAGATCACCTCATCCCCCGGACCAATGCCCAGCGCCCGCAGCGCAATCCAGGTGCCCAGCGTGCCGCTGCCCACGGCCACGGCGTGCTTGCGCCCGACCCAGCCAGCGAAGGCCTGCTCGAAAGATTCGACCATGGGGCCGTCGCCCCAGCGGGCGGATTGCAGCACGGCGCTGACGAGTTGGATCTCGCGCGCACCGCATTCGGGTTCAAACAGGGAGATGACGTCGACTTCCATGGCTAGCTCTCTTCCGTCAGGATCAGCGCCGTGGCCTCATCGGGCTGCTCGGTGACAGACCAGCAATGGCCGTTCGACGTGGCCAGGTAGACGCGCCTATGGCCCAGCAGCAGCGCCGGTGTTTCGTCGCGCATGTCCATCGCATCCACCAGCAACACGCGGATCGCTGGATCGCGTGCGCGCCAGATCGCGGCCGCATCGCGCAACGAGGGTGCCGCGCCAATCACTTCGCTGGCGCTGCGCAGGTAGTCAGCAGTGAAGCCCATGTCAGTCTCCCGCGTCTTCCGTCAGCGCGAGGCGACGGGCTTCGACGGTGATGGGCAACGGGGTGTCGGCGGGCATCTCGGGCAGGTCAAACTGCCAGCCGTTGGCCAGCGTGATCAGCCCGCCCCACATGCCGGGGTTGGCCATGGAAACAATGGGTTCCTCCAGGTCTTTCTTGGGCACGTAGCCGGTCAGCACGCCCTTGCTGTCTTTGCGGATCATCAGTTTCATCGTTGGCTCCTGGAGGTAGATGGTGGGTTCAAGGATTGGCTTTAAGGAGCGGTCAATAGTTCTTCATGCAATAGGGGCGCCAGCAGTGGCGGCAGTGTCTGCAACAGGTGGTTCACGTCGGCCAGGGTGCTGGTGGCGCCCAATGAAAAGCGCACGGCGGCCAGCGCCTCTTCCGCGGGCACACCCATGGCCGTCAGCACATGCGAGGGCTCGCTGCCACCTGAAGAACACGCCGCGCCACTGGAGGCGGCTACGCCCAGTCGGTCCAGGCGCTGCAACACCACGTCCACCGACAGTTGTCCAAAGCGCAGATAGCTGGTGCCCGGCAAGCGTGGCACGGTCTGGCACCACACATGGGTCTCGGGCAGTGCCTGCTTTAGGCCGGTTTCCAGCACATCGCGCAGCGTGGCCAGGCGAATAGCCTGCGTGGCTACATCACCCAACAGGTCCAGCGCGGCGGCCATGCCCACAATGCCTGCCAGGTTCTCGGTGCCGCCGCGGCGGCCGCGCTCCTGGCTGCCCAGCGTTTGCGGCACCAGCGCCACACCCTGGCGCAGCAGCAGGGCACCGACACCCTTGGGGCCTTGAAACTTGTGGGCCGACAGTGACACCGCGTCCGCGCCACAGGTGGAGAAATTGAATGGCTGTTTGCCGATGAACTGCGTGGCGTCCACATGCAGCACAGCGCCCGCCGCATGGGCGAGTGCTGCCACCTCGGCCACCGGCATCAACACGCCGGTTTCGTTGTTGGCGGCCATCAGCGAGACCAGTGCGACGTCTGGTTTGATCAGCGCGGCGGCTGCGGCCATGTCCAGCGTTCCATTGGCCCGCACCGTAATGAAATCCACCGGGATGCCCGCTTCCGCCAGCGAACGCGCCAGGCGCAAGTGGCCCGCGTGCTCCACGCTGGTGAAGACGACGCGGTTGCGGCCCGGCGCAGCCGCCGCCAGCAGGCCACGCACCGCCAGGTGGTTCGCCTCGGTCGCCCCGCTGGTAAAGATCACTTCCACGGTCTTGCAGCCCAGCACCCGCGCCACAGTGGCGCGCGCCGCGCCCAGGGCGCGCTTGGCGTCTTGCCCAGGGCCGTGCTGGGACGAGGTGTTGGCCCACACGCCAGACAGCACCGGCAGCATGGCCGCAATGACCGCGGGTGCGGGCGGCGTGGTGGCGTTGTGGTCCAGGTAAATCATGGTGAGGTAGCTGCTGATTCAGGCCCAGAACTGGCGTTCGCTATCGACGCACAGCAGGTCCAGCAACACGTCCAGCGAGACATCCTGGTGCCGTGGCTCCCAGGTGCTGTTGGCGTGGTCACGCGAACACAGGCACCAGTGGCCATCGTCATGGGGAACCAGCAAGGCAATATCGATCATGCCGCCGGTCGGGTCCACCTTGCGCGAACAGCAGGGGCTCTGGATGCGATAGCTGTCGCCCTCGCGCAGCACCTGTGGCTGCACATAGCGGTAGCGCACGCGCTCACGCAGGGCCCGCTCCATGCGGCGCACCATCAGGTCCACCACCTGGGCGCTGGAGGGGGCCATGATGGCGGCGGCCCTATTCACACCGCCTCCTCGGTCTCGGGCAGCAGGCCGCGCGGCGCCGGAACCAGTTCGATCTCCAGGCAGCCCACCACACAACCGTCGAACTGCACCAGGTAGACCGGCTCGTTGAGCTCGGGCGCATGGCCGATGTTGACTACCTCGCCGAGCGAGCCGCGTGCGGCCAGCAATGCATCCAGCGGGCGATCCGGGTAGCTGCCGTCGTTGACCAGGTCGTCCAGCGCAATGACGCGCTGGCCCCAGGCGTAGGCCGGCTCGCGCGGCTCGATGCCGGGTAGGGTGGTGGCGTTCATAGGACTTCCTCGGTTGGCTTGGCAGACCCCAGCGTCTGCAGAACGGCGGCCTTTGCGCCGAGTTGCTCCAGCACCTCGTCGGGCAGGTTGTCCAGCGTGCAGAGTTCCTTGGCGCGCATGCCCACACGGTGGCCGGAATCGACAAAGTCCACGGCGTAGATGTAGAACTGCTGCAAGAAGGTGTTGATGTTGATCACGTAGCCGATCTCACCTTTGTTGACCAGCACCTCGCCGATGTCGCGGCCGTTGTAGGTGCCGTCGTTGCGCACCACGGAGCGCGCAATCACCCGCTCGCCGTAGCTGAAGCGCGGTGGGTAGGCCAGTTCGATCTCGGCATCGTCGCGGTTGATGTCAGCCATGGTTTGCTCCCAGGGTGCTGACCTCACGCGCCAGTTGCGCGCGCACGGTCTGCTGTACTTCAGGCTCGTCGTCGTCGCGCATGGTTTCCAAAGTGGCGGCATCGGCGCGCTGTGCCACTTCCCAGCGCACGCGCCAGTCCATATCACGGGACAGGCGGGACAGCAGTGCAACCGGCAGGCGCTCGGCCACCACGCGGCGCACTTCGGGCTCGGTGTCATCGGCCATGCGCAACAACGCGGGCATCTCCAGCCGCTGCGCCACACGCAGGCGCACGGCCCGGTCCGGGTCGTTGGCCATGGTCGGCAAGAGGGCCAGAGCCAGGCGTTGCGCCACCAGCTCGCGCACACCGTAGTCAGGGTCATTGCGCAGCGCGCCCAGTTCGGCGGGCGCCAGGCGCTGGACCACCCGGATGCGCACCTCGCGATGCGGGTCATGGGCCATGCGAACCAGTTGGGCCTGCGGCAGGCGCAGGGCCACCTGCAGGCGCACGGTCTCGTCCGGGTCATCCATCAGGGCGGGCAGGCGAAACAGGCTGGCACGGCGCGCGGCGATGGCACGCACTTCGAAGTAGGAATGGTTCACCTGCTCGTCACTTAGCGTGGGGTGCCAGCGGAAGAATCGGTCAATGCGGCGGGCATACACATCCTGCATGCAGGCGTGTCCCGGTTCGCAGCCCTGCTCGCCGTCCAGCGCCCGCAAATTGGCGTAGTCACAGTCACCACAGCGGATAGGCCCGCCTTGCCAGTGCAGCGCCGGGATGTCGTTCATAGGCTCACCGTGCCCCATCCACGCACCGGGTAGGCGGCCGGTGCTTCGCCCGTCTCGCCCTTTTCATGGCGCGTCAGCACGTGGAACAACAAGGCGCCGCCCACATGGTCTTGCGGGTCCAGGCGGTGCAGGGCGTTGAGCATCAGGCGGGCTTCATGCATGTCACCCAGGCGCATGTTCAGGTAGGCCAGGCCCTTGAGCGTGAACAGGTAAAAGCGCACAGCCGCGTCGTGCCGTGCGGCCTCGTCACCCGGTGGCACATCGCCAAAGCTGGGGCCCAGTGCGGTGCGGGCAATGGCCAGCGCGTCTTCACCCACGGCCCTTGCCTCGGCCAGTTGGTGGCCGTAGAAATAGAAGCGGTACAGCGCGATCAGCGGCGCCGGGTGCCGTGGCGCGGCCGCACGGGCCTGCTCCAGTAAAGGCAGTGCCTGCTGCGGCAGGTGCCGCAACTCGCCCGCCTGGGCGATCAATGCGTTGACCTGCGGACTCAAGCCCCCGCCAATGGCCCCGTCGGCAAACGCCGCCAGGTCATTGGCAAACCGGAGACTGTCCGCAGGCATGGTGTTGTCCGCCGTGTCAGTGCGCCACCACGGGAGCGGCCGGTCGGCCCCGCCCAATGGAGCTGATCTCGATCTTGGTCACGCCCACCTTGGGAGCCGATTCGGCGCTGCTGCAGGCGCAGGCTTCCTTGTTGGGGTCGATAAAGCTCAGGCCCGACGTGGTGGCGGTCTCGACAAAATCGACGGTGATGCCGTTGAGCATCAAACGGCTTTCCGCAGCCAGGAACAGGCGCACGCCACCGACCTCCAGTAATTGCTCACCCGCAGCGGGAGCCGCCTCGGCGCTGAACTCGGACGAGTAGCCGGAGCAGCCGCCTGGCGTGACCGACAGGCGCAGGCCCGCGCCTGCGGGCAAGCCCGAGAAGCGCACGATGCGGTTGATGAACTTGGCAGCGGCGGGTGTGATGGTGACGTTAGGCAACATGATGATCAGACCTTTACGATGCAGCCATCGACCGGGCAAACGGCCACGCACTGGGGCGTGTCGTAGTGGCCATCGCAGTCGGTGCATTTCTTGGGGTCGATGACGTAGGTGCCGTTCTTTTCGCGGATGGCGACGTTGGGGCATTCGGGCTCGCAGGCAGAGCATGCGGTGCAGGTCGAAATGATGATTTTGTGGGCCATGGTGACGCTCCTGTTGGGTTATGAAATAGCTGGGGGAACTCAGGCAGCCAGCGCAACGCCGCCTGCAAGATTGGTGTAGGCGCCCTGGCGGATCTGGGCGTCGCCGCGGGCCTGGTGCACCACGGCGCCACTGGCAATGCGGGCACGGTAGTCGTTGAACCAGTCCAGCGCGGCTTTCTCAATGAACTCGCCCACATACTGGTCCACCGGTTCGACGCCAGCCTGCGACAGTTCGTCACGCGGGCAGGCGCCGATCTTGGCCACCAGCACGGCGTGGCAGTCGTTGATGGCGCGCACCACCGACGGTAATTGCTCGTCGTCACCCGCGCCACCCTGGCAATACTGGTCGACCCGGCGGTGGCCCACGAACAGGGCTTTGGCGGCAGACACTTCAAACACCTGGAACTCGGTCACGTGGCCAAAGTGCTCGTTGACGCGACCGCCGCCCTTGGTGGCCACGGCCACCAGGACCTGCAGGTCGTCCGCCACCTCGATGGCACTGGCCGCAGCCAGGGCTTGTGCCTTAGCGGCCTGTTGCGCGGCACGCTCCACTTCAACCTTGTCCTGGTAAGACTTGCGCTTGTCCAGGTCGTAGACCACGTCCATCTGTTCGAGCTTGTCCAGCGTGAATTCCTCACTGCGGTCTTCGCCAAGCAAACCAACCGCATCCGCGCGGCACTGACGGCAGTGGCGCATCAGGTTGGCGCCGCCCATGCAGGCGTCTTGCACGGCCTTCAATTCAGATGCGGTGGGGCCGCGCTGGCCGGTCAGGCCAAACACCGTGCCGTGCTCGGCCTCGGAGATCAACGGCATGATGTTGTGCAGGAAGGCGCCGCGTTTCTTGACCTCGCGGTTCACTTCAATCAGGTGCTCGTCGTTGACGCCGGGGATCAGCACCGAGTTGATCTTGGTCAGCACGCCACGCGCGGTGAGCATCTCCAGGCCCAGCATCTGGCGTTCGTGCAGGATCTTGGCGGCCTCGTAACCGGTCACGCGCTTGTGCTGCCAGAAGATCCAGGGGTAGATCTTTTCGCCCACGGCAGGGTCCACCATGTTGATGGTGATGGTGACGTGGTCCACGTTGTACTTGCAGATTTCATCCACATGGTCGGGCAGGGCCAGGCCGTTGGTAGAGATGCACAGCTTCAAATCGGGCGCTTGTTCCTGCAACATGCGAAACGTTTGGAAGGTCTTGGCCGGGTTGGCCAGCGCATCACCGGGTCCGGCAATGCCCAGCACCGTCATCTGCGGAATCTCGCTGGCCACCGCCACCACCTTGCGCACGGCTTGCTCGGGCGTGAGCTTTTGCGAGACTACGCCGGGGCGGGATTCGTTGCTGCAGTCGTATTTGCGGTTGCAGTAGTTGCACTGGATGTTGCAAGCCGGGGCCACGGCCACGTGCATGCGGGCAAAGTGGTGGTGGGCTTCTTCGGAGTAGCAGGGGTGGTTTTTGACCTTGTCCCAGATCGCCTGGGGCATGTCGTCCGGACCGTCGGACGAGCCGCAACTGGCCTTGCCCTCTGCACCATGGGTGTCGCAACCACCACCGGTTGCCGGCACATCCAGTTTGGCGCCCAGAGGCTTGATTTGACCAATGCTGACGTAGGTCTTGGCGGGCATAGCCCCGACTGGCGCGCTTGCGTGCATGGAAACCCTTCTCGCGTCCGACAATGGCCGCATAAGGGTTCAATAGCTAAATCCATGCCACCCGGAAACGGCTGTTTTTGGCCCGGGTTTGTCGGATGTGGGACACGGGGAGGGGTGTAGCCGCCCGTCTTTTTAGGAGAGGGATGTCTGTGATGCTACAAAGATGACATTGGGGCAGCTGGGCGTTTTGGAATGACAACGGGATTGACCGTTTAGTCAATCAGTGGGAGACCGAGGGTTTTCTGGGTCCGTTTGAGACGCATTGCAGCCGTCCGCGGCATACCGTTGTAAGTCGGGTATGCCGCGATAGCAGACGTCTACCTTGATTCTTTGATTTACTAGTATCCAAACGGGCGAACCCATAAAAGAATTGGCAGATGCGTCAAATTTATTGAATTACACGGTTATCAATAAACTTCTCAGGTGGATTTAAGCATGAACTCAAATCCAATTCCAAATCCCTTTCCTTTGCGATAAATTTCTTTTCGCAAGTAAGATTTGTACCAATCGCGCCAATTTTTAATTTGAACAAATCTTTCCAGTAGTAGAAATGGAACATTTTTTCCGAATGCATGCGCTCATCATTAAAAATCCAAGTATTGACTTCGGGTACTCCATTGACCTTTGTTCCCTCTTTGGGTACGTATGATTCAACGTATACTTCGTTGGATTGATTTGTATTTTTTATATTCCAAATCGCACTTGAATTACTATTGAGAACTAACAGTGTTGGCAAATTGTCCTTTGCTACATTTACATTGATATTCAGTGGTTTGTCTTTCGACGACAAGCCAGAGTATTCAAAGACCCATACTTGAATACGTCTTACCGCATCTGGAATGTCAAATCCCCAAAATTTCGAAGTCAGTTCATTTAATTTAATACCAGCTTCCACCGGGGTTATCTCTGTTCCAAGTTCGACCTTGTCTCTTTTGGTAACGAGTTCGGAAATTATTTGATAAGTACTAGAGTCATTTTTACAGGAGTAACGTCCAATTCCACTATTTTCAAGAAATCCGTCCATAAATAGGGGGAGCATCAATCCTTTATGCTGAAAGCTTCTGCGCTCATAAACTATTTTTTCATCACGCTCATTAACTTGAACCGCTCTTAAAACATTCCAACTAATCGGCTGAAATGCGGTTCTCCAAGAAAGCTCCCGCTCAGTAGTTTTAAATATCTTGAGATAGTTGATGGGAAGCTCTCCACCATCAATCGCGATACAGCTTACATTGCCTATTGATGAGTTACGTTTACCATTTGAAATTAGAGAATAATAAGGGCCACAGGTTACGTCTGACTTGTCCGCAAGATGTAGTCGATATGGTAGATTTTTTCCTCGAGATATTGCACTTTTATAAAAATCTGAATTCCCATAACTGGAGCCCGCGCTAAAGTTTATTGTTCGAGCGATACCTGTGGAAAATAAATTGGTTATCGTTGACTCGCCGGTATCCTCATACATGGCACCATTGACCTGTAAATCATTCGAAATTACCTGTCCGTTTGAGGTATTAATATTTCCACCCCTCATATCGCATTCAATTTTTAGCAAAGGATAGACATAGGCGCTGTGGAATGGCAATGTGATGAAGAATATGATGAACAAATACCGTGCTAAGGAACTATTGGCGAAATATTCCCAGCGAGAGATTCGTGCAATTAAGATGCACCAAAATATAAACAGTGCAAGCGTTATTGCCGACGCAATTAAAAATCCAATTCCAATCACTTATTTCCTTAAAAACCTCTAAGTATTAAATTAAGCTAATTCTTATTTTATGAATGCGCTGTTTTACGATGTGCGTAAGTTGCAATTGTTTGTATGTTTGATTGTTGATTTGAGTGTTGCGTTAAACGGTCTATGGACTGACTTCCTTCCATTTTGACCACTATTTTTGTCAATGTGTCTCCCCCATTTGGGGGATATTGCAACATGACTTCTTTCGCGGAACTCCTGACATCGTGTTGCACCTCACTTTAGTCCGCTTCCAGCCCACAAGTGACATCCACGGTGTCAAATCCTATGACTCCTACCGCCCCAGACCGGTCCGCACTTTGCGTTTTTGCTCCAAGTTCCAACCCCGCCCGCCAGCAGGAGCTGGATTGGGGTGGCGGCCGATTTCTGGGCCTTTGACAGTATGAGGCCGCCGCCCCAGTCCAGCTCCTGCCAACCACAGACGCCTGACAGCGGGTACGCCAGCAATGCCCTCAAAACTTCCGCACCTCAATCCCATTCTTCTGCAACGCATACCCCATCTGCCGTGGCGATATCTTCAGCAAGCGGGCAGCCTTGGCTTGCACCCAGCCGCAGCGCTCCATGGCCCAGACCAGGCGCTCGCGCTCGCCTTCCGGTTTGCCGTCGTCAGAGGCAGCAGTCGCCGGGTCGTCGTGCGGGGTCGTCAAGGCTGCAGCGTCAGCGGGGCTGTTGTCATCTTCGGCCGCGGAGGCCGAGGCCGGCGTGGGTGACGATGCAGGTGGCTGCGCCATCGGCACTTCGACGATGGGTATGTCGGCCAGTCTGCCTGGCTTCACCGCGTCTTCGCGTTCGATGTGGTGCAGTACCTGGGTCAGGCAGCGGTTTTCCTTGCACGGAAAGGCCAGGTCGGTGATGACACTGTCGTGCGCCATGGTGGCGGTGCGCTCCACGCAGTTCTCCAGCTCGCGCACATTGCCGGGCCAGTAGCAACTGGTCAGCACGCGCATGGCGGCGGGGCTGAACTGTGTGGCGCGAGAATTCTCCAGATTGAAGCGGTCCAGAAAGTGCTGGGCCATCACCGGGATATCGTCGCGGCGCTCGCGCAGAGGGGGCAGCTGGATGCTGACCACGTTGATGCGGTAATACAAGTCGGCGCGGAATTCGCCCGCCTGCACCATGCGCTCCAGGTTGCGGTTGGTCGCCAAAATCAGGCGCACGTCCACTTTGACGACAGACGTGCCACCCACGCGCTCGAACTCGCGCTCTTGCAGCACGCGCAGCAGCTTGGCCTGGAAGGAGGCCGAGATGTCGCCTATTTCATCCAGAAACAGTGTGCCGCCATGGGACATCTCAAAGCGTCCCTTGCGCAGTCCTTGTGCGCCGGTGAACGAGCCTTTCTCGTGGCCAAACAGTTCGCTCTCCAACAGTGATTCGGTCAGCGCCGCGCAATTGACGCTGACAAAGGCCTCGCGTTTGCGGGGCGACAGGTTGTGCAGGGCGCGCGCAATCACTTCCTTGCCAGTGCCGCTTTCGCCGCGCAACAGCACGGTGGTGCGCGCGGGCGCGACCTGGTGCACTTGCGCAAAGACCTGCTGCATGGGCGCGGAAATGCCCACCACCTGGTCAATCTGTTTGACGGGCTTCAGGGCCTTGTGCATGCGCCGCGCTTCGTCTTGCATGACGTCGTGTGCGGCACTGACACTGCGGTGCAACAGCAGGGCCTGGCCCATCAGCGTGGCCACCATTTTGAGCAACTGCAAGTCGTTGCCAAAGGCCCGGCTCTGGTCGGGGTTCAGGCAGTCTACGGCCAGCACGCCCAGGGTGCGGCGGTCGGCGCGAATGGGCGTCACCAGCATGGCAACCGCAACGCCTGGGCTCTGGTCGGCCCCGCCGGTGCGGTTCAAAAATAGCGGCTCGGCGCTCACGTCGGGCACGATGACCTGAATGCCGCTGGCATAGACGCGGCCCACAATGCCCTCGCCGGATTGGAATTGCAGGCGCTGGTGCTCTTCGCGGGTAAGCCCCACGGCGCACAGGCCGCGCAGGCGCCCCTCGGGCTCGGCCAGCACGACAAAGGCGCGCCGCCAGTCAAAGGCGTGCAGCAAATAGTTCAATGCTTCACGAAACGTCTTGGCGACATCCAACGACGTTGCCAGCGTCTTGCTGACTTCGTATATCGCGTTGAGCTCACGCCGGGATTCCATCGCTTGCGTGTTCACCATGTTGATCTCCGGTTGGCGCGACGTGTTGCAAACGCAACGGTCACTGAAATGAGCTACGCAAGAATCACACCAGCAATGCGACGCCACCACACACTGCGCCGGTGCGACCGGTCAATTCGCGACAAACAAGACAAGGCAGGCAGGCCGCCCACCGCGAAGTGCATACAAAAACAACAATCGGCGCGCCAAAAGCGCCGGAAAACGCAGCGATGGGCATGGCACCGAAATTGCGAAACAGGGCTTGTCTCACCATTCCCAGGAGCCAGCCATGTCAGACCCCAGCCGCGACAACGCCATCTCCAGTGCCGCCCGGCCCGTGTACCTGGACTACGCAGCCACTACACCCGTGGACCACCGCGTGGCGCGCAAGATGATTCCCTATCTGACAGACATGTATGGCAATCCGGCCAGCCGGTCCCACGCCTATGGCTGGGCGGCGGACGAGGCCGTGGAGCTGGCCCGCGAGCAGGTTAGTGCCTTGGTGAACGCCGACCCGCGCGAAATGGTCTGGACATCGGGCGCCACCGAGTCCAACAACCTGGCCATCAAGGGCGCTGCGCACTTCTACAAAAGCAAAGGCAAGCACCTGATCACCGTGGCCACCGAGCACAAGGCCGTGCTGGACAGCATGCGCGAGCTGGAGCGCGAAGGTTTTGAAGTAACCGTGCTGCCGGTGTTGCCCAGCGGACTGCTGGACCTGGCCGTGTTTGAAGCGGCTCTGCGCACCGACACCGTGCTGGCCTCGGTGATGATGGTCAACAACGAAACCGGTGTCATTCAGGACGTGGCCAAAATTGGTGCAATCTGCCGCGCCAAAGGGGTGCTGTTCCATGTGGATGCCGCACAGGCAGCGGGCAAGGTTGCCATTGATCTCAGTCAATTGCCCATCGACATGATGTCGCTGTCGGCCCACAAGATATATGGCCCCAAGGGGGTTGGCGCGCTGTATGTGCGGCGCAAGCCGCGTGTGCGCATCGAGGCCCAGATGCACGGCGGTGGCCATGAGCGCGGTATGCGCTCGGGCACACTGCCCACGCACCAGATCGTCGGCATGGGCGAGGCCTTTTGGCTGGCGCGCGAGAGCATGGAATCCGACAACGCCCGCATCCGCGGTCTGCGCGACCGGCTGTGGGCCGGCTTCCAGAACATGGATGCGGTAGTGCTCAATGGTGATGAGAAAAACCGTGCTGTGCAGTACCTGAACGTGAGTTTCAACTACGTCGAAGGCGAGTCGCTGCTGATGGGCATCAAGGGCGTGGCGGTGTCGTCGGGCTCGGCCTGCACTTCTGCCAGCCTGGAGCCCAGTTATGTGCTGCGGGCCATGGGCCGCAGCGACGAGTTGGCGCACAGCTCGGTGCGCTTTTCCATTGGCCGCTTCACCACGGTGGAAGAGATTGATTTCACGATTGCGCAGGTCACCCAGGTGGTGACCAAGCTGCGCGCCATGAGCCCGCTGTGGGACATGGTGCAGGCCGGCATTGACTTGAATTCCATCCAGTGGTCTGAACACTGAGAGCGGCACGCGCCGACTGAACCCCACCCAACTGTCACACGGAGAGATTTATGGCATACAGCGAAAAGGTCGTAGACCACTATGAGAACCCCCGCAACGTCGGCGCCTTTGATGCGGCGGACGAGAACGTGGGCACCGGCATGGTGGGCGCGCCCGCCTGCGGCGACGTGATGCGACTGCAGATTCGCGTCAACGCCGAGGGCGTGATCGAGGACGCCAAGTTCAAGACCTATGGCTGCGGCTCCGCCATCGCGTCCAGCTCCTTGGTCACCGAATGGGTGCGTGGCCGCACGCTGGACGAAGCACTGGCCATCAAGAACTCGGACATCTCCGAGGAGCTCGCCCTGCCGCCGGTCAAGATCCACTGCTCCATTCTGGCCGAAGACGCGATCAAGGCGGCCGTGGCCGACTTCCGCTCGCGCCACCCGGTGGGTGCGGCGACGCTGGTCTCCGAGCAGCCTGCCTGTGCTTCCAGCACGCGCACAGCCTGAACTTCATTCGCCCCAACCACGGCCCCTCTCACCCGCATAACCAAGGAATCACCATGCAAGCAGCTCTGACCGTCGATAGCCCCAGTCTGCCCGGCGTCATGCCCAGCCAACTGGAATTCACCCCCGCCGCCGCCGCCAAGGTGGCGGAGTTGATCGTCGAGGAAGGCAACCCGGAATTCAAGCTGCGCCTCTACGTCACCGGTGGTGGTTGCTCGGGCTTCTCCTACGGCTTTGCGTTTGACGATGCAGTGGCCGAGGACGACACGCTGATCGTCACCGCGGGCGTGGCCCTGGTGGTGGACGCCATGAGCCTGCAATACGTGCTGGGTGCACGGGTGGATTTTGAGGATGGTCTGGAAGGCTCGCGCTTTGTCATCCACAACCCCAATGCGCAGACCACCTGCGGTTGCGGTAGTTCATTCTCAGTCTAAGGAGTCTTGCCGTGTCTGTGTCATTGACCCCTGCCGCTGCGCGCCACGTCGCAAAATCATTGGCCAAGCGGGGCAGTGGCATCGGCCTGCGCCTGGCGGTCAAGACCAGCGGCTGCAACGGCTTTGCCTACGCGCTGGAATTCGTGGATGCCGCCAACGCCGAGGACGAATGCTACGAGACCCACGGCGTCAAGGTCATCGTCGACCCGCGCAGCCTGGGCATGCTGGCCGGCACCGAACTGGACTTTGTGCGTGAAGGCCTGAACGAAGGCTTCAAATTCAACAACCCCAACGCCAAGGCCAATTGCGGCTGCGGCGAGAGCTTCGCTGTTTAAGGTTCGCATGGCACTGCTGCAAATCTCCGAACCAGGTCAAAGCGCCGCGCCGCACCAGCACCGGCTGGCCGCGGGCATTGACCTGGGCACCACCAACTCGCTGATTGCCACCGTGCAAAGCGCCGTGGCGCGTGCGCTGCCGGATGAGGATGGCGCGCTGCTGCTGCCGTCGGTGGTGCGCTACCTGCCGGGTAATGGCATTGTGGTGGGCCGTGAGGCGCAACAAGCCCAAGCCGAGGACCCCGAAAACACCATTGTTTCGGTCAAGCGCTTCATGGGGCGCAGTCTGTCGGATGTGAAAGAGGCCGCCGGTCTGCCCTACCGCTTTACCGATGCCCCCGGCATGGTTGGCATCTCCACGGTTTGCGGCGAGCGCTCACCCGTGCAGGTGTCGGCAGAAATTTTGACCGCGTTGCGCGAGCGCGCCGAAGCCTCGCTGGGTGGCCCGCTGGCTGGCGTGGTGATCACCGTGCCCGCCTACTTTGACGATGCGCAGCGCCAGGGCACCAAGGACGCCGCGCGCCTGGCGGGCCTGACGGTCTTGCGCCTGTTGAACGAGCCGACCGCTGCGGCCATTGCCTACGGACTGGACAAGGCGGCCGAGGGCACGTTTGCGATTTATGACCTGGGTGGCGGCACGTTCGACATTTCCATCCTGCGCCTGACGCGCGGCGTGTTCGAGGTGCTGTCCACAGGCGGCGACTCGGCCCTGGGCGGCGACGATTTTGACCACGCGATTGCCGAGTGGTTCTGTGCGCAGCACGGTATCGCCGGTCTGGCCGCATTGCCGCCTGGCGCCCAGCGCAGCCTGTTGGCCGCGGCGCGCAAAGCCAAGGAGGCACTGTCACGCCATGAGACATCGGCTTTGTCTCTCGCTGATGCGTACGGTGGTGCGTTGCAAGCCATTCTGTCGCGCACGCAGTTTGCCGAATTGGGTGCCGCGCTGGTCGCACGCACCATGGTCGCCACGCGGCGCGCACTGCGTGATGCCAAGCTGAAGATCGAAGACATCACCGGCGTGGTGCTGGTGGGCGGCTCCACGCGCATGCTGCTGGCGCGCGACGCGGTGCGCGACTTCTTCAAGCGCGAACCGCTGGTGGACATCGACCCCGACCAGGTGGTCGCCATCGGCGCGGCGCTGCAGGCCAATGTTCTGGCCGGTAACGGAGCCAGTGGGGACGACTGGTTGCTGCTGGACGTGTGTCCGCTGTCACTGGGCATAGAAACCATGGGCGGTTTGGTGGAAAAGATCATCCCGCGCAACTCGACACTGCCCATTGCACGAGCGCAGGAGTTCACCACTTTCAAGGACGGGCAAACCGCGATGTCGCTGCACGTGGTGCAGGGCGAGCGCGAGTCCGTGGCCGACTGCCGTTCGCTGGCCCGGTTTGAACTGCGCGGCATTCCCGCCGCCGTGGCTGGTGCGGTGCATATCCGTGTGAGCTTCCAGATCGATGCCGATGGCTTGCTGTCCGTCACGGCCCGCGAACAGACCACCGGCGTGGAAGCCCACATCGAGGTCAAGCCCACCTATGGCCTGGCGGACACCCAGATATCGGCCATGCTGCAGGATGCCATTGGCTCGTCAAAGACCGACATGCTGTTGCGCTCGCTGCGCGAGGCCCAGGTGGACGCGCGCCGCATGCTCGATGCCACCGAGGCGGCGCTGCTGCAGGACGCCACGCTGCTGTCCGCGCAGGAAGCGGCCGCCATTCGCAGAACCATGTTCCGCGTGGCCGATATGCTGGAGACCGATGCGCCGCTGGACGAGCTCCGTAAGGCAACCCAGGCCCTGGGCGCTGTGACCGATGAATTTGCCGCACGGCGCATGAACGCTTCCATCAGCAAGGCGCTGGGCGGGCGCACCATGGACAGCCTGGGTTAGACAGGAAACCCCTATGCCACGCATCCACCTGCTGCCCCACCCCGACCTGTGTCCCGAAGGGCGCGACCTGGAGGTCAAGCGCGGCGCCTCGCTGTGCGAAAGCCTGCTCAAACATGGCGTGGCTATCGAGCACGCGTGCGAGATGGTGAGCGCGTGTGCCACTTGCCACGTCTATGTGCGTGAGGGTGGCGCCTCGCTGGCCGAACCGGACGACGAAGAAAACGACCAGCTCGACCACGCCTGGGGTCTGGAGGCCCAGTCGCGCCTGGCCTGCTGCGTGCGGCTCAGGGATGTCGACATCACGGTGGAGTTTCCCCGGCACACGCGCAACCACGCGCGGGAGCATTGAGCGGCGAGACAATGTAAAAAATAGGCCGCTAGCCCTCGTGGAATATGTCTGTACAGCTATCAATTAGATAGCATCTCTCTCCACCGTATCATGGAACCCGCTCACCACACCGGTGGCGACCCACTCCCTCTGAAACGGACACCTGGATGAAAAATATTTGCGTTTACTGCGGCTCCAGCCCTGGACGACTGGAAGCCTATTCCGACACCGCGCGTGCGCTGGCCCAAGCATTGGTAGAGCGCGACCTGGGCCTGGTCTATGGCGGCGCCAGTGTGGGCATCATGGGGCTGGTGGCGGACAGCGTACTGCAGCTCGGCGGGCGCGTGGTAGGGGTGATTCCCGAGGCGCTGGCGCAGAAAGAACTGGCGCACAAGAGCCTGACCGAACTGCACGTCACCACCTCCATGCATGCGCGCAAGACCCTGATGGTCGAACTGTCGGACGGCTTCATTGCGCTGCCGGGCGGCATCGGCACGCTGGAAGAAATTTTCGAGATCTGGACCTGGGCCCAACTGGGTTTTCATGCCAAGCCCTGCGGGCTGCTCAACGTGGCAGGCTACTACGATGGACTGATCGCGTTTTTGGACCACGCGGTGGCGGAGCAGTTCGTCAAGCCGCTGCACCGCTCCATTCTGAGCGTGGAACAAGAGCCCGCCGCGCTGCTGGATGGCTTTGCCCGTTACCAGGCACCCAGCGCGCACAAGTGGTTGGACAAGGACCAGACCTAGCCTCTGTCCGAAACAACACATTCCCGACAACCGCAGCGCGTGGCCTGAACGGCCCACTGGGCCAAGACCCGACAAACCCGCCGGGCAGAGTGCCCACAAGGGCTGAATAAGTCTCCAAATCCGGTGGCATGCACCTTGCAATGTGGGTAGCAAAGGACGCACCACCATGTCACCGCACCTCACCATCAACGACACCACGCTACGTGACGGCGAACAGACGGCGGGCGTGGCGTTCACGGTCGACGAGAAGTGCGCCATTGCCCGCGCGCTGGCCGCAGCCGGTGTGCCCGAGATGGAGATTGGCATCCCCGCCATGGGCGACGAAGAGATTGCCTGCATCAACACCATTGCCGATCTGGAGCTGCCTGCCGCGCTGATGGTCTGGGGCCGGCTGACCGACGCCGACCTGGTCAGCGCACTGTGCTGCCAGGCCGACATCATCCACCTGTCGATTCCCGTGTCCGACATCCACCTGCAACACAAGCTGCGCCAGTCGCGCGAGTGGGTGCTGGAGCAGGTCACGCGCGTGATTGGAAAAGCCGTGGCCAGCGGGCGCAAGATTTCGCTGGGTGCGGAAGATGCGTCGCGGGCAGACGCGGGTTTTCTGGCCCTGGTGGCCAGCCGGGCCCAGGCCTGTGGCGCCAGCCGCGTGCGCCTGGCCGACACCTTGGGCGTGCTGGACCCGTTCACCACCTACGAGGCGGTTGCGCGCCTGCGCGACGCGGTGGACATCGAAATTGAAATCCACGCCCACAACGATCTGGGGCTGGCCACGGCCAACACGCTGGCCGCCTTGCGCGGCGGTGCCACCCACGCCAACACCACGGTCAACGGCCTGGGTGAGCGTGCCGGCAATGCAGCACTGGAAGAAGTAGTGATGGGTGTGCGCCACCTGCACCACGGCGACACCGGTGTGGACACGCAGGCGCTGGTGTCGATTTCGCACCTGGTGGCGCGCGCATCCGGGCGCCAGGTGGCATTCAACAAAAGCATTGTGGGCGAGGCCGTGTTCACCCACGAGTCGGGCATCCACATCGACGGGCTGCTGAAGAACGCATCCACCTACGAGAGCTTTGACCCCTCCGAGCTGGGCCGCCAGCGGCGCACGGTGCTGGGCAAGCACTCGGGCTCGCAGGCGGTGCGCCAGGCCTATGGGCTGCTTGGCATTGTGTTGGACGACGACGCGCTCACTGGCCGCGTGCTGGCACGCATCCGCGACCATGCCATGCGCGTCAAGCAAGAGGCCACGCCGGCCGAACTGCGCAGTTTTTTGTTGGCATCGCTGGAGCGCACGGGCGCCCACAGCGGGGCCCTGGTGGCATGAGGCCGGACATGGACGCCCAAGACACCGCCCTGCCCATGTCGGCACCTGTGCCGAAACCCGCGACGGCAGCGCCGCAATCGGCCACGCCGTTCTGGTGGTCGCTGGTCCATGGCGATGTGCACTGCGTGCTGGCACGTGACCCGGCGGCCCGCAATCTGCTGGAAGCCTGGACCATTTACCCCGGCGTACACGCCATCGCCTTGCACCGCCTGTCCCATGCCCTGTGGATGCGCGGCTGGCGCTACCTGCCGCGCTGGATTTCCTTCGTAAGCCGCTGGCTGACCCATGTGGACATCCACCCCGGGGCCCAGATCGGCCCCCGCTTCTTCATCGACCATGGCGCCGGTATCGTGATTGGCGAGACCGCCGTTGTGGGTGATGACGTCACGCTGTACCACGGTGTCACGCTAGGCGGCACCAGCTGGCGCGCCGGCAAGCGCCACCCCACGCTGGGCAACCAGGTGGTGGTGGGGGCGGGCGCCAAGATTCTGGGTCCCATCACCGTGGGTGACCGGGTGCGCATTGCGGCCAACTCGGTGGTCATTGACGCGGTGCCGGCGGATACCACCGTGGTCGGCATCCCGGGCCGGGTGGTGGCGCCCAGCCGCCGCTCCACCCACGGCTTTGACCTGGACCACCACCTGATCCCCGACCCGGTGGGCAAGGCCATTGCCTGCCTGCTGGACCGCGTCGCCCAGCTGGAACTGGCGCAGACCAACACGGCACCCGTTGCCACGCCCGAGGCGCCCTGCGGCGCCTGCGATGACCACTGCACGGAGTCCGGCTTCAAGCGCCCCCTCGTTCCCTCAGCAACCCTGGAGTAGCCACCATGGAAACTTTTCTTCAACAGCTCAAGGCCCTGTCCTCCGCCGAGGATTTCCTGCAGTACTTTGGTGTGCCGTTTGACCAGCACGTGGTCAACGTCAGCCGCCTGCACATCCTCAAACGCTTCTTCCAGTACATCCGCCAGGAGAACCTGCTGGCGCAGACGGACGAGATTGGCCTGTTCACCCTGTACCGCGCGCAGTTGGTCAAGGCCTACGGCGATTTCGTCAAATCGACACCGGCGCAAGAGAAGGTGTTCAAGGTGTTTCAGGACGTCAACGGCCGCCAGCACGTGACGCTGGACAGTCTGAAGGCATCGTTGCCACAACGCGTTGCAGCATGACCCCCCTGAGCCGCTCCGCGTCTTCCCCCCTTGAAGGGGGGACCACACCAGTGGCCTGGCAAAGCCAGTTCCACGGTGTGTGCTGGAAAACGCCAACGCCCATTCAAGCCCGCTGAAAGGATTTCTCCATGCACATCGTCGTTTGTATCAAGCAGGTTCCGGACTCGGCGCAGATCCGCGTCCACCCGGTCACCAACACCATCATGCGTCAGGGGGTGCCGGCCATCGTCAACCCGTATGACCTGTTCTCGCTGGAAGAGGCACTGCGCCTGAAGGACAAGTTTGGCGGCAAGGTCACCATGCTGTGCATGGGCCCGCCGCAGGCCGAAGAGGCGCTGCGCAAGTGCATCAGCTTTGGTGCCGACGACGCCGTGCTGGTGACCGACCGCGCCTTCGCCGGTGCCGACACGCTGGCCACGTCGTATGCGCTGGCCGCTGGCGTGCGCCAGATCGCCAAGGAGCAGGCGGTGGACATTGTGTTCACCGGCAAGCAGACCATTGACGGCGACACCGCCCAGGTCGGGCCCGGTATCGCCAAGCGCATGGGGCTGCAGTTGCTGACCTACGTCTCGCGCA
>JAUSNJ010000164.1 GCA_030645355.1 Rhodoferax sp. | reverse complement strand
TCGACGGGCAAGAGTAAGTCGGGCATTCTTATGGATGTTCATCTGGTTGAGTTCCTTGAGGTTATTGGGGGTTTGGCGATTCCCAGTTTCTCAAACTCAACTCGGATGAACAAATACAACCTATTGGAACTTCACAACTAGCCCTCGTAAAATGGACCTATAACGCTATCAATTGGATAGCAATTCAGGTGCCAAACGGTCAAGCCGGTCCCACGCCATGCGGTGCCGGCACCATGGCCACAATCCGCGAAAACAGCGCGCGGTATTCGCCGGTAGGCCCGGACCACGGGTCCTTGTTGGCCGCAAACGCGGCGTCAATGCCAGCCCAGTCCTGTGGCGCCAGGCGCTGGCGGGCCAGCGGCAGCAGCTCCTGTTCCTCGATGCCGATGTGCTTCCAGGTGGCGTCGATGTAGGTAAGCGCCTGCGCTTCAAACGCGGCGAACCCGGCAGGCCCGGCCGCCTGGTAGGCCTGCAAGGCCGCGCGCAGCGCGTGCGTGCGCTGGGCGCCGTGCAGGTGGTCCGCCTTCAACTTGTCGATCAGTGCCGCAGCCTCGGGCACCGCCTCCAGAATCTTGACAAACAGCACATCATCTTCCTTGGGGTGGTGCAGCTTGTCCGGCACTTCGGTGATGTATTCGATCAGGGCGTCCAGCAGCACAAAGTCCGGCTGCAGCGTGCCGGCACGGATACCGTCCAGCACAAAGCGGAAGGCCTGCACGATGGCGCCCAGGGCGCGGTGTTCGGCGTGGATGATGTCGATGGCTTTCATGGGGAATCTCGGTGTGGGGTCGCATGTCAATGGGCGGCAACGCCCAGCCAGCCGTCGAGCAGGGCGCCGTCATCCAGCAGGATTTGCGCGGCGCCCTGGTAGACGCTCTTGCCCCGCTCCAGCACCAGGGCCTGGCGGGTCAGCGGCAGGATCTGGCGCGCATGCTGCTCCACCAGAATGACGGCCATGCCGCTTTCTTCGGTGAGCTGCTGGATGATGGACAGCAACTCCTGCACGATCAGCGGCGCCAGGCCTTCCAGTGGCTCGTCCAGCAACAGCAGCTTGGGGTTGAGCATCAGCGCGCGGCCAATGGCCAGCATCTGTTGCTCGCCACCCGAGAGCTGGTTGCCCATGTTGGCGCGGCGTTCCTGCAGGCGCGGAAACATGGCGTAGATCTTCTGCAAATCCCAATGGCCCTTGGTGGCGACCACGGTCAGGTTCTCTTCGACCGACAGCGATGGAAAGATGTCGCGCTCCTGTGGCACCCAGCCCAGGCCCAGGTGGGCGCGGGCATGCGGTGCCACCTGGCTCAGGTCCTGCCCGGCAAAGCGCATGGTGCCGCTGCGGTAGCTGGCCGCGCCCATCAGTGTGGACAGCAGCGTGGTCTTGCCCATGCCGTTGCGCCCCAGCAGCGACAGGCTGTCGCCCTCGTTCAGCGTGAGCGCAATGTCCTCCAGCACCACGGCCTCGCCGTAGCCGGCCCACAGTTTTTCCAGATGCAATAGTTCAGCCATGGACGGCCTCTCCGAGGTAAACCTCTTTGACCTTGGGGTCGTTGGCAATCTGCTCTGGCGTGCCTTGGGTCAGTAGCGCGCCACTGACCAGCACCGAGATCTGGTCGGCAAAGCGGAACACCAGATCCATATCGTGTTCGATCAGCAGGATGGTCACATCGCGCGGCAGTGCGGCGATGGACGCAAACAGCTCGCGGCTCTCGGACGTCGGCACACCAGCGGCCGGCTCGTCCAGCAGCAGCACTTTGGGTTTGGCAGCCAGCGCCAGCGCAATCTCGATCAGGCGCTGCTTGCCATAGGCCAGGTTGCGCGTCTGCTCGTGTGCCACGTCGCCCAGGCGCAGGGTGTCGAGCAATTGCGCCGCCTCGTCAATGGCCTGGGTGTGGGCGGCAATGGGTTTCCAGAACCGGCTCCCCAGACCCAGCCGCTCGTTGACCGCCAGCACCACGGATTCGAGCACGGTCAGCTCGGCAAACAGGCGGTTGATCTGGAAGGTGCGGGCCAGTCCGCGCTTGACGCGCTGATGCTGGGCCAGGTGGGTGACATCTTCGCCATTCAGAATGACCTTCCCGCCCGTGGGCTCCAGAAAGCCGGTCAGCAAATTGATGAGCGTGGTCTTGCCGGCGCCGTTGGGGCCAATCAGCGCATGGCGGGCACCGGCCTCCACGTTTAGGCTGACGTTGTTGGTCACCACAAAGCCGCCGAATTTTTTCAGCAGGCTGGTGGTCTGCAGTACGTAGCTCATTTCGCACCTCCGCTCAGCAGGGGAATGCGCGCCGCAGCCCTGCGCAGCCCGCCCATGACGCCGTCACGGGCGAACAGCACAATCACCAGCAGCAGGGCACCCAGCCAGAACTGCCAGTACTCGGGGTTCAGGTCCGACAGCACGTGGTGGGCCGACATGAAGACCATGGTGCCGATCAGGGCGCCATACAGGCTGCCCGAACCACCCAGCACCAGAATCAGCAGCAGCTCGGCCGAGCGGTTGAAGGCCAGCACATCGAGTGCCACAAACTGTGTGGTCTGCGCCATCAGCGCCCCCGCCACTCCGGCGTAGGCCGCGCCGATGGTGTAGACCGCTGCCAGGCGTGCATTGACCGGAGCACCCAGCGCCGGCATGCGCGCCACGTTCAGGCGAATGCCCTTGAGGCTCAGGCCAAACGGGCTGTGCACCAGCCTGCGTGCACTCCAGAACAGGAAGAACAGCACCAGCACTGCATACCAGTAGGCAGTCTTGCCGACCATGTCAAAGCGGAACAGGCCGAACAGGGGTTGCATCTCGATGCCTTGCAGTCCATCCACGCCGCCGGTGATGGCGGTGAGTTTGTTGGCCACTTCAAACAGCATCATGGCTACGCCCAGCGTCACCATCAGGCGCGTCAGGTCGGCACCGCGCAGCACCAGCAGGCTGGTGACAAAGCCCAGCGCCGCGCTGACCACGGCCGCGATCAGCAGACCCGACAGCGGCTCGCCCCAGCCATGGCTGGCCAGCAAACCGGCCGCATAGGCGCCCACACCAAAGAATGCGGCATGGCCCAGGGACACAATGCCGGCGTAGCCCAGGATCAGGTCCAGCGACAGGCAAAACAGGCCGGTGATGGCGATCTGGGTCAGCAGCACCAGGTTGTCGGGAAACAGCAAGTAGCCCAGCACCGGCAGCAGCCAGAACACCAGTTCGGCGGGGCGCCAGCGGTCGGAGCGCTGGACCACGGTCAGGTCAATCGTTGAGGATTTCATATATTTCTAGCGCGCTGCCTGGCGGCCAAACAGGCCTTGGGGTCTGAAGACCAGCATCACCACCATGACGGCATAGATGACGAAGGAGCCAATCTGCGGCACGTAGTACTTGCCGGCCACATCCACCACCCCCAGGATCAGCGAGGCCACCAGCGAGCCGGCAATGCTGCCGCTGCCGCCCACCGCGACCACGATCAGGAAATACACCACGTACTTGACTGGAAAACCGGGGTCCAGCCCCAGCATTTCGACGCCCATCGCGCCGCCCAGTCCGGCCAGTGCTGTGCCCAGCGCAAAGGTCAGTGTGAAGATGCGCTCCACGTTGATGCCCACGCCGCGTGCGGCGCGCGGGTTGTCCACCGATGCGCGCAACTCGGCGCCGAATCGGGTGCCGTTGACCATGCGCTGCAGGCCCCACGCGATCAGCAGGCTGACCACGATCAGGAACAGCCGATAGATACCCATGTCCAGCCCCGGCAGGTTGATCTGCCCGCGCAGAAAGTCGGGCAGCGTCAGCGGCTGCTGTTGTGCACCAAAGAAGTACTGCATGGCCGACATGGACATGAACACCAGGCTGATGGAAAACAGCACCTGGTCCAGATGGGTGGCGCCATACAGGCGCCGGTACAGCGTGCGCTCCAGCACCACACCCACCAGCGCCGTGGCCATCGCGGCCAGGGGGAGCGAGGCCAGGAACGGCACGCCGGCGCGGTTGAGCAGCGTGACGCACACATAGCCCCCCACCATGGCAAAGGCGCCATGGGCCAGGTTGACGAAGTTCATCAGCCCCAGCGTGACCGACAGCCCCACGCTGATCAGGAACAGCAGCATGCCCGAGGCAATGCCATCAAAGAGAATCGTCATGGCCCTTACTGCTTGCCGGGGTCTTTGAAGTTGGGCACGTTCTCGAACTCCACGTTCTGCAGCTTGCCGGCGACCTTCTCCACCTTGCGGATGTAAATGGTCTGCACGATGTCGCGCGTGACCGGGTCAATGCTGATGGGGCCGCGCGGGCTGGTCCAGGCCATGCCCTTGGCGGCGGCCAGGAACTTGTCGCCGGTGGCATCGCCACCGGTCTTCTCCAGCACCTTGGCAATCAGCTGCATGCCGTCAAAGCCGCTGACCGACATGTAGTTGGGGCGGTCTTTGGGGTAGGCCTTGTAGTAGGCGGCCACATAGGCCTTGTTCTCGGGCGAGTTGTGCGCCTCGGAGTACTGAAGGGAATTGACGATGCCCAGCGCGTTGTCGCCCACGCCATCGAGCACGTCTTCCTCGGTCAGATCACCGGTGGCGATGATGCGGATACCCGCCTTGGCCAGGTCGCGCTCGGCAAAGCCTTTCATGAAGGCGATGGTCTGCTCGCCGGGCGGCAAGAACAGGAACACGGCCTCGGGCTTGGCATCCTTGATCTTTTGCAGGAAAGGCGCGAAGTCGGGGTTCTTCACCGGCGTGCGCACTTCGCCGACGATCTCGCCGCCCGCGGCGGCGAAGGTCTTCTTGAATTGAGCTTCCGCATCATGACCCGGACCAAAGTCCGCCACCAGGGTGTAGACCTTTTTGATCTTGTTCTTGGCGGCCCAGCTCGCCACCGGCGCGGTCACCTGGGGCAGGGTTTGCGACACGCGCAGGATGTAGTCCGACTTGGTGGTGATCGACGATGTCGCGGCATTCATCACGATCATGGGCCTCTTGGCTTCGTTGGCAATCGGCGCGGCCGCGAAGGCCGAGGGCGTCATGCCAAAGCCCGCCAGGATGTCGACCTTGTCCTTGACCACCAGCTCCTGCGCGGCGCGCTTGCTGATCTCGGGCGCGACACCAGTGTCGTCCTTGATGATGAGCTCGACCTTGCGGCCGGAAAACGTGCCACCGCTTTGCTCCAGGTACAGGCGCACGCCATGCTCAATCTGCTTGCCATAGGCGGCAAACGGGCCGGACATGGGCAGCACCAGGCCGACCTTGAGCGGTTCGGCGGCGTGCGCCGTGAGGCTGAGCGCACAAGTGCCCAGAAGGGTGGCGAGGCGGAACGTAAAGCGTGTCTTGGTCATGGTTGTCTCCGGGTTTATGTGGGGGTTTACAGCGCGTCCGGCTGGTTCGCCGGTGCGGCTTTTTGGAAGGCATCCAGGCGTGCGCAGGCCTGGTCGATGGCAACGATGGTCGGGTAGCGGCCCAGGTCCACCTTGAAGCGGCGGGCACTTTCCACCTGAGGCACCAGATAAACGTCGGCCAGCGTAGGGGTGTTGCCAAAGCAGAAGTCGCCCCGGGTCTTGTCCGACACGAGCAAGGTTTCCAGTGCCGCAAAGCCGGCGTTGATCCAGGTGGCGCACCAGGCGTTGACGGCGGCATCGTCACAACCCAACACGTTGCGCAGGTATTCCAGCACGCGGCGGTTGTTGATGGGATGGATGTCGCAGCCGACCAATGCGGCCAGCGCGCGCACGCGGGCGCGATCCTCGGGGCTGGCGGGCAACAGGGCGGGCGCCGGGTGGCGCTCTTCCAGCCACTCGATGATGGCCGGCGACTGGGTCAGCACGCTGTCCCCATCGACCAGCGTCGGCACCAGCCCCTGCGGGTTCAGCGCCTTGTAGGCCGCGCTCAGGTGCTCCTGCTTGCCCAGGCTGACCGCCACGTACTGGTAGTCCAGGCCTTTGAGGTTCAGCGCAATGCGCAGGCGGTGCGAAGAGCCACTGCGGAAGAAGTTATGGAGTTGCAACATGGAAATCGCCTATTCCTGCGCCAGGCAATTGTTGACATTCCAGCCATACAGCCATTCCATCGCGTCGTAAAAACGCTCGGGCGTGCGGCCTTTCCACAGGCTGTTGCGCACCAGGCGCTCCACACCCTTGGCGTGGTAGAGCCGCCCCATCTCGCGCCCCGACAGCACGATGCGCGCGGTGCGGGCAACGCGGGAGCGCTGGTACAGCGCCAAGGCTTTAGTCCAGTCGTTCTGGTTCACGCACAGTGCTTCGCCCAGCGTGACCGCGTCTTCCAGCGCCATGCAGGCGCCCTGGGCCATGTACTGTGTCGTGGGGTGGGCGGCGTCGCCCAGAATCGTGGCACGGCCATGGACCCAGGTGTCAATCGGTTCGCGGTCGGCCGTGGCCCAGCGCTTCCACGTCTTGGGCAGGTCGATCAGTTGGCGCGCCTTGGGGCAGATACCCTGGAAGTAGCTTTGCACTTCTTCCTTGCTGCCATCGGTGACACCCCACTCTTCCGGTTTGCGGCTGTGGAAGGTGACGACCACGTTGTACTGCTCGCCGCCACGCAGCGGGTAGTGCACCAGGTGGCAGTTGGGGCCCACCCAGATGCTGGCGGCGTTCCACTGCAGGTTTTCGGGGAAGTCCTTTTTGTCGATGACGGCGCGGTAGACCACGTGGCCAGTGACGCGCGGCGGGTCGTTGACGTACTGCTTGCGCACCACGGACTTGCCGCCGTCGGCGCCAATCAGCGCCACGCCCTTCCAGGCCTTGCCATTCTGATCAAACACAGTGACGGATGTGTCGTCCTGCTCGACCCGCTCGATGCGGGTGCTGGTGTGGAATTCCACCTTGCCGGTCTCCTGCGCGCCTTCGAGCAGCGAGAGGTGCACGTCCACGCGGTGGATCACGGCATAGGGGTTGCCAAAGCGCTTCAGGAACGCCTCGCCGGTGGGGATCTTGCCAACCTGGTATTCGTCCAGCGCATCGTGCATGACCATGTAGTCGGTGTAGACCGCGCGACTTCTGGCCTTGTCGCCGACGCCCAGCGCGTCAAAGGCATGGAAGGCATTGGGGCCGAGCTGGATGCCGGCGCCGATCTCACCGATTTCGGCCGCCTGCTCCAGCACCTGGACGGTGAAGCCCTGGCGCACCAGGGCCAGCGCGGCGGCCAGGCCGCCGATGCCACCGCCGGCGACGATGACGGGAAGTTGTTGTTGTGTCATGGTGTGTCTCCTCAGGCTGGGATGTCGTTACTCTTTTGCGCCAATCGTCAGCGCCACGCTGCCCACGCCTTCGACCGATCCGGTGATCACGTCACCGCTCAGCACCGCGCCCACGCCTTCGGGCGTGCCGGTGTAAATCAGGTCGCCCGGTTGCAGGTGGTAGTACTGGGACAGGTCGGCCAGCAGTTCGGGAATGTTCCAGATCAGTTGGCCCAGATCGGCCGTTTGCTTGGCCTGGCCATTGACCTGCAGGCTGATAGCGCCCTTGTCGAGCACACCCAGCTTGCCCATGGGCACGATCTCCGAGCACACGGCCGACTTCTCAAAGTCCTTGCCCAGATCCCAGGGGCGGCCCTGGTCGCGGGCCACCAGTTGCAGGTCGCGCCGGGTCATGTCCAGACCGGCGGCATAGCCGTAGATCAGGCTCTGGGCATCGGCTTCCTTGACGCGAAAACCGGGTGCGCCAATGGCCACCACCAGTTCCATCTCGAAGTGGTAGTTGTTGGTGCCGGCCGGGTAGGGCACCGTGGCACCGGACTCGACCAGCGTGGAGGATGCCTTGGTGAAATAAAACGGCTTGCTGGTGGATTTGTCCACGGGGCGGCCCATCTCCACGGCATGCGCGTGGTAGTTGCGGCCGACGCAGAAGATGCGGTTCACGGGGAAGCGGGCGTCCACACCGCGCACAGCCAAAGAGGGTACGGGGGCGGGGGCAAAGAGGTAGTGGGTCATGGTGGAGAGCGTGTTTTGTGCGTTGGAAGGTCAGACGTTGCGAGCGTCGCGGACTTCGTAGAGACCGAGCTTTTTCTGCAGGGGTGCGTCGTCGGCAATGAAAACAAAGGCCGGCTGTGTGGCCGACTGGTTGGCCAGTGTGATGGGCGTGTAGCCGGGGATGCAGCAGGTGTCGGCCTCGGCCAACGTGAAGCGGCTGGCGTCCGCCGTTACGGATGCGCTGCCTTCGATCTGGTGGAACACCATGGCAGTGGAGCGTGCGGGCAGGTTCAGCGTTTCACCGGGGCGCAGCATCAGGGCCGAGAAGCCCAGGATTCTTTGCGCATCACCACCGGTTTCGGGGTTGACGTAGGCCACTTGCACGGCCTCGATTTCGGGTTGGGTTCGGGCCAGGGTCTCCAGTGCAGCGCGTACATCCACCCAGGGGTAGCGCAGCATGGGAAATGCCGTTGGTGTGCGGGCAAACACTGGCGCCGGCACCACGCCGCCGCGCTGGTAGGCCAGGCCCGCGACATCACTGTTCACGGTTTGGGCCCTGCCTTCGGTGACGTAGGACGCTTCCATGAAATAGACAATGGGCAGGTCCAGCACGTCGAGCCAGACCACGGGCTTGTCGCCGTCATGGCCGTGCTCGTGCCACAGGCCGGTGGGGGTCAGGATCAGGTCTCCGCGGGACATCAGGCACTTCTCGCCGTCGACCGTGGTGTAGGCGCCCTCGCCCTCCACGATCATGCGCACGGCGTTCGGTGTGTGGCGGTGCGCGGGAGCCCACTCACCCGGCAGCAACAACTGCATGCCCAGGTACATGGTCGAGCTGGCCTGCATCTTCTCCAGGCCGTGGCCCGGGTTGGCCAGCACCAGCACGCGGCGTTCGGCCTTTTCCATGGGCGTGAGTTCTCCGGCCTGGAGCAGCAGGGGACGCAAGTCCTGGTACGGCCAGCAGGTGGGCTGGGTCTTGATGGCGGGCTTGCCGGGAGGCAGCACCGCGCGCAGGCTGGGCCACAGGGGAACCAGGTTCTGCGCGGTCAGTGCGGCGCGGTAGTCTTCGGGCAAGTCTTCCAGGCGTCCGAGTTCTTGCATATCTGTGTTCCCCACTAGGTGTTTTTGCGATGGGGTGGATCGTAGAAGTGCGCCAAAATGCTGTAAATGCACTGGACTGAATACCGAGTATTCGAAAATCGAATAGAGGCGATGCAATGAACACCATCGACCTTCGCCTGCTGGCGGTTTTTGATGAAATCTACAAAACCCGCAGCGTGACCGGCGCTGCGGTGGCGCTCGATCTGGGCCAGCCCGCCGTCAGTGTGGCGCTATCCAAGCTGCGCCACCACTTCGGTGACCAACTGTTTGTGCGCACGTCCAGTGGCATGGAGCCCACGCCCCTGGGCGAGGGGCTGGTGCGGCCGGTGCGCGGTGTGCTCGAAGCACTGGACGTGGTGCTGGGCCACCGCAATGATTTCGACCCCGCCACGTCAGCGCGCACCTTTCGCATCTGCATGACCGACATCACGCAGCTGGTGCTGTTGCCCAGGCTGTGGGAAACGCTGCGGGCCACGGCGCCCCATATCCACATCGACATTGTCCCGTTGTCGGCGGACATTGCCCGCATGCTGGAGGGTGGCGAAGCCGATCTGGCGATTGGCTTCATGCCCCAGTTGGAGGCGGGCTTCTACCAGACGGTGCTGTTTGACCAGACCTTTGTCTGCATGGTCAGTGCGAACCACCCCCGCATACGGGATGCACTGACGCTGCAGCAGTTTGAAGCGGAAGACCACGCGGTCATCAGCTCATCGGGTTCTGCACCCTTGCTGATTGACCAGGAAATTGCGCGTCTGGGACTCAAGCGCAAGATTTCACTGAAGATTCCCAACTTCATCGGGGCCGCACTGGTGGTTGAGCACACCGACCTGATCATCACGATTCCGGCGCGGCTGGGGGATGTGTTGCAGGGGCGCGGCGCGTTAAAGACCTTTGCGGTGCCTTTTCAGTTGCCGCAGTACGCGGTCAAGCAGCACTGGCACGAGCGCTACCACAACGACCCCGGCACGCGCTGGCTGCGCCGGGTGATTGCGGAGCTGATGACGCCTACGCCGTCAGCAAACGTTCCAGGTGAGCCCGCCCATCCGGACTGGCCATGAATACCAGGGTGACGCCGGCATGGATGGGGTGATCGTCCGGCGGATTGAACACCCATTGGCCCCGTTCATGGGTGGCCATCAGCAGGTAGTCCTTTGACTTGGGAACGATGCTGCCCAGTGGGGTGCTCGCAAAATCTGCGGGAACCAGCAACTCTTCTACACGCAGGCCGTCATCGCTGCGCAGCATCTGGTCCATGAAGTTGACCACGTGCGGGCGCACCATGGCCGACGCAATGCGCATGCCGCCGGTGAAGTCGGGGGAGACGATCTCGTCGGCACCAGCGCGTTTGGCCTTGTTGGTGTTACGGATGTCATGCAAACGCACCACAACCCGCACCTTGGGGTTGAGCAGTTTGACCGACAGTGCAACCATCAGGTTGTGGCTGTCGTCACCGGTCACCGCGAAGACACCGGCGGCGGCGGCCAGACCCGCACGGTGCAGGGCCTCATCATCGGCGGCGTCGTTGTGCAAATGCAGTGAATGCGGGTGGTGCTCCAGCCAGTTGTCCAGTGCGCCGCGGTCGCTTTCCACAACCACAAACTGGCGCCGGGTCTTGACCAGTTCACTCGCGACGTTGGACCCGACCCGTCCTATGCCGCAGATGATGTAGTGCCCCTTGAGTTCGGCAATTTGCTTTTCCATGCGCTTCTTCCTCAGTGTCGCGTTGAGATCGGGGTCAATCAAAAGGGCCACCATGGTCGAAAACAGGTAGCTCAGAGTACCAATGCCCACAACGGCAATGAACACGGTAAACAGGCGACCCATGGGGTGCGTGCTCAAGTCGACGATCTCGCCAAAGCCAATCGAGGCGATGGTGATGAAGGTCATGTAGAAGCTGTCAATCCAGGTCGCGCTGGGCTGGCCGATGGTGTGGTAGCCCAGTGTGCCGCCAAGCGTAATCAAAGACAGCAGCGTGCCACCGTACACCAGGCCCTTGAAATGCCTGCTACGAATGATTTTCTGGATGTCGCCGCGACCGAGGTTCATGTCTCGAGAAATTGTATCGGGCGCCGATTGGGGCCCTACGGCCCGGCGTGGAACTGGTCGGCGTTCTTGCCCTTGAAGGGCGCGTAAAACGCCTGGATGGCCGCCATATCGGCTTCAATATCGCCTGTGGGATGAAATACCGGTCCGAGTCCGCTGATCTTGCGCTCGTAATCCATGTAGGCCATGACGATGGGAACCTGCGCGCCCACGGCGATGTAATAGAAGCCGGTTTTCCAGTAGCGGGTCTTGTTGCGCGTGCCCTCGGGCGGCACGATGAGTTGCAGTGGACCCTGTGCAGCCTTCATGGCCTCTATGGACGCGGCGACCAGGTTGTTGGCGGTCTCGCGGCGCACCGGTATGCCGCCCAGCCACATCATGAAGTGCCGAAACGGGAACCTGAACAATTGCGCCTTGCCCATCCAGTAGATGTTCAGGCGCAGCACGAATGCCACCATCAGCGTGTAGGGCAGGTCCCAGTTGCTGGTGTGGGGTGCGGCAATCAGCACACACTTTTGACCATTGGCGGGAAGCTGGCCTTCGACCTTCCAACCGGAAAGTTTCAGAAATGCAATGGACAGCACGCGCAGCAGGGTGTTGACAACCGGCGTGTCAAAGAGGGTGTGGTGCATGGATGAGGAACGATGGAGACGTGCTGCGGGACGGGCGGGAAACGGTGGCGAGCATTGTCGCTGCAATATCGCTTGGGTTGCCTTACAGTTGGCTGCCCCAACGCGCCAAGAAAGTGATGCGATAGTGAAGAATACCGAATGCCCCTGTGGCAGTGGACTGGACCTGACCGCCTGCTGCGGCCTCTGGCATCGCAGCCTGTCGGCAGGCGTCCACGCCCCCACCCCCGAGGCGCTGATGCGCTCGCGCTACAGTGCCTATGTGCTGGGTCTGATCGACTACCTGGTGGCCACCTGGCACCCTTCAACGGCACCGGGCGACCTGGAGCTACAGCCCGTCAAGTGGCTGGGTCTGGAGGTGCGCCACGCCGCATCCAGCGGCGACGTGGGGGTGGTGGAGTTTGTCGCCCGCTGCAAGATCAGCGGCCGCGCCGAGCGCATGCATGAGCTCAGCCGCTTTGTCCGTGAGCAGGGGCGCTGGTATTACATTGACGGCCAGGTGCCGCAGGAGAGTTGATATGCCGGATCTTTCACTCATCATCCAGGAGCCCGCAGACGCCGCCGCGCAGCTGATTCTGCTTTGCCACGCCGTCGGGGCCGATGCCGCGTCCCTGCTGCCGTTGGGCGAGCGTCTGTGCGAGGCCTTCCCCCGGGCCACCATCGTGTCCCTGCAAGCCGATGCGCCCGCCGCCACGCCCCAGGGTTTTGAGTGGTTTGCCATGGCCGGTGTGAGTGACGAAAACCGGGCCGCGCGCGTGGCGCAGGCTCTGCCGGCCCTGCAGACCGCCGTGCGTGACTGGCAGGCGCGCAGCGGCGTCGCGGCTGCGGCCACCGCCTTGATCGGCGTGTCGCAGGGTGCGGAAATGGTGCTGGAGGCGAGCAAGCTGCAGCCCATGCTGGCCAGCCGCGTGGTCGCCATGGGCGGGCGCTTCACAACCCTACCCGACGCACCACCCGCCGTCACTACCATCCACTTTCTGCACGGCAAGCTGGACGCACTGGTGCCCTACAGCCACAGCGTGATCGCGGCCCACCACTTGCGCGACATGGGCTGCGACATCACGGCCGAAGTCGTGCCCTTTGTCGGCCACGAACTGCACCCCGATTTGATAGAACTGGCCATCACCAAGCTCAGCACCCATATTGCCCACCATTTGTGGACGGCGGCGCAGGAGGCCGCGCCCGGAGCCAGATGAAAATTAAGCGCGATCGCCGCCGCGACGCGCGACCCACAAGCCCACCAAGGCCAGTCCCACCAGCATCACGGTGCCAGGCTCTGGCACATTGCCGGTTCTGGCCACTTGCCATGGTTGCAGCCAGGCCGACTCACCAGCCCCGTCGATGTAGGCCATTTGCCAGTCGACCTGAAAGATGTCGTACTGCGTATTGGCATCATGAATGATGGAATCCAGCTCGGCGTTGTAGGCCGCAAACGATGCGTTGTTCGAGCCCGTGTTGGTGTCTTTGATGGTCGTACCGGCAGGGCAATTTCCGGTAACGGGATCCGGGAAGCCAGCGAACGTGGCGCCCGCAGCCACACACATCTTGCTGTGGATGTACACCCAGGGGCCAGGACCGCCTCCCACGAAATCGATCGTGGTATCGGGTGGCAAGGGGCTGGCGAGCGGGTTGTCATTCAGTGCAGACCCATTGGGCTGCAGATAAAACGACTTGGTAGCGGTTGGATCCTGTAGATCGATCACCGACATCTTTGCCCAGATCAGCATGTCGGCACCCAGCAGCGGCTTTGGTGGACTGGAGGAGCCTGGCTCGGTAAATGAGAGGAAAGCTACAAAATTGCTGTTCAGGAACTGCGTCTTGAGAACAGCAATGGAAGCCTGCCATCCCAGACCATCTCCAGGGCCGGGGCCATTGCCGGGGTCGGTGGTCAGGCTGTTGAATGTGCCACTGGCTGTGCTGTAAGCATCATCGACACCCGCGACATTGGTGGTGACCGGAACGCCATTGGCGCCTGTGCCCAGAACGACAAAGTCCTTGATCTGACCTGCGCTGGCATCCACATACCCAGGTTGCCCCTGGGTTGGCGCACCACTGCCACCACCTTGCAGGTTGATGAGCGCCAATGAATAGACACTGAAATCCGAGTATTGAAGGCAATTGTTGCCGTTACAAGGGTCTGCGGGGAGGATGGGCCAGGCCATCGAACCACCTGCAGCCAAGAGAAAGCCCGTTGCGGCAAGCATCTTTCGAATCGATGCGCCAAGTGCTGTGTTGGTCATGATGCTCAACTCCTTTCACAAAGAATGAGATCTGCCCTAACTGCTGCATAAACCGCGCCACAGATTAATTTTTCATATAAATCAATAGGCTTCTTATGCAGGCCAATTCATATGTCAAATGGTCCGACAGCCGGGCCTATCAGCCCAGGTGTTTGCCCACGATTCCGGCCAGCTCGAACATCCCTGCCTGGTCCTTGCCAAAAACGGCGCGCAACTTGGCATCGGCGAGGATGGTGCGCTTGTCTGACGGGTTTTGCAGGTTGTGGGCTTTGATGTAGTCCCACAGCTTCTTCATCACCTCGGTACGCGACACCGGCTCGGAACCGATCACCGCTGCCAGCGCGGCGCTAGGCAGCTTGCCGCTGGCCGCCGTGGTTTTGCGGGGCGCCTTGGGTATGGCAGTTTTGGCGGCGGCCTTGACTGCCGGCTTTGCGGTTGCAGCTTTCTTTGCTGGGGTTTTCTTGGCGTTAGCCCTCGTCGTTACTGCGTTACCTGCTCCTGATTTTGTAGCGACACCGGGTTTCGTCGCAGTCTTGCGAGGCGGGAATTTGCTGGGTGCGAATTCGAAGTTCACCTTGCCGGCCTCGGCGTCCCAGGCCAGCATGGCCTTGAAGGCGCGGCGGGTGCGCATGGACACAAACTTGTCCAGCAGATCGGTCTTGCCGGTCTCCAGCAGCTTGTGCATCTGCGCCCGCTCGATGGGCTGCTGCAGGATGATCTGACCGGTCTTGAAGTCGCAGCTCGGTGTGGGGTGGGCGAGGGTGGGCACTGAGCGGTCGCAGACATAGTTCTTGCCGTGTTCGAAAACGGAGCCGCCGCACTTGGGGCAGGCGCCCAGGGACTCTTGCGCGGAGAAGTCGATGATCTCGCCGCTCTCCTCCCCCTTCTTGTCATCACCAAAGTCGAATTCGAGTTTGTAGTTCTTGGTCTCGTCGTCGAACTTGATGACCATTTCGGCCGTGAACGGCCATCCTGCCTTGGAGCGGAAGCCGTCCAGCGGGCCGATCTTCTTGTCGCGCAGGAATTGCTCGACTTCGGCCACTTCAAAGGTGCGCCCGGCAGGTGTCTTGCCGAACGAGAAGCCGCATCCGTCTTCCGTTCCGGTCTTGCCGGTGCAGGTGTAGCGGCGGTAGTTTTCTTTGACGATGCCACCGCAGTTGGGGCAGGGTGCGGCCAACGTGGCGTAGTCGCCGGGGATGGTGTCGCGGTCGTATTCCTTGGCCTTTTTCACCATGCGCTCGGTCATGGCGGCAATCTCGGCCATGAAGGATGTGCGGCTGAGTTTGCCGTGTTCCATCTGGGCCAGCTTGTATTCCCACTCGCCAGTCAGTTCGGCCTTGGAGAGTTCTTCCACACCCAGGCCTCGGAGCAGCGTCATCAGCTGGAAGGCCTTGGCCGTGGGGATCAGCTCGCGGCCTTCGCGCAACATGTATTTCTCGGCGATCAAGCCTTCGATAATGCTGGAGCGGGTGGCTGGCGTGCCCAGGCCCTTTTCCTGCATGGCTTCGCGCAACTCGTCGTCTTCGACGGTCTTGCCCGCGCCTTCCATGGCGCCCAGCAAGGTGGCTTCCGAGTAGCGTGCCGGAGGGCGGGTTTTCAGGCCCTTGGGCTCTACCGTTTCAGTATTGACCTTTTCGCCCGGTTGCACCGGCACCAGGCTTTGGCCCTTGTCACCGTCCTTGGCGTCGGCCACCTCGTCGGCGGCGTCCTTACCGTAAATGGCCAGCCAGCCCGGCTTGACCAGCACCTTGCCTTCGGTCTTGAAGGAGTGGCCGACTGCTGTCGTGATGCGGGTCGTGACCTGGTATTCGGCGCTGGGGAAGAACACTGCCATGAAGCGACGCACCACCAGGTCGTAGATCTTCTGCTCGGCCTCACTCAGGCCGTGCGGCGCCTGCAGCGTGGGGATGATGGCAAAGTGATCGCTGACCTTGGCGTTGTCGAACACGCGCTTGGTCGGCTTGACGTAGCCGCCCTGGATGGCGGTGGCCGCAAACGGCGCCAGGTGTTTCATGCCGCTGTCGGCCAGCATGGCAAAGGTGTCCTTGACCACGGGCACATAGTCTTCGGGCAGGTTGCGCGAATCGGTACGCGGGTAGGTCAGGGCCTTGTGGCGCTCGTACAGGCTCTGCGCGATGGACAGCGTGGTCTTGGCCGAGAAGCCGAATTTGCCGTTGGCCTCACGCTGCAGGCTGGTCAGGTCAAACAGCAGGGGCGAGGCCTGCGTGGTGGGTTTGCTTTCCTCAGAAACGGTGGCCTGCTGGCCGCGTACGGCGTCGGCAATCGCCTGTGCCTCGCGCTGGGTCCAGACGCGGTCGGCCTTTTTCTCGGCGTCGTCGGCGTCTTTCTTGTGCTTGGGATCAAACCACTTGGCGGCGTATGCACCGGCCTGGGCGCCAAAGGACGCATGGATTTCCCAGTAGTCGCGGCTGATGAACTTGCGGATCTGCTCTTCGCGCTCCACGACCACCGACAGCGTGGGTGTCTGCACCCGGCCCACCGTGGTCAGGAAAAAACCACCGTCGCGCGAGTTGAAGGCCGTCATGGCGCGGGTGCCATTGATGCCGACCAGCCAGTCGGCCTCGGAGCGGCACCGTGCCGCGTCGGCCAGAGGTTGCATCTGCTTGTCGGTGCGCAGGTGGTCAAAGCCGTCGCGGATAGCCTGCGGCGTCATGGATTGCAGCCACAGGCGTGAAACCGGCTTGCCCAGAGGCTTGGCGCCACCAGCGTACTGCTCGATCAGGCGGAAGATCAGCTCTCCTTCACGGCCCGCGTCGCAGGCGTTGATCAGCTTGTCCACGTCCTTGCGTTTCGCCAGTTTGACGACCGCGTTCAGGCGGGTCTTGGTTTTGTCCACCGGCTTCAGGTCAAAGTGCGGCGGAATCACCGGCAGGTTGGCAAAGCTCCATTTGCCGCGTTTGACATCAAATTCTTCCGGCGCCTGGATCTCCACCAGGTGGCCGACAGCGCTGGAGACCACGAAAGTGTCACTCTCAAAATATTCGTCGTGCTTCTCGAACTTGCCCGCGCTGGGCGTGAGTGCGCGCACGATGTCTTGGGCGACGGAAGGCTTCTCGGCAATGACTAGCGTTTTCATCTGACTACAATCCAGTTCTCGCGTGCGCGCAGGTGCGCGCATACGCATACGTGGGCGCGCACCTGCGCACGCCCATACGGTTCACCATACCAAATTTTTGAGTCCCGTTGTCCGACGTGCAGAAAAGAGAGCAAAAGTGAGCAAAACAATGCCCCGTGGCGACACCCGCCGCATTCAAACCCGCCGCTCCGGCGTGCACGGCAAGGGCGTGTTTGCGCTGCAGGATATTGGTGAGGGTGAAACCATCATCGAATACGTGGGCGAGATCATCACCTGGAAGGAAGCCCAGGCGCGCCACCCGCACGACCCGAAGGACCCAAACCACACGTTCTACTTCCACATTGATGAAGACCACGTGATCGACGCCAGGGTGGGTGGCAATTCGTCGCGCTGGATCAACCATTCGTGTGACGGCAACTGCGAGGCCGACGAGGTGGACGGACGCATCTTCATCAAGGCCTTGCGCGACATTGCCCCCGGTGAAGAACTGAGTTACGACTATGGCCTGATCCTGGATGAGCGTTACACCAAGAAGCTCAAGGCCGAGCACCCCTGCTGGTGCGGTGCCAAGACCTGCCGCGGCACGCTGTTGTCTCCAAAGCGCGGCAAGAAGTGAACATGCTTTGGCCGGCGGAAGCGATTTGGGAGGCGGTGTCGCCGCTATTGCCGACGTTTTCGGTCGAAGTGCTGCCGCAGATCGATTCCACGAATAGCGAATTGATGCGCCGGGCGCGCGCCGGCCAGTTGGACCCCGTCTTGCTGGTGGCGGAGTGCCAAAGTGCGGGCCGTGGCCGTCTCGGACGGCAGTGGGTGAGCGACGACACGACGGGCGCGGGGGCACTGTCCTCGCTGACCTTTTCGCTGGGGCTGCCGCTGTCGCCCGCCGACTGGTCGGGCCTGTCGCTGGCGGTGGGCTTGTCTGTCGTGGAAAGCCTGCACCCGGACCTGCGTCTCAAGTGGCCCAACGACGTGTGGCTGCACGAGCGCAAGCTGGCGGGCATCCTGATTGAGACGATGAGTGTTGGCGAGCTGCGCTATGCGGTGGTGGGTGTGGGCATCAACATCCTGTTGCCCCCATCCCAGGACCTGCGCACCCCGGCGGCGGCACTGTGCGAGGTCTTGCCAGAGGTGGACGCGGCGCGCGCGCTGGGGCTGGTTGCGGCACCCCTGGTGCGCGCCATTGTGCGCTTTGGGGAAGAGGGCTTTGCGCCGTTGCGGACCGCCTTTCATGCCCGTGATCTGCTGTATGGTCGTGAACTGGTGTGCAGCGATGGCGCGACCGGCATGGCCAGGGGGGTGGACGCCGGGGGGGCCCTGCTGCTCCATACCGACAACGGGTTGAAAAAAATCTCCAGCGCAGAGGTCAGTGTGCGCCCGGCGCCGGTGTCGCCGTCCCACGGATCCTGAGCCCATGCTGCGACTGCTTGTACTGATCCTGATCCTGGCCAACGGGCTCTATTTCGCGTGGAGCGAGGGCATGTTGCGGGCCTACGGATTTGCGCCAGCACAGCAGCGCGAGCCGCAGCGTCTGGCGCAACAGGTACGGCCCGAAGCCATCCGGGTGCTGACGCCGGCCGAATTCAAGCGGGTCGAAGCGCAGGTGCAGGCCGAACTGGCTCCCAGGGAATGTCTGGTGGCAGGGCCGTTTGACGATGCGCAGGCGACAAGCTTGCGCCACGTACTGGAATCCGCCTTGGCACCGGGCGCATGGCAAATTGAGGCCATCACCGTGCCGGCCCGCTGGATTGTGTACATGGGCAAATTTGCCAATGCCGAGGCGTTGGCCAAAAAACAGGGGGAGCTGGCGGCCATGAAGCTGGTGCCGCAGGCGTTGACCAACCCCGACCTGGAAATCGGCCTGTCGTTGGGTGCTTTCGCAACCCAGGCGGAGGCCACGGCAGAATTGAACAAGCTGTCGCTGCGCGGCATCCGTACGGCCAAGGTGCTGCTGGAGCGCCAGGAAGGCAAGCAGTCGCAGCTCAAGTTGCCCTTCGTCACGGCAGAGATCAAAGCGCAGCTGGCCGACTTCAAGCCGGTGTTGGCCGGCAAGCCCTTGCACAGCTGCAATTAGTGCCCTGACCAGGGGCTGGGGCTACTCCACCTGCGCGAAGCGCACCGTAAAACAGGTGCCCGGCGGCGTCTGTCCGGGCCGGCTGTCCTCCATGGTGACACTGGCATGGTGTTGGCGGGCGATTTCCAGCACGATGGGCAGTCCCAGTCCGGAGCCATCCGCCTCGGTCCCCAGCACCCGGTAGAACGGTTGAAACACCAGCTCCCGCTCGGCCGCGGGGATGCCGGGCCCCGAGTCTTCTAGTTGTAGCACCAGCACCTTGCTGAATGGGTCTTTCAGGATGCGGGCGGTGATCACGCCTGGCTTGTCGGCGTTGGATGGCGTGTAGTTGATGGCGTTGTCCATCAGGTTGCGCACCATTTCCTTCAGCAAGGTGGGATTGCCCTGAATCGTTACGTCTTCATCGCCGGGTTCAGCGCCCTCGTAGCCCACGTCGATGTGCTTGTCCATCGCGCGCGGCACACAGTCGCGCACCACATCCATGGTCAGGCGTACCAGGTTGCAGGGTTGCTGGCTCATGGCGGTGCCACTGCTCTCGGCCCGTGCCAGGGCCAGCAACTGGTTGACGGTGTGGGTGGCCCGGATGCTGGAGCGGCCAATCTGGCGCAAGGACTGCTTGAGGTCCTCCGCATTGGCCCCTTCGCGCTGAGCCAGGTCGGCCTGCATGCGCAGGCCCGCCAGTGGCGTCTTGAGCTGGTGCGCGGCATCGGCCAGGAAGCGTTTTTGCGTCGCGATGGAGTCCTTCAGGCGCATCAGCAGATCGTTGACGGAGGACACCAGCGGCGCCACCTCCAGCGGCACGGCTTCCGCATCCAGCGGGCTCAGGTCGTCGGGGCTGCGGGCCCGGATGCGTTCTTCCAGGTGGTTCAGGGGCTTGATGGCCTGCACCAAGGCTAGCCAGACCAGCAGCACGGCCAGCGGCAGAATGACAAACTGCGGCAGCATCACCCCTTTGACGATCTCGGTGGCCAGCACCGAGCGCTTGTCCATGGTTTCGGCCACCTGCACCAGCGCTGGCTTGCTGTTGGGCAGGTCCAGTTTGACCCAGGTATAGGCGACCTTGATGGCGACGCTGCGGAACTCGTCGTCGCGCATGCGCACTTCACCGGGCGCGGGTTTTTCCTCCTCTGGAGGCAGTGGCAGTGCTTTCTCGCCGCTGAGGTATTCGCCGTTCGCCCCCAGCACCTGGTAGTAAACGGTGTCGCTGTCGTCGGTGCGCAGCAGTTCGCGGGCGGGCAGAGGCAGGACAAACTGCGCCTTGTTGTTGCTGGTGGTGACCAGCTGGGCCAGCGCGCCCACGTTGTACTCCAGTGCGCGGTCGAACGGCTTGCCGGCAATGCCCTGGGCCACCAGCCAGGTCAGTACCAGGCTGACGGGCCACAGCAGCAGCAGCGGCGTCAGCATCCAGTCCAGGATCTCCCCGAACAGGCTGCGTTGCTCGCGCTGAAAGATTTTCACCCGGGTATCTTTTCCAGGCAATAGCCCAGACCGCGTACGGTGGCGATGCGGATCGGCCCTTTTTCAATTTTCTTGCGCAGACGGTGGATGTAGACCTCGATGGCGTTGTTGCTGACCTCTTCGCCCCACTCGCACAGGCGTTCGACCAGCTGGTCTTTGCTGACCAGGCGTCCGGCGCGTTGCAGCAGGACTTCGAGCAGGCCCAACTCACGGGCCGACAGCTCCACCATCTTGCCGTCGATCGTGGCCACGCGGCCAGCCTGGTCGTACACCAGCGGGCCGTGTTTGATGCTGCTGCTGGTGGCTCCCATGCCGCGGCGCACCAGGGCACGCACGCGGGCTTCGAGTTCCTGCAGGCTGAACGGTTTGGCCATGTAGTCGTCGGCGCCGTAGTCCAGCCCCTTGACGCGTTCATCGACCGCATCGGCTGCGGTCAGAATCAGCACCGGCAGCGAGGAGCCGCGGCCGCGCAGTTTCTTCAGCACCTCCAGACCGTGCATCTTGGGCAGACCCAGATCGAGGATCAGCAGGTCAAATTCGGTATTCGTCATCAGCGCGGCGTCGGCCTCGGAGCCGCTGGCAACATGGTCCACCGCAGCGCCGGCGCCTCGCAGTGCCCGTAACAGACCATCGGCCAATACCTGGTCGTCTTCAGCGATCAATATCCGCATGTCGGCTCCTCGTTGTTCTCACAGTGTCTGCTGCAGATCGCTGCGATGGGTGTTTTCGTCATTCTAGGCTCCACTGTAGGCCTCCAGCCCGATGGACAGGACGGTCGCGACTTCTTCTCCCACCGCCTGGCGCAGTTCCAGTTCGGCTTGCGCAACCGCCGCCCGGTAGGCTTCCAGCCAGGCCAGTCCAGTGGCGGTGAAACGCAGCTGCCGCGCCCGCGCGTCCTGCGGGTCTGGCATGCGCTCCACCATGCCCCAGGCTTCGCATTGCGCAACCAAGGCGCCCATGGCCTGCTTGCTCATGCCCGCCTGGCGGGCCAGCTCGGTCAGGCGCGATCCGTTGGTCGCCAGATGGCGGGTGATGTGGATGTGCGCGGCGCCCACTTGTCCCCGCGCCACCAGATTGGCGAGGCCCAGGGGCATGCCGGCGTGGTGGGCCATGAGGGCCAGCACCCGGGCATCGAAGCGCTCCAGCGCCAGGCGCAGCCAGTGGCCAACGTGGGAGTGGCGCCAGCTTTCCGCGGTTGGCAGTGTCCGTTCAGTCATGGATTAAATGGTAATGCAAACTGACTAAATATTCTGTTTACCGATTTCAATAACTGCGTTTAAACTACTGTTCAAGCATCCAGCCTGTGATTAATCCCAACGGTTGACATGCGCCACCACATTGATTTTTAAGGAGATTTCCATGGATGCACCCGTCAAGTCCCTCGCCGCGACCAGCGAAAAAGCCAAAGCCCTGCAAGTGGCACTGGCCCAGATTGAGAAACAGTTCGGCAAGGGCACGATCATGCGCCTTGGTGAAGGTGAAGTGATCGAGGACATCCAGGTCGTCTCCACCGGTTCGCTGGGCCTGGACATTGCGCTGGGCGTCGGTGGTCTGCCGCGTGGCCGTGTGGTGGAGATCTACGGACCGGAGTCATCGGGCAAGACCACGCTGACCCTGCAGGTCATCGCAGAAATGCAAAAGCAGGGTGGCCAGTGTGCCTTCATCGACGCCGAGCATGCGCTGGACATCCAGTACGCGCAAAAGCTGGGCGTCAATCTGCAGGAACTCCTGATTTCCCAGCCCGACACCGGCGAGCAGGCGCTTGAGATTGTCGATTCGCTGGTCCGCTCCGGCGCGGTCGACCTGATCGTCGTCGACTCGGTGGCCGCACTGACCCCCAAGGCCGAGCTAGAAGGCGAAATGGGCGACTCCCTGCCCGGCCTGCAGGCCCGCCTGATGAGCCAGGCCTTGCGCAAGCTCACCGCCCACATCAAGAAGACCAACTGCATGGTGATCTTCATCAACCAGATCCGCATGAAGATCGGCGTGATGTTCGGCAGCCCCGAGACCACCACGGGTGGCAATGCTCTGAAGTTCTACGCCTCCGTGCGTCTGGACATTCGCCGTACCGGCACCATCAAGAAGGGCGACGAGGCCATCGGCAACGAGACCAAGGTCAAGGTCGTCAAGAACAAGGTGGCGCCCCCGTTCAAAACGGCGGAGTTCGACATCCTGTTTGGCGAAGGCATCAGCCGCCACGGCGAGATCATCGACATGGGGGTGACGGCCAACATTCTGGAAAAGTCCGGCGCGTGGTACGCCTACAAGGGTGAAAAAATCGGCCAGGGCCGCGACAACGCCCGCGAGTTCCTGCGCGAGAACCCCGCCCTGTCCACGGAGATCGAAAACAAGGTCCGCGAGTCCTTGGGTATTCCGTTGCTTCCGGTGGCTGCGGAGGCTGAAGTCAAGCCTAAGGCTAGTGGCAAAAAGGCCGATCAGCCCTCGTAAAGTCTAAGAGTATCGCTATCAAAATCAGAGCATTCCTGTTTTGGTAGCGGATCCACCTCTCACACCCAGCCATGGTCACCACCCCCCTATCCCTTAAAGGCCGCGCGCTGCGCCTACTCAGCGCGCGGGAGCATTCCCGCGTTGAGCTGGAGCGCAAGCTGGCGCAGTATGAGGAAGAGCCGGGAGCCCTGGCCAAGGCGCTCGATGAATTGCAGGCCAAGGGCTTTATCAACGAGCAGCGGGTCGTCGAGTCGGTGCTGAACCGGCGCTCGGCCAAACTGGGCACGGCACGCATTCGCCAGGAGTTGCAGGGCAAGGGCCTGGCACCGGAAGCGGTGCTGGACGCCATTGCCCAATTGCGTGCTACCGAGGTCGAGCGCGCCCGCGAAGTCTGGCGCAGGAAGTTTGGCCAACCACCGCTTGACGCAGCCGAGCGCGGCAAACAGATGCGCTTTCTGGCCAGTCGCGGTTTTGGCGGCGATGCCATCCGCAAAGTGGTGTCCGGTGGTGGTGACGAAGAAGAATAGAGACGCCAAATCAGCCGGGGCAGGGAGAAGCCTAAGCCCGATTTCCTGGACCAGCAGGGACTGATGAGGGCTTAGGCTTCTCCCTGCCCCGGCGTGAACATACGTAGCAAGATCAAATTTCCAGCATCAACTTCAGGTTTTGTACTGCAGCACCGCTGGCGCCCTTGCCCAGATTGTCCAGTCGCGCCACCAGCACCGCATGCGCAAACCCGTCGGCCTTGGCATCGTTGGCAAACACCCGCAATTCCATCTTGTTGGTATCGTTCAACGCCACGGCGTCGAGCTTTTGGTCGGCGGTGGCCGCCTCCACGGTCACCCATTCGCTACCGGCGTAGTGCTTTTGCAAGGCGGCATGCAGATCCTGGGCCGAAGGTTTGCCCGGCAACAAGTCCAAATGCAGGGGCAACTGCACCAGCATGCCCTGCTTGAAATTGCCAACGGACGGCACAAACAAGGGTCTGCGGGTCAGTCCGGTGTAGCGCATGATTTCGGGAATATGTTTGTGCTTGAGGCCCAAACCGTAGAGTTCCATGGGCGGAGCGGTTCCTCCCTCATAGGCTTCGATCATGTTGCGTCCGCCACCGGAGTAGCCGCTGATCGACGGAAGGCAGACCGGAAAATCGGCGGGTAACAAACCAGCATCCACCAGCGGCCGGATCAGCGCAATGGCGCCGGTGGCATAGCAACCGGGGTTGGCCACACGACTGGCCCGAACCACGGCTTCACGTTGGCCGGCGGCCAGTTCGGGAAAGCCATAGACCCAGCCGGGCGCTGTGCGGTGCGCGGTGGAGGCGTCGATGACCTTGGGGCCTTTCCCGCTATTGGCCCTCGTCAATGCGTCAATCATTGCTACGGATTCAATAGCAGCATCGTCGTGCAGGCAGAGCACGACCAGATCGGCCTGGGCTATCAGCGCCTGCTTGGCGCTGGCGTCCTTGCGCAGGGCCGGGGCTATGCTGATGAGTTCCACACCGGCCATGGTTTGCAGCCGTTCCCGGATCAGCAGGCCGGTGGTGCCAGCCTCGCCATCAATAAATATTTTGTTCATGCCATTGCCGCCACAGCGGCTCCACAGGGAGAAGCGAATCGGGGCCAAACCCGGGCTGTAAGCCAGACACAAGTTTGGTGCATTGCAACATGATACATTTCGGAGTTGATGTGTCCAGTGCCAGTTTGCGGCAACAAATTGTTGCAATTTGGTGAAATTTGTCCAGCTCCCTAAGAGACGTCATGAAAATCCACGAATACCAAGGCAAAGAACTTTTGCGCCAATTCGGTGTGCCGGTGCCCCGCGGCATCCCCGCCTTCACAGTTCAAGAGGCGGTGGAAGCTGCCCAAAAGCTTGGGGGCCCGGTCTGGGTCGTCAAGGCGCAGATTCACGCCGGTGGGCGTGGCAAGGGTGGTGGCGTGAAGGTGGCCAAGTCCATCGATGACGTCAAGCGTCTGGCCGGTGAAATCCTGGGCATGCAGCTCAAAACGCACCAGACTGGCCCAGAAGGCCAAAAAGTCCGCCGCCTCTACATCGAAGACGGCGCCGACATCAACAAAGAATACTACGTGTCCATCGTGACCGACCGTGCTTCGCAAAAGCTGGCGTTCATCGCTTCCAGCGAAGGCGGCATGGACATCGAGGAAGTGGCGCACTCCACACCCGAAAAGATCATTACCGAGTTCATCGACCCGCTGACCGGCTTGGGTGCCGAGCAGGCAAAGAAGATCGCTGACGCTATTGGCATGCCTTCTGACTCCACGGCCCAAGCAGTGGATATTTTTCAGAAGCTCTACAAGTGCTACATGGACACTGACGCGTCTTTGGTGGAAATCAACCCGCTGAACCGCGACAGCAAAGGCAACGTCGTGGCGCTGGACGCCAAGTTCAACTTTGACGCCAACGCGCTGTTCCGCCATCCCGAGATCGTGGCCTACCGCGACTTGGACGAAGAAGATCCGGCCGAAGTGGAAGCTTCCAAGTTCGATCTGGCCTACATCAGCCTGGACGGCAACATCGGCTGCCTGGTGAATGGCGCTGGCCTGGCCATGGCAACCATGGACACCATCAAGTTGTTTGGCGCAGAGCCAGCCAACTTCCTGGACGTGGGCGGCGGGGCCACCCCCGAAAAGGTGACTGAAGCCTTCAAGATCATGCTGAAGAATTCCAAGGTCAAGGCCATTCTGGTCAACATCTTTGGCGGCATCATGAAGTGCGACACCATCGCCACGGGTGTGATCACTGCTTGCAAGGCCACCAACCTGAATGTGCCACTCGTTGTGCGCATGAAGGGCACCAATGAAGACCTGGGCAAGAAGATGCTGAAGGACAGCGGTCTGCCCATCATTTCAGTGGACACCATGGCAGAAGCTGCTCAGGCGGCCGTTAAAGCGGTGAAAGGTTAATCAAAATGTCGATCTACATCAATAAAGACACCAGGGTCATTACCCAGGGCATCACCGGCAAGACGGGGCAGTTCCATACGGAAAAGTGCCAGGAGTATGCAAACGGCAAGAACTGCTTCGTGGCGGGCGTGAACCCCAAGAAGGCCGGCGAGTCCATCTTCAATATTCCGATCTACGCCTCCGTCAAGGAAGCCGCATCCGAAACCGGCGCTACTGTTTCAGTGATCTATGTACCGCCGGCAGGCGCTGCAGCGGCCATCTGGGAAGCGGTTGAGGCCGATCTGGATCTGGCGATCTGCATCACCGAAGGCATCCCGGTTCGCGACATGCTGGAAGTGCGCAACCGCATGAAGGCCAAGGAAGCGGCTGGCGGCAAGAAGACCCTGCTGCTGGGACCCAACTGCCCTGGTTTGATCACGCCCGACGAAATCAAGATCGGCATCATGCCCGGTCACATCCATCGCAAGGGTCGCATCGGTGTGGTGAGCCGTTCTGGCACGCTGACGTACGAAGCGGTGGCGCAATTGACTGAAATCGGTCTGGGCCAGTCTTCCGCGGTCGGTATTGGTGGTGACCCCATCAATGGCCTGAAGCACATCGACGTGATGCGCGCCTTCAACGAAGATCCGGATACCGACGCGGTCATCATGATTGGCGAAATCGGCGGACCCGACGAAGCCGAGGCAGCCCGTTGGTGCAAGCTCAACATGAAGAAGCCCATCGTTGGTTTCATTGCCGGAGTGACTGCACCCGCAGGCAAGCGCATGGGCCACGCCGGCGCGCTGATTTCTGGCGGTGCTGATACGGCCGATGCCAAGCTGGCGGTGATGGAAGAGTGTGGCTTTACTGTCACGCGCAATCCATCAGAGATGGCGAAGCTGCTCAAGGCATTGCTGTAAATAGAGGTTGCGTTGCCGCCTGCTTGCGGGTGGTCGCACCACTTGGACATAATGTGAAGCCGGGCCCCGTCATGGGTGGCCCGGTTTTGATTTTTGTGCGCCCGTTGCGTAGTCTGTAGGGCAGTTCGAGGAACACCATGGAAGAATTTCTTACTGCACACTTCTGGCTGGCAGTTGGTCAGATCATCATGATCGACATCTTGCTTGGGGGCGACAATGCAGTGGTCATTGCGTTGGCCTGCAGACAATTGCCTCCCAACCTGCGGATCAAAGGCATTTTGTGGGGTACGGCGGGCGCCATTGTGCTGCGCGTCATACTGATCGCTTTTGCTCTGACTTTGCTCCAGATCCCGTATCTCAAGATCGTCGGTGCAGCCCTGCTATTGTGGATTGGGGTCAAACTGCTGGCGCCGCAGGATGAAGATGAGCACTCCAATATCCAGGCGAGCGACAAACTGTGGGCAGCGGTCAAGACGGTGATCGTGGCGGACCTTGTGATGAGTATTGACAATGTGATTGCCATCGCAGGCGCAGCAACCGGTGCGGGTGGCCAGCATCAGCTGCCCCTGGTCATTTTTGGCCTTTTGGTCAGTATCCCCATCATCATTTGGGGCAGTCAGCTGGTACTGAAGCTGATGGATCGATTCCCACTGATCATTGCGGTTGGAGGCATGTTGCTCGGATGGATTGCCGGCACGATGGCGCACAGCGACCCCGCTGTGCAGGGGTTGATACCGCAGTCGGGGGCGTGGAACTACAGCATGGGTGCGGCCGGGGCGCTGTTCGTTTTCCTGATCGGCGCACTGTTGAAACGCCGCGGCCAGCCAGAGCAATAGTACCGATTCGACGCACGATCGATAGCTCCCACGGTATGTAAACCCGACTTAGGTTAACAACTGCCTTGTCGGGCGCACCTTCCTGTGCTAAGGTCACTCCTAGCTCGGCCTTGCCGTCGAGATCTCATTGTGGGTGGGTGCTGTCGTTCAAGAGCAGCTGCATATAGGGGTAAGGCAGGTACGTGGCGAAATCTTCATTTAAGTCCGGGTCCTTCTGGAGGGCCGATTGGTTTTCCGGCGTGGCGATAGTAGTCGCGGTGATCGTGCTTCACCTGTCGACTGACTTCATCGGCACGATGGAGCGTCGTTTTTACGACTTTGCCAGCACCAGTACAACTCGCCAACCATCGGAGCGCATAGCCGTCATCGCAATTGATGACCAGAGCATTGCCAACTTGGGGCGCTGGCCCTGGCCGCGCGATATCCACGCCAAACTGATCGACCAACTCGCAGCGGCCAAGGTCAAGACCATCGTCCACACGGTTTTCTTTACTGAGCCACAGGTTGACCGTGGATTGGCCTTCATTCGGAAGATGAAGTCGGTCTTAGGTGTGTCTCCTGAAGCGTCAGCAACCCATGAGCAACTGGGTCAGTTGATATCCGAGGCCGAGGTCGCGCTGGACACCGACGCTGTTCTCGCTGCAAGCCTCAAACATGCGGGCAACGTATTATTGCCTTCTGTATTTGTCTTTGGTGAGCAGCAGGGAAAGCCAGACAATCCACTGCCAGATTACGCGCTCAATAGCGCGCTCGATGATCCCAACGGGTTCTCTTTGCCTGCCGTTCGGGCACAGGAGCCGATCGCTTCCATCGGGAGTGTTGCTGCCGGCGTTGGGCACCTGAACCAGTTTCCGGATTTGGTTGATGGCGCTGTGCGCAGGGAGCCGTTGCTGGTCAATTATTATGGCAAGGCCGTTCCTTCAATGGCTCTGCTTGCAGCTGTGAAGAGTTTGAATTTGTCGGCTTCCGATATTCGCCTTAACGCAGGTCAGTCCGTACAGATCGGAAAATTGCGGATAAAGACCGATGAGTCTGCCTTGATGCTGCCTCAGTTCTACAAGGGACGTGATGGAAGGCCTGCGTATGCCGCTGATTCTTTTTACGACGTACTCACGGGCAAGATTCCAGCATCCAAGTACACCGATAAGATTGTCATTATTGGAGCCACTGCAGCGGGTGTGGGTGTCCAATTCCCAGTGCCAGGCAACCCTGCCTTGTCCCCCGCCGAGACGATTGCGCACATTACTTCCAGCATTTTGAGCGAGCACTTCATTGTTCAGCCGACTTGGGGTATTTGGGCCACCACCGGATTGCTTTTGTTGGTAGCGGCCTATGTCATCGCCGCACTGCCTCGAATGTCTGCAGGTATGGCTGCCAGCGGAACACTGGTGTTGTTTGTTGGTCTGTTGGCACTGGAGTTTGGCCTCCTCTCCGTGTCGGCCACTTGGCTGGAACTGGTCTTTCCCGCTACTCTTTTGATCGTGGGGCATCTGGCGCTGACGACCAAACGCTTCCTGGTCACCGAGGCGGGCAAAGTTCAAGCAGACGAAGAGTCTGCGGAGACCAATCGCATGATGGGTCTGGCATTGCAGGGGCAAGGCCAATTGGATATGGCGTTTGACCGTTTCCGCAGGGTTCCCATGAACGAAGCCGTGATGGGCAATCTGTACAGCCTGGCGATGGACTTTGAGCGTAAACGCCAGTTCAACAAGGCTGAGGCTGTCTATGAGCATATGGCGGCCTTTGATAAAGGATACAAAGACATCAAGGCCAAACTCAGTCGCGCCAAGAACCTGTCAGAAACGGTGATGTTGGGTGGAGGAGCGAGCCACCCTGGGGGCACCATGTTGCTGGAGGGGGGGGCGGTAGAGAAACCCATGCTGGGCCGCTATCAGGTTGAGAAAGAATTGGGCAAAGGCGCAATGGGTGTGGTCTATTTGGGCAAAGACCCGAAGATTGGTCGCGTCGTGGCCATCAAAACCATGGCGTTGAGCCAGGAGTTTGCCGGCGACGAACTCGTGGATGCGCGTGAACGCTTCTTTCGAGAGGCAGAGACGGCGGGACGCTTGCAGCACCAGAATATTGTGACCATTTTCGATGCCGGTGAAGAGCACGATCTCGCCTTTATCGCGATGGAGTTCCTCAAGGGCAAGGATCTGGCCGACCACTGCAAGGGAGGTCAATTGCTTCCAGTTCCGGTGGTAATCAGTATCGTGGCCCGTGTAGCAGAGGCCTTGGCATATGCGCACAAACAGAATGTGGTGCACCGCGACATCAAGCCTGCCAACATCATGTACGAGGCGCAGACTGATACTGTGAAGGTGACAGATTTCGGCATCGCGCGCATTACGGATTCGAGCAAAACCAAGACCGGTCTTGTTCTGGGAACACCAAGTTTCATGTCTCCAGAGCAACTCGCCGGTAAGAAAGTAGACGGTCGTTCGGATTTGTATTCCCTGGGCGTGATGCTGTTCCAGATGCTGGCGGGGGTGTTACCATTTCGCGGGGACTCGATGTCCGAGTTGATGTACAAAATTGCCAACGAGGAGGCGCCAGATATTCGCATCATTCGCCCGGAATTGCCACAGAATCTGGCCGATGTTGTTGCATTGTCTTTAAGTAAGCGTCCGGAAACGCGCTATCAGACGGGAGATCAGTTTGCTGCGGATTTGCGTACTGTCATGGGGCAAATGTCAGGAGTAGCATCAGTTGCTACCCCGATACCGCCGTCACCAAGTGGCACTGCTTCCAGTGAAAAGACTGTGGCGTTCGCAAATACGGTGTCGTCCATGCCGCCAGCCGGACACGGCAAGACTGACTTTTCGGAAACTGTTCCGGCAACAATGGCGAATTTTGAGAAGACTGTCGTTCAAAGGGTGACCAGGCCTGGTGAATCAAGCCTTGGCAGTGGTTTGAACTTAGAAAAATAAACACCGATGATTTATCAATTTTTTGCAAAGACCGATCCCGGGCGCGCCAGGGACAACAATGAGGATTCGGTGGTGTTTGATGAGCCATCTCTGACTGCAGTGTTGGCCGATGGCATGGGTGGTTACAACGCTGGGGAAATAGCCAGTGGGATGGCGACTGCGTTTATCAAATCAGAGCTCAGCCGCTGGTTGACTGAGGCGGGGGATGGCGCCAAAGCACGCGAAGTCCGGCGCGCTATGGAAATATGCGTCGACAATGCCAACCGGTCCATCTTCAACTCGGCAAATTCAAATGCGCACTATGCTGGCATGGGAACCACGCTGGTGGTCGGGGTATTCAGGGACGATAAATTGGTCCTCGGACATATTGGCGACTCTCGATGCTATCGGTTGCGCGCCGGGGTTTTGGAGCAAATTACCAAAGACCATTCCTTATTGCAAGAACAAATGGACGCTGGTCTGATCACGCCAGAACAGGCTGTCACTTCCTCGATCAAGAATCTGGTGACCCGTGCGCTGGGCGTTGACGACTCGGTTTTGTTGGAGGTCAATGAGCACGTGGTGCAGGCTGGGGATACCTATCTGATGTGTTCGGACGGCCTGTCAGACATGGTTGACGATGGCGCAATCGCTAAAATTGTTGCTGAAGATTTGTCACTTGATCAAAAGGCAAGCCAGTTGATCGATTTGGCAAATGAAAATGGTGGCCGGGATAATATTTCGGTGCTATTGGTTGAGGTGCACGAGATGCCCGAAAAGAGGGGTTTAATCGCGCGGTGGTTGGGGAAGTAAGATGCAGCAGAGTTTTCCAGAAACAAATTACAGGAAAAGGAGTCGATCATGCCGAAAATGATCGTTTCGATCGATGAGGTCGTGATCAAAGAAGTGCAACTCACCAAGGATAAAACCACCTTGGGGCGCAGACCGTACAACGACATTGTGATTGACAACCTAGCGGTTAGCGGAGAGCACGCAGTACTCCAGATGACCGGGGGCGAAGTGTTCCTGGAGGACCTCAATAGCACCAACGGCACTTACTTGAACGGCAAAGCCGTCAAAAAGCAGCAATTGCAAAATGGCGACAGCATTGAGATAGGCAAGTACAAGATAAAGTTTGTCGGAGACGGAGTAGCCGACAACTTTGACAAAACCATGGTGGTAAAGGCTAGACCTGCTGCACCAACCCCTCCGCGCGCGGCGACTCCTTCGAGTTTTGGCGACTCCATTGGCGCTGGTGCATTTCATGCATCCATCAAGGTATTGTCCGGAGCCGCATCGGGTCGGGAAGTGCCCTTGACCAAGGTTGTCACAACCATTGGTAAACCCGGTGTTGCAGTGGCGGCAATCACCCGTCGCCAGCAAGGATTTGTTGTGCACCATGTTGAAGGCGCTGGCAATCCAACACTCAACGGAAACCCCATCAAGGCGGACCCCATCTCACTAAAGAATGGCGACTTGATCGAATTGGCTGGAACCCAGATGCAATTCGTGCAGACCTGACGGTCTTCGTATCGTCATTTGTGACCATTGCGCGCCAGTTTCAGGGGGATGCGCATGAAAACGATAGCAAAGCATTGGCAACGGATTGCGGTCACACTGATTCCGCTCGCCTTTGTTCTTCTGCATGCAATGGGCATTGTGCCTATGGGGGGCATGCAACGTCTGGACGAGATATTCTATGACGCCCGCTTGCGGGCGACCATGCCGAAGACGTTGGATGAACGCATCGTTATCGTCGACATAGACGAAAAAAGCCTAGCGGAACTGGGTCGCTTCCCTTGGGGGCGCAATAAACTGGCGCACCTCGTTGACGTGCTGTTTGAACAGCAGCACATCGCGTTGCTGGGCTTTGACATTGTTTTTGCAGAGCCAGACGACAGCTCTGGTCTGTCGCGGCTCACCGAACTGGCTCGAAACGAGTTCAAGGACCAGCCTGGTTTCGCTGAACGAGTCAAGCAGCTGCAGCCAGAACTGGACTATGACGCGGTGTTTGCACGGGCACTCGAAAAGCGCCCAGTCATTTTGGGCTACTACTTTACCAGCGACCGCGATGGGCACATCGCTGGCGCTTTGCCTGCTCCGGTTCTGTCCGGTGCCGAATATAAGGGCCGTACCATCGCGGCCTTTCAGTGGACGGGCTACGGTTCGAATATCAAGGAATTAGCGCAAGCGGCGCCCTTGGCGGGCCACTTCAATCCGGTCGCGGATGTCGATGGTGTGGTGCGGTCGTTGCCGTTGCTGGCCGAATACAAAGGGCAGTACTACGAATCGCTTGCATTGGCCATGTTCCGTCGCCTGATTGGGTCGCCGGCGGTCGTTCCAGGTTTTTCGGATGAGCAATGGTTGTCGCGTAGCTACCAGGCTTTGGATCGCATCCTGCTGAAGGAAGGCAAGTCGTCTCTGTCGATTCCTGTGGATAGGCACGTTGCGACGCTGATTCCGTTTCGAGGGACTGGCGGCGCCCAAGGTGGCTCTTTTCGGTATGTCTCTGCAGCTGACGTCATAGCGGGACGCGTGCCAGCTGATAGCCTCAAGGACAAGATAGTTTTGGTTGGTACAACGGCGCCGGGGCTGCAGGACCTGCGTGTCACTCCAGTGGGCGAGGTGTACCCGGGCGTCGAATCCCACGCAAACGTCATTTCCGGATGGCTCGACCACAAAGTTGTGCTGAAGCCGGACTACGCAATGGGATACGACATCGTTATCCTTACGATTGCAGGTTTGCTTTTGGCTGTAGGACTGCCACTTCTGACCGCTCCACGGGCCGTCCTGCTCAGTATTGGAGTCCTGGCCACCGTTGCAGGTATTAACACCTGGCTGTATCTTTCGTTTGGTCTCGTGATGCCATTGGCGGCGGCCTTTGTCATGACAACGACTGCCTTCGCACTCAACATGAGTTACGGCTACTTTGTAGAAAGCAAGTCCAAACGTGAGTTGGCGCACCTGTTCGGCACCTACGTGCCGCCTGAACTCGTCGATGAAATGGTTAAAGATCCCGACAGCTACAGCATGAAGGCCACCAGCCGGGAGTTGACGGTGATGTTTTGCGACATGCGAGGTTTCACGAAAATGTCGGAACACATGGAACCAACGCAGTTGCAGGAACTGTTGACCGGGGTGTTTAGCAAATTGACGAGCCTCATCAGGGCGAATCGGGGCACCATTGACAAATACATGGGTGACTGCGTGATGGCGTTTTGGGGTGCACCTGTGGACACTCCCGAGCATGCCCACCTGGCAGTGAAATCTGCAATGGAAATGGCCGGTGCCGTTCGCGAGATCAATCTGGACCACCGAGCCCGGGGACTGCCTGACATTGGCATTGGCATCGGACTCAACACAGGGACAATGTGTGTGGGCGATATGGGATCCAACATACGCCGTGCGTACACGGTGATCGGAGACGCGGTCAACTTGGGTTCTAGACTGGAAGGGCTTTCAAAAATCTATGGTGTCGATATTGTTGTGAGTGAGACAACACGAAAACTTGCGCAGGACTTCGCTTGGCAAGAGCTCGACCGCGTGCGGGTAAAAGGCAAAGAGCAAGCGGTGGCCATCTTTTGGCCTATGGCACCTGTTACCCAGATGAATGAGGCCACCACCGTGGAACTCAGGACATGGGTGAGCTTTGTCAAAGCATACAGAGCGCAAAATTGGGATCAAGCGGATGTGTTGTTGTTGAACTTATCGCGCATGAATGCCAAAAAGTTCCTTTACCAAATGTATGCGGAAAGGGTAGCCTCCATGCGATTACTCCCATTTGATGCTGAATGGGACGGCGCAACCAACTTTGAAACCAAATGAGGCGCTCGCTGTGAAAGTACGTGTACTGGGTTGCTCAGGTGCCATCGCTAAAGATTGCAGGACCACATCATTCCTCATCGATGGAGAAGTCCTGGTTGACGCGGGAACTGGCGTAGGTGACTTGACCCTGGACGAAATGCGTAGCATCGATCACGTTTTGTTGAGTCATTCACATTTGGATCATGTAGCGGCCCTGCCGCTGATGGTGGACGCTATAGCCGCACAACGCAGAGCTCCATTGAAGGTTCATGCTCTGGCCGGGACCATCCAGGCACTTAGAGCGCATATTTTCAACAATGTAATCTGGCCCGACTTTTCCCGAATCCCAACCCCCGAAGCCCCGTTCATTACTTTCCACGAGATCCATGTCGGGCAGACGCTTCAATTGTCAGACAAGTATGTAGAGGTATTGCCTGCCGTCCATACCGTTCCGGCAGCTGGATTTGCAATCACTTCGGGGAGTGGGTGCTGGGTGTTTACTGGTGACACGGAGCGCAACCAGGCGTTCTGGGACCGGGTCAATCAGCTAAATGTCGCGATGCTGGTCATCGAAACGGCTTTCAGCAATCGGGAAAAAGACCTTGCCCGGCGAAGTTTGCATTTGTCGCCAACCGTGCTGGCCAATGAACTGGATTGCATCGCGCGGGGAAAAAACTACCCCATTTACATCACGCACACCAAACCAGCGGAAACAGAACTCATCATGGCTGAAATACAGCGGTTTGACCAAACTCAACCGTTCGGACCTAACGTCACCCACGATATTCGCAGAATGCGCGCCGGCCAGGAGTTTGAAATATGAACGCAGTCGTCTCCCCAGGGTCATCAGAAAAGGCGTCGGAACAGGCTTTTTTTGAATCGCAGAAGCTGCCCTCGCAAAAGCGCGGCATGACATTCGAGGCTTTGTTTTACCGACAGCTTCACCACGTCACCGCACGCATCCACGACACGGAAAATCTGGAGCAAATCATGCTCGAGACCAGTCAGGACATCTGCAAACTGTTGAACGCCGATAGATTGACACTGTACGCCGTCAACGAAGACCAGACGGCCATTGTTTCCAAGATCAAGACCGGACTCACCAGCAGCAGCGATTTAAAGTTGCCCATCTCTCCCCAGAGCATTGCAGGGTACGTGGCCTTCAGTCGTACGTCGCTCAACCTGCCGGACGTGTATGACGATGAGGCACTCAAACAGATCCACCCGGCGCTCACATTTTTAAAGGTTGTGGACAAAAGGTCTGGCTACCGTACCAAGCAGATGCTGGTGGCGCCCATCCTGGAAGGGAAAACGCTCCACGGTGTGCTGCAGGTCATCAACAACAAAAGCGACGAGCCATTTGGAGACTTGGAAGTAGACGGTGTTTCCGAGTTGTGCAAGACCCTGGCAACTGCAATCCGTCAGCGGGTCAACGGTGCAAACGCTGCACCACGCAGAAAGGCAACGAAATATGACGCGTTGGTGTCCGACGGGCTGTTAACAGATGAAGAACTGAGCCAGTGCATTTCAGATGCCAGATCGGAAGGCAAGTCCGTTGAGCATCTGCTAATGGCGCAGTACAAGATCAAGCCATTGCAGATTGGACCATCACTGGCGAAGTTTTTCGGTGTTGGCTATGAGCCTTTCAATCCGGGACGCATTCGGTCGGAGATGCTGCATGGCTCGCTCAAACGAGAGTTCATTGAAGAGCAGGGCTGGATTCCACTGGAGGAGTCGCCCGAAGGTCTGGTCATCATGTGCATGGACCCCGAGGCGGTGCGCGGCTCGCGCGTTGTACCGCAGGTTTTTCCGCGGATTGCCAAGTTTGCATACAAGGTAACAACCCAAACCGAATTTCAGGAAACCTTGGCCCAACTCTTTGGGACGGTTGCAGACAGCAGCACCATCGACCAGCTCTTGGCGGATATGGATGGAGGCCCAATTGACGATGGTTCCAATGACGATTCGTTGGAGTCCGCAGCGGCTGATAACGAGCTGGTCAAATTTGTTAATAAGGTCATCATTGACGCCTACAACCAGAAGGCGTCGGACATTCACATTGAGCCCATGCCTGGGAAATTCAAAACCGGCATTCGGTTTCGTATCGATGGTGGTTTGGTACCCTACGTGGAAGTACCCGCACACTTTCGCCAGGCCATGGTTACCCGCCTCAAAATCATGTGCGATCTGGATATTTCGGAGCGCCGCAAGCCTCAAGACGGAAAGATCAAGTTCAAAAAATACGGCCCACTGGATATCGAATTGCGTGTAGCTACGATCCCCTCGGCGGGTGGTGTTGAAGATGTGGTCATGCGGATATTGGCTGCGGGGGAGCCTATTCCGCTGGAAAAACTCGGCCTGACTCCACACAACAAAGAGCGCTTGGAGGCCACCGTCAGCAAGCCCTATGGCTTGTTCTATGTGTGCGGCCCAACGGGCTCGGGCAAGACCACGACGCTGCACTCCATACTGAAATTTCTCAACACCCCGGATACCAAAATTTGGACAGCGGAAGACCCGGTTGAAATCACCCAGAAGGGTCTGCGTCAGGTGCAGATCAACAAAAAGGCCGGGATTGATTTCGCACTGGTCATGCGTGCCTTTTTGCGAGCCGACCCGGACATCATCATGGTCGGTGAGTCGCGGGACAAAGAGACTGTGTCCATGGGTGTGGAAGCATCACTCACAGGGCATCTGGTTTTCTCGACTTTGCACACTAACTCGGCGCCGGAGTCGATTACCCGATTGATGGACATGGGGATGGATCCGTTCAATTTTGCCGATGCGCTGTTGGGGATTCTGGCGCAGCGCTTGGCCAAGAAGCTATGCGACTGCAAAGCAGCATACGTGCCGGATGCGGATGAATTCAGGCTGTTTGTGACGGAATACGCTGAAGAATTACGTCACTCCAAGGCGTGGAAAGCGGACCCGGAGGGCGAGCGCAAGAAGTTGGTTGAGACTTGGGTCAAGACCTATGGAGAAGGCGGGCAGATCAAACTCTACAAGGCGGTGGGTTGCGACAAATGCAACAAGACCGGATACAAGGGGCGAATTGGTTTGCATGAACTGCTGGTGGCTGATGATGGAGTCAAGAAGCTTATTCAGGAGCGTGCGCGTGTGGCAGAGCTATTCGCCTCTGCGGTCGAAGGCGGTATGCGCACACTTAAGATGGATGGCATGGAGAAGGTCATGATGGGGTTGACAGATTTGAAGATGGTGCGGCAAGTCTGTATAAAGTAGCTACTGTTTCTTCATCGATTCGATGCGCCTAAAATGAGCGATGCTGAGCCTGCGCCCGCCTTTCGTGCACACATAGGAGCAATTCGTTTTGGGAATCTTGATTGAACTCGTTAAGGATATCTTTGCTCGGCGTGGAAATACCCAAGTCCAAGCAAAGAAAGAAATAACAACTTCGACTTCCGGGAACAAGGTTCTGAATGTTGGTGGCGGCAGCAAGGCTACACCAATTCCTGGGTACTTTTCAGATTGGCAACATGACCTATTGGACATTGATGACCGCGGTGACCCGGATCTTGTTTGCGATGCGAGGGAACTCGCCACATTAGAGGCCAACCAATACGATGCGGTCTATTGCTCGCACAATCTAGAGCACTACTATCGCCACGAAGGATTGATGGTTCTGAAGGGGTTCGTCCATATCTTAAAAGAAGACGGATTTGCTGAGATTCGCGTTCCTGATATTGCCCAAGTGATCGGGGCTGTACAGGATCGGCGGCTAGAGTTGGACGACGTGCTGTATGAGAGTGGCGCGGGTCCGATATCTGCGCACGACGTGATTTACGGGCTTCAGTCTGAAATTGTTAACAGTGGTCAGGACTTCTACGCACACAAGACAGGTTTCACACCCAAGTCACTCGTCAAATTTCTGTACGAAGGTGGTTTTCACCACGTCTACCTAATTGAGGATGAGCACTTGGCAGTCCATGCACTCGCGTTCAAAAGAGAACCAACTGCCAAGCAGCGAAAACTATTAACGTTACCGCTAGATTTGTGAATGACTTTCGTTGAACTTTTGGCATTGCCAGAAATGTCTTTGGCTTTGAACGCCGATGGATGGGCATTCAGTTTCTAGAGTTGATTGATACCAGTTTTTCTGAGCACTCACAAACACTATGTGTTTGTCAAGAATCCATGTCATTCACCACTTTCAAGCCCGAAACGACTGACCCAATTAACTGGGCTTTAGGAGCTTTTGCAGTCGCCTTTTCTTGCGTGCTTGCGACATACGCCAGCGTAATGCCGCAGATTTCAAACGATTTCTGGCTGCAGGCCAAAGTTGGTGAATTGGTTTTGCTCAATGGCGAAATTCCGTCCACTCTGCTTTTCCCGTTCTCTATAGTTCGCGACTACGTTTTTAATTCCCACGAGTGGCTGCCATCTGTAGGGTTTCACTTGTTAGTGTACGTGCTCGGAGAGGGCTCGTTGCCGTTAGTCTTAGGGGCGCTGGGGCTTGCCCTGTTTGTATCAGTTGTACAAATGGTTTATCAACGAAGTGGCAAAGATATTCCTTGGTCGCTAACTTTGGGGCTTTTGGCGATTGCAACGGAAAATTTCCGTCACTTACTGCGCCCAGAGCTATTCACACTATTTTTGCTCATTTGGACCTTGATGCTGATGCACTGTTACACGCGCACTGGCTCCAAATATCATGCCCTTGGCATCGTTGGGTTGGGTGTCATTTGGGCCAATTGCCATGCTTCCGTGGTACTGGCTCCTGTGCTTGTGGGTGCGCAAGCCTTAGGAACTTGGCTGGACCGATATCGGAAAAGCTCCACCATACTTTCGGAGTCGAAGCCAACTACAAGCCATTGGGCAACACTCACCATTCTTGTAACAGTCGCTACTCTTGTTAATCCTTCTGGATGGAGGTTGTGGCAGTTCGCTCTAGGGTTTGGAGCAGATAGTCTGGAAAAGCGTTTTATCATTGAATGGCTGTCTCCGTTTCATCAGGAGTTTAGGTCGGACCGATGGCTATGGATCGGCGCGGGGGTAACTCTAGTGCTGCTGTACGGCGGATATGTCTATCGCAAGAGTCTTTCAATTGCAGACATGTTGATAGCGGCTGTCTTCATCATTTTGGCAGCCATCGCGATGCGCTTCTTCGTCTATTTGGGTATCGTAGCGGCCTATGTATTGGCACCGATTGCCAGGCTTCATGTAAGCAACCTGTCAACAAAAAGAAAAGAAATGGCAATACTTTCTGGCGTGTGCTTGCTATTGCTAGTGCTGGTGGTTACATGTGGGAACGCGTCTAAGGCGACACCAAAGTTTCACCCCTACAACGAGAGTTTGTCGCCGCCAATGGCGCGTGTACTTGAAGACAGCGTTCACCAAGGCAACGTTTTTAATTCTTTCACTTTGGGTGCTGAGTTGGTATATCGGGCATACCCACGTATGCGGCCGACCATAGATTCGAGAATCGACTCCTACGGCAACGACTATTTCCTGTTCAGTCAAGCATTGCTACGAGATAAAGAACTCATGGACCATTTTGTTAACAAGTACTCAATAAAGTATATGCTTTTGACCCTCGCTGACGAGGACTCATTGAGATCATATTTGTCTTCTCACAATTGGGAGAGAGTATTGTCCGATGACCAATATGTATTCCTCGAACAGCACTGACACTGTCAAGTTACTCCTTCTCTTCTTTACACCATGCGAACCACATGTCCCGCAGTGCGGTCTCAAAGTGTTCGGCAAAGCGCGGTGCGTCATAGATGGGCGAGGCCAGTACTTGCTGGCGTAACCGGACACGCAATGCCGCCAGTCCTGTCAAATCACTGGCGTGTGCAACTGCACGGGCCACATAG
>JAUSNJ010000163.1 GCA_030645355.1 Rhodoferax sp. | reverse complement strand
ATCGGCAAGGTGCTGTGCGCCAGCGACGTGGTGCGCCACATCAGCTTCACCGGCTCCACCGAAGTCGGCCGCAACCTGATGGCGCAAAGCGCGCCCACGGTCAAAAAACTATCGCTGGAATTGGGCGGCAATGCACCCTTTATCGTGTTTGACGATGCCGACGTCGACTCGGCGGTGGAAGGCGCCTTTGCCAGCAAATACCGCAACGCCGGCCAGACCTGCGTCTGCACCAACCGCTTCTACGTGCAGGCCGGTGTCTACGAGCAGTTCGTCGAGAAATTCGCCGCCAAGGTGCGCACCGCCAAGGTCGGCAATGGCTTTGAAGACGGTGTCAACCAGGGCCCGCTGATCGAGGAAGCCGCGCTGGAAAAAGTGCAGCGGCACGTCGATGACGCCAAGGCCAAGGGCGGCCGCGTGCTGGTGGGCGGCAAGCGCCTGACCGCGATGGGTTCGGGCCAGTTCTTTGAGCCCACCGTGGTGGCCGATGCTTCGGCCGATATGTTGTGCGCCCGCGAGGAAACCTTTGGCCCGTTTGCGCCGGTGTTCAAGTTCACCACCGAACAGGAAGCCATTGACGCCGCCAACGCCACAGAATTCGGACTCGCCAGCTACTTCTACAGCCGCGACATCGGCCGCATCTACCGCGTGGCCGAGGCGCTGGAGTACGGCATGGTGGGCATCAACGTCGGCATCCTGGCCACGGAACATGTGCCGTTTGGCGGGGTCAAGCAGTCCGGCTTGGGACGTGAGGGCTCGCACTTCGGCATGGACGACTATGTGGAGATCAAGTACCTGTGCATTGGGGATATTCTGAAGTGATGGTTTTGGACTGCTGGCGCGTTCGCAAAAGTCCGCGCCAACGCCTATAAATACCAACAGGCAGGAGATGCAATGAAGCAGGCACAGCACGACGAAGAACCCAAGGTCTGGCTCACGGTGGTGAAGCTGGTGGTCGGTGCGGCGCTGTTGATCGGCGGCGTGGGGTTGGCGCTTTGGATTGCCGCGCAAGGACCGGTGCACTCCCCCGCACTGGAGCAAGCCCAGGAAGCGGCGCAATCCAAGTCTTCCAAACCGCTGTCGTCGGACTCGTCGTGGGGCATTGCCAAAGATTCGCCGCTGCGCAAGTAGGGAGTTCTATAATTTTCCCGTTACGCGGGTGTCGTTCAATGGCAGGACTCTTGCTTCCCAAGCAAATAACGTGGGTTCGATTCCCATCACCCGCTCCATTTTCAGGCGTTCACCCAGAACCTCTGCACGACCTTGGGAGAATGCCAGCGGCCCGCATCCTGTGGCCCCCCTGGCTCTGATACCACGTCACCCATCCCCCGCTACCCAGGTTGACTTTTGTCACGTCCCTGCATAAAGTGGATAAACAATTTATAGCGTTATGAGGGGGCACGATGTGCAATTCAGTCTTCAATGCGTTGAAAGTAGCCTGGCACTCTGTAACCAGTCATCACCAGTTGCACGCCCTTGAGCACATCGGGCCGTTTGCAGGATCACTATTGCACACAGCAGATTGGGATCGCTAGCAAACCGGAGGTGTTGACGCGGGCGCCCGCCGCGCGGTACAGTTGACTCAGGCGATTGCCTGGCGCGAAAAGCGTCCCCTGTACTCAGGGACTAACCCGGACCTGTGTGCCGGGTTTCTCGTTTTTCGGCCCTGCAACCCGCCAAACCGCGACGTCTTGCCACCCATCTGGTATTTACCGAACAGTGCGGTAATCTTGGTCATACGCACCCGGGCAGTCTCTTCGCCCTGAGCGGCTGCGGTCTTTCCCGCACTCCCACGCGCGGTCTGTGTCAGCAGGCTGCAGAAATCGCTTGGTCCGTCTATTTGGCCTTGGTTGCGGGCGGCGTTGCAGGAGCCGGCGGTTGCCCTGTGACTTTGGTCCTGGCAGCGGCGGCAGCTGCGGTAGCCGCATTTGCCTTGGCGGTTGCAGCGGCTGCGGCGGCTTGGGCATTCGCGGCCGCCGTCTTTGCTGCAGCGGCGGCAGCCGCTTTGGAGGCATCCGACTTTGCGGCAGCGTCAGCCTTGGCCGCGGCTGCCGCTGCGGCATCGGCATTGCCTGCGGCGGCTGCCGCATCAGCCTTGGCCGTTGCAGCGGCTGACTCTTTAGCGGAAGCGTCTGCTTGTCGTGATCCAGCCGCAGCACGCTGCAGCGCCTCAGCCTCTTCAGGCGTCAGGGCGCGGTCAGCAGAATCTGTGGGTTTCACAGGGTCAGGCGCCGATGCCTTGGCTGCACTGCGCGCGGCAGCCACCGCGTCGGCCGCTGCCTGTACCCGCGCGTTGATAGCAGCGCTCTCGGCCGCCCAATCGCGCGCGGGGCCATGGGATGGAGGCGCTTTCAGGATAGGCACCACGACTTCCTTGGCGCCGTTTGCCGGGCACGGCTTCTCGGAATAACTCGTCTTGCCATCTGCCGTGGTGCACTTGAAGACTTCTGCAAATACTTGTGGCGTTGACAGCACAAGAGGTGCAAGCAGCAACCAGGCGGCGGGTGATGTTGTACGCATAATTTTTTGAACTCCCTGATCTTCCGGATACCAATTATGCGGCCGCCATTGTGGGCTGGTACGCCAATGCGCTTCGCATTGCATGGTCTCGGCCATCTCGTTCGGTCACCGCACCCATGGCGCATCAATAAGAATTGACTCCTACTTTGATAGCACTGAATGTATATTTCACGAGGGCTACTGGTAGATGCTATCTGTGCAGCAGGTCAGGAATCGATCTCTCTCCCAGTGGGTTGCATGGCTTCGAAGCGCCAATTGCAACTACTTGTAAGTCGGTCCCTGCCACATCGGTGGCGAGCATGGGGCAGCCGGAGATGTCGTTGAGGCAATAGGCGGACTACGTCCATTGCGCGTGGGGCCAAGTCCCATCAACAACGCACGCTACAACCCGCCGAACCGCGACGTCTTGCCACCCATCTGGTATTTACCGAACAGTGCGGTAATCTTGGACACACACACCCGGGCAGTTTCTTCGCCTTGTGCGGACGCCACCAGGTGCATGATTTCAGGGCGCAGATACCAGAGCTCTGCAATTTCCCGGGCGCTGCTGATTTTCATGTCCAGCCGCACGTGCTTCTCGTCGCCATACTGCTCCAGCGCCAGGAGCATGGCACTGCGCACACGTTCCAGCGCTACGTCTGCGGCATCTGAGGTGTCACGCCCCAGGGCCGACCAAATACTGTCTCTGATGCCCATACCAACACTTCTTCCGATCGGCCAATCGGCCTTTCATAGTTTCCGAGCAGCCATTGTGCACGCACTATATGAAGTCCGGCTGACAAAGGTCAAGTTCAGATGCGTGGCCCGCGCGCAAGGGCTTACAGGTCGATAGGCACACTGGTCATTGCAGCCAGGGCCCCACCGCTGAAGTGCCAGGTCATGGGCGACAGCGGCATGCTGGCAGTCTGCCCGCCCGTGCGCAGCTGGAGCGTGGTCACACCGTCATACCCCACCACCCGCAGGCGCAACGGCTTCCAGCCCGCCTGCAAAACCTCCACATGGAGCAACAGGACGGCGCCCTCACGCCGTGCCTGCATCCGGTAGACGCTGCGCGCGCCGCGCTGGTAGCCGTAGCTCAGGCCGTCATCGGCCACATAGTCCAGGGTTGCCGTGTCCTCGCTGCCAGCACCCAGAATCACATGCAGTTCAATGTCCGCCAGGTCATTGGCAGCGGCACTGGTGCGCACACCCACCTGCATGGGCAGCAGGCTGCCTTCACGCAGGTAGATGGGCGTGCTGTCCGCTGTGCTGCTGACATGGATGGTGCGCCCGCCAGCCAGAAACTGCCCGCTGTTGACATCCATCCAGCGACCCTGGCCCGGCAGCGTGACCAGGCGCGTCTGCTGACCCTGGTGCACGATGGGTGCCTGCAGGATGGCCGGGCCGATCAGGAACTGGTCATCCACGCGGTCCAGCTCCATGCCGTCGGTATTGGGAAAGTCATAAAACAGCGGGCGCATCACGGCCGCGCCGGATTGCTCCTGGTCGTTCCACAACTGGTATAGATACGGCAGCAGCTTGTAGCGCAGGCGCACGTGGTGGCGGATGGTCTCCAGTGCTACATCGCCAAACACCCAGGGCTCCTGCTCGGCCGTGCCGGCGCTGGCGTGGTTGCGCATGAAGGGGAACAAACAGCCCGCCTTGTACCAGGCAATGGCCAGCTCTTTGTCGGCGTGGCCGCCAAAGCCGGGCACGTCGGGGCCGTTGAACGGAATGCCGGAGAGCGCCAGGTTCAGGCTGCAGTGGATGCTGGTGCGCAGGTGGTGCCAGCTGCTGAAGTTGTCGCCGGTCCACACCGCCGTGAATCGGCTGGAGCCGGTGTAGGCGCTGCGGGCCAGCAGAAAGGGCCGCTCATCGGGGCGGGCCGCCAGAAAGCCGTCGCGCGTGGCCTGGGCCATGCCGGTGCCGTACTGGTTGTGGTAGGTCCAGTGCGGCCAGGCGCCACGCTGGAACAGCATGTCGTCGACCTCGGCCGCGCCGGTGCTGGGGTCGTTCATGTCCAGCCAGGCGCCGTCAAAACCGGATGCACGGAAGGCCTTGGAATAGCTCGCCCACCAGTCACGTCCCTCGGGCAGCGAATAGTCGGGAAACCAGGTGCGCCCCGGCCACACAAAGCCCACGTAGGGCTGGCCTTCGGGGTTGTGGCAAAAGATGTCGGCCGCCTGGCCGCTGGCGGCCACCCCGTAGCCCACTTCCACCTTCACGCCGGGGTCCAGGATCGGCACGATGCGCCGGCCGTTGGCCTGCAACTGCTTCAGCTCAACGGCCAGGTCGCCGAAATGCTCGGTACTGATGGTAAAGACCTTGAAGCGCTCCATGTAGTCAATGTCCAGCCACAGACCATCGTTGGGGAAGGCGTGCTGGGTAAACGCTGCATCCAGCTGCTGCAGGTGCTGCGTGCCCGCATAGCCCCAGCGGCTTTGGTGGTGCCCCAGCGACCACAGCGGTGGCAGCGGGGTCTTGCCCACCAACCGCTGCAGGCGCTGCGTGACGGACGCCACGCTGTCACCGGCAATCACGTAGAAAGCAGGCACACCTTCATCCGCTCCAAACCAGAACGCGGGCGGTGCGTTCTGGTCGTCCTTGCCAAAGAAAAACCAGTTGGAGCCGGTGTCCATGAACACGGCACCGGGGTGGTCCACCAGAATGCCCACCCACTGCTGGCCCTGGCGCACCAGCAGGTAAGGCACGGCGGCGTATTGCGGGTCGGCCTGGCCGGTCTCGATGGTGTGCATGGCGTGGTCGGCCCAGACGTCGGCGTTCCAGTATTTGGTGCGTTTTCCGGTCTTCTCCAGGCCGGTCACTTTTTCGCCCTGGCCAAAAAAACGCATCTGGGCGTTGCGCGCAAACTGCACCAGCCAGGCGCTGCCACAGGCACCCAGGCAGGCGCCGTCTATGCCCGACAGAATGGCTTCGCCGCCAGCGCCGTTCAAGGCCAGATTGCCGCTGTCGGTGATCTGGAGTTGGTAACGCGAATCGGCGGCAGCAAAAGCATCGTCATGCAGCGGCAACACCCGCGCATCCAGCGGCCAGCGTTTGGCATCGCGCAGTTCGACATGGAACACGTCTTCACCCAGATCACGCACCGTGGCCTGCACGAGCTTGGCGCCGATGGTTAGTGAGCCGTTGGTGTGCGCGTTTGCAAAGCTGAAATTGGAGGGGTGGCGGATTTTGTTGAAGTACATGGTGGTGGTGTTAGCGGCAGAGGGGTTGTTTCAGGCAATTCAGGTGGGGCGGGTTGGCGGGGTCGGCGGGCCGGGTATCCCTTCTCTGGCCCACGCTCGCGGGCGGTGGTCTTGGGTTCTCTTGGGTTACTGCGTTAACGGGGTTGTTGGGGCGCCGCTTCTGCAGCAACCACGAATGGGGCCGACGAAGGGACACCCGGCCCACCGACCTGGCGGTACGTGGTTTTGAATGCTACAAAATACATAGCTGCATATGGCCATTCCACGAGGGCTAGAGGTGAATTTGTCTCCGAACCTCTTCGCCAAAGGCGGGTGGCGTGGCGGGCGGGCGCAGGCCGCATTTGCGGTTGCCACAGAGCAGGCCTACCAACACACGTGTTGACGCAGCAACCTTGGCAACCCACGCAAGGCCGCCCGCGACGCGAGCCGGAGAACGCCTGCCACGTCGCCCGCCGCGCGCAGTCCTTCGTGCGCCACAACGAATCGAGTGACACCGAAATCAAGCCCCAGCCCGCAAGGTGTAGACCCGCACTGACTGCGCTGGCACAACCAAGCCAGCAGCGCCTCGGGCATTCGCAACGGTGGTCTTGGCGGCCACGGGATATGCCGGTGCCAGCACCGCACGCGGTGGCAAGGTTTTCAAGGCGATGCGGCCAGGCTGGGTGCCGTAGTTGATGACCACCAGCGTAGTCTCGGTACCCAGCGTGCGCCGATAGGCCATCACCCTGCCCTGCACCTGCGGCGCGTCATAGCTGCCACTCGCCAATGACGGCAGGGTGTTGCGCAGCGTGAGCATGCTCTTGTAGAACGACAGCAGCGATTGGGGGTCGGCCAGATGCGCCGCGACGTTGTAGCGCGCGGCGTTGGGCGCGATTGGCCGAAACGGTTTGCCGCCGGAAGTGAAACCTGCGCCCTGTTGGTCCGCCGTCCAGCTCATCGGTGCGCGTAGCGGCGCATCGCCTTCCAGGCCCTGGACGCCGGCCATGCCGATTTCTTCGCCGTAGTAGATGAAGGGCGTGCCGCTCTGCAGCAGGTACGAGGCCGCGGCCAACTTGTAGCGCACGACGTTGCCGCGCAGTTGGTCCCATAGCCGGGCGCCGGCAAACATGTCGTGGTTGGCGACGAAGGTGGCCATGGTTTGCGGTGCGGTGGTGAAGTAGTCCGCCACCGCGCGGATGGCCTTCTTGTCACCCTTGGCGGCGTTGACGATGTTGCGCTCCAGCCCGAACGCAAAGGCACTGCCACAAATGTGGGGCATGGCATACAACTGAGGGTTGGCCGTGGCCTCGCACACCACATGGCGCTGTGGGTAGGCAGTGATCAGTTTGGTCAATTCGCCGGTCAAAGCGCGGCTCTCGGGCTGGTCGTTCCAGTCTTTGGCGTTGTTTTCGACCAGGTGGGGCACGGCGTCGAGCCGGTAGCCGTCCAGCCCGCGGTTCAACCAGAAGCGCAGACTGCTCTGGTGGTAGGCCAGCACAGCCGGGTTCTTGAAGTTGAAATCGGGCATGTGCGGGCCAAAGGTGCCGAAGTAGCTGCCATGCGGCGTCACGGTCCACGGGTTTTTGCCCCAGATGTCCCACCCCTTCGGTTGCTCTTTCTCCCACACGAACCAGTCGTAAAACGGACTGGTCGGCCCCTGCAGGGCACTGGCAAACATCGCGTGCTGGCGGGCGCTGTGGTTGATCACGTAGTCCATGACCACGCCCATGCCCCGGGCGTGCGCCTGGCGCAGCAGCTCGTCGAAATCGTCGAGCGTGCCGTAGGCCGGGTCGATGGCGCGGAAGTCGGTGGTGGCATAGCCATGGTCACCATCGGCGCTGGTGGTGATGGGCATCAGCCAGATGCCCTTGATGCCCAGGTCTTTCAAATAGTCGAGCCGCTGCGTCAGGCCCTTGAGGTCGCCCACGCCGTCGCCATTGCTGTCCTGGTAGGCGCGTACAAACACCTCCATAAAGGCGCCGCGCTGCCAGTTGGCGGGCAAGCTGCTGGGCTGGCGCACTTCTGGCACGGTGTGGATGTCGATCCGGGTACTGGACACTGCGCTGGCGCTGGCAGCCTCTTCGGCCCAAGCCAGTGGCGATGCCCCTACACCAGCCAGCAGCCAGGCAGCGGTCGTGACGCGGCGCAGCGTCGAAAGGAGGCTTGTGCGCAGGGTGTATGGATTCATTTGCATCAAAATGATTTTGTAGTCAAACTACTTTAAACGCAAGGCGAATTTCGAAAATAAATTACCAGTTATTATGGAAATATCGAAACTTTCCGGGCAATCATGTAATGATACTACCTACATTCCTGCAATGTGCATGAAGTCAATGACCGTCTTGAAATCCATGCACCTTTGCGGCACCTGAACCGAGCTGCTACATATTTAATAGCTACAACTCCATATTTCACGAGGGCTACAGCCCGATTTCATTCATGACTGCTGAAATACAACCCAAATTGGGTATTAGTTCTTGCCGATTTGCCGCCCGGCGTCTGGTTTCAGGCGTCGCCATCGCCCTCCTGGCGGCCGGCGCGCAGGCCGACGCCCCGCTGGACGCCTGCAACGCGAGCGCCTTCCAGACCGTGTTGCGCGCTGCACCGCCAGGCTCTATCACGCCCTCGACTGTCTCCACCGGAGCCACTGCATCGGCACCCCAGGCCGTGTGGCTCAACCGCCAACTGCTGCAATGGCCAGGCGCCGACACTGGTGGGCGCTTCGTGCTGTACCGCTCGGCCAGCGGCCAGTTGCAGGCCCTCGTGGGCCAACGGGTCAGCGGATCGAATGGGGCGCTGGCGCTCCAGCCCTGGCAGGCCAAGCTGCCCACGGCCGTGGCGCAGCGCTTCAAATACGTCAAGCCCGGTGCCGTGCTCGCGCTGACACCCACCGGCGCCGCACAGTTGCGCAGCCTGCACCGCCAGCAGTTGCTGCTGGTGCAGGAAGACGCCACCGGGCTGGTGCTGCGCGCCACTGCCATCCAGTCGGCCGGTGCCCTGGACGATCTGTACGCCGCTGCCGGGCGCGCGCTCGATCTGGGCGTGCGCATCAGCCCCAAGCACACCCAGCTCGCACTGTGGGCGCCCACGGCGCAGCGGGTCAATGCCTGCCTGTTCGATGGCGCCAGCGGCACGGCCACCGCGGCGCCCGCACTGCGGTTTGACCCGGCCACGGGCGTTTGGCGCTACCGCCAGGGCGCCAACTTGCACGGGCACTATTACAGCTACCTGGTCGACGTCTGGGTGCCGGGCGTGGGCCTGGTGCGCAACCGCGTCACCGACCCGTATGCACTGAGTCTGAACGCCGACTCGCAGCGCAGCTATATCACCGACCTGAACGACCCGCAGCTCAAGCCTGCCGGCTGGGACAGCCACACGGCGCCTCAGCGCGTGCAGGCGGCCACCGACATGGCGATTTACGAATTGCATGTGCGCGACTTCTCCATTGACGATGCCACGGTGCCAGCGGCCCAGCGCGGCAAGTACCTGGCGTTCACCGCGTCGCAGTCCAACGGCATGCGCCACCTGCAGGCGCTGTCCAGGGCCGGCATGACGGACGTGCACCTGCTGCCCATTTTTGACATCGCCAGCGTGCCCGAGACAACTTGCACCACGCCCGCCATCGCCACGCCCGCACAGGGCGACAGCGAGGCACCGCAGGCTGCCACCACGGCCGGCGCCGCCACAGACTGCTTCAACTGGGGCTACGACCCCCTGCACTTCAACGCGCCCGAAGGCAGCTACGCCAGCGATGCGAACGACGGCGCCGCGCGGGTGAAAGAGCTGCGCCAGATGGTCATGGCCCTGCATGCCGCGGGCTTGCGCGTGGGCATGGACGTGGTCTACAACCACACCAGCAACGCCGGGCAGCACGCCCAGTCGGTGCTGGACCGCGTGGTGCCCGGCTACTACCACCGCTTGAACGACCAGGGTGTGATCGAGCGCTCCACCTGCTGCGACAACACCGCCACCGAGAATCGGATGATGGGCAAGCTGATGGTGGACTCGGTGGAGCTATGGGCCAAGCACTACCGCATCGACTCCTTCCGCTTCGACCTGATGGCGCACCAGCCGCGCGCCGTCATGGAGACCTTGCAGAAACGGGTCAATAAGGCTACGGGCCGCCATGTCAACCTGATCGGTGAGGGCTGGAACTTTGGCGAAGTGGCCAATGGCGCGCGCTTTGTGCAGGCCTCGCAGCTGTCGCTGAACGGCAGCGGCATTGGCACCTTCAGCGACCGGTGCCGCGACGCCGTGCGCGGTGGCAGCGCGGGCGACAACGGCGACGCCCAAATCCGCAACCAGGGCTATATCAACGGCTTAGTCTACGACCGCAACGCCCTCTCAACCGCCACGCCGACCGACCTGCTGCGCAGCGCCGACCTGGTGCGCGTGGGCCTGGCCGGATCGATACGCGGCTTCGAGTTGCAGACCTACACCGGGGAGCGCAAAACGCTGGCCCAGATCGACTACGCCGGGCAACCCGCGGGCTATGCGAGCCAGCCGTCCGAGGTGGTGAACTACGTGGAGAACCACGACAACCAGACGCTGTGGGATGCCAACGCCTTCAAGCTGCCAGTAGCCACATCGACCGAAGACCGCGCCCGCGTGCAGACGCTGGGCCTGGCCATCAACGCCTTCAGCCAGGGCGTGGCCTACTTCCATGCGGGTACCGAAATCCTGCGCTCCAAGTCCATGGACCGCAACAGCTTTGATTCCGGCGACTGGTTCAACCGCCTGGACTGGACCTACCAGACCAACTATTTCGGCACCGGCCTGCCACCCAAGGCTGACAACGGCGAGAGCTGGCCGCTGATGCGCCCGCTGCTGGCCAACCCCGCCCTGCGCCCCACACCGGGGGACATTGCACTGGCCCGCGACACCTTCCAGGACCTGCTGAAAATCCGCGCCAGCTCAACGCTGTTTCGCCTGCGCACGGCCGCCGACATCCAGGCCCGTCTGAGCTTCCCCAACACCGGCCCGGCGCAAAACCCTGTCGTGCTCGTAGGCCATCTGAATGGCCGCGGCTACCCCGGCGCCGCCTTCCAGGAACTGCTGTATTTTGTGAATGTGGACAAGTCGGCGCAAGCCATCACGCTGCCCAGTGAAATCGGCAAGTCCTACCAGTTGCACCCGGTACAAGCCGCCAACACAGCCGCCGATGCGCGCCTGCGCAACGACGCCCCGTTCGACACCACTACCGGCCGCTTCACGCTGCCCGCGCGCAGCGCCGTGGTCTACGTCATCCGTTGACCTTCATCCTTTAACCCAAGCTCTTATGCCGACACCCCGCCGCTACGGCCAGACAGACCTTTTCCTCAACCCCCTGGGCATGGGCGCGGCGCAGATTGGCGATGCCACGCTGGACGACGCCGCCGTCGGGCGCATGCTGCACGCCGCGGTGGACGCTGGCGTCAACCTGTTCGACACGGCGCCCAGCTACGGCATTTCCGAGGAGCGCATCGGGCGCCATCTTGCAACGCGGCGCAGCGAAGTGGTGCTGTCGACCAAACTTGGCTACGGCGTGGACGGCATACCGGACTGGACCGGGGCCTGCATCACCGCCGGCATCGAACAAGCCCTGCGCCTGCTGCGCACCGACCACCTCGACATCGCCCACTTCCACTCCTGTCCGCGCGCGGTGCTGGTGCAGACCGACGTGATAGACGCACTGGAAGCCGCAAAACGCGCGGGCAAGGTGCGGGCCATGGCCTACTCGGGCGAGAACGACGACCTGGCCTGGGCAGTGGCCTGTGGCCGCTTTGATGGTTTCATGGCATCGCTCAATATCTGCGACCAGCGCATCCTGCATACCGCCTTGCCGGCCATGGCGGGCAAGGGCTTTATCGCCAAGCGCAGCGTGGCCAATCACCCGTGGCGTTTTGCCGTGCAGCCGGTGGGCGACTATTGCGAGGAGTACTGGAAGCGCTGGCAGTCCATGGGTCTGGATAACCGCGGCCTGGAGTGGGGCGAGATCTCGCTGCGCTTTGCGCTGGCGGCGCCGGGTGTGAGCGCGGCCATCGTTGGCACGGCCAAGACCGACCATCTGCAGCACAGTCTGGAATGGGCTGCCAAGGGGCCGCTGGACGCTGCGTGGGTGGCGGAGCTACAGGTCGCGTTTGCGCGGCATGACAGCGGCTGGACCGGGCAGATTTGACGTACTTGGTTGGGGCTCTATTCGGCGGGGCGGGTTGGCGGGGCCGGTGAGCCGGGTATCCCTTCTCTGGCCCACTCTCGCAGGCGGGATTTTTGGGTTCTCATTTGTTTCTGCGTTAACGCGGTTGTTGGGGCGCCTGTTTTGTCGCAACCGCGAATGGGGCCGACGAAGGGACACCCGGCCCACCAGCCTTGCGGTGCGTGGTGTCGATAGCTACAAAATGCATAGCTATTCAGCCAATATCCACGAGGGCTAGCGGCCCATTTGGCTTACAACGCCTCAGTCTCCCCAACACCTCGCCCTAAGGCGGGTGGTGTGGCGGGCGGGCGCAGGCCGCATTTGCGGTTGCCACGGAGCGGGCGAACCAACATCCGCGTTAACGCGACAACGGTGGCAACCCAAGCAAGGCCGCCCGCGACGCGAGCCGGAGAACGCCTGCCACGCCACCCGCCGTGCGCAGTCCTCGCGTGCGCCACAAAAATGGCCACAAAATTGCGGCACACTTCGGGGCATGAACCCCAAGTCCTCCACCAACGACACCGGCGCCCAACTGCGCGCGCTGTACCAACCCCAGGGCGGCGTGGGCACCATTTTCTCCCCCAAAGTTGCCGACTACGTCGCGTCGCGCCCCGACTATCCCGCCGCGCTGTTTGACGCGCTGCGCGAGGCCTGCGATCTGCAAGCTGACGCGGTCGTGGCCGACATCGGCGCGGGCACCGGCCTGCTGACCCAGGGGCTGCTCGCGCAGGGCTATGACGTCACTGCCATTGAGCCCAGCGCCGCCATGCGCGCGGCCGCCGACCAGGCACTCAGCCAATTTGCGCACTACCGCAGCGCTGGCGGGTCGGCCGAGCACATTCCGTTGCCCGACGCATCGGTCAACCTGATCACGGCGGCACAGGCCTTTCACTGGTTTGACGTGGACGCCGCGCGGGCCGAGTTCTTGCGCGTGCTGAAACCCCACGGACAGGTGGCACTGGTCTGGAACGACCGCGTGCTGACCGATCCGCTGCACACCGCGCTGAACGCCCTGTTTGCAAAGTATGGTGGGCCCAAGCGCGACGCGCTGCTTGCGCATGAGGATCGTGGCAACGTCTCCGCTTTCTTTGGCGCCACCGTGCCGCGGCAGTGGACCGGGCCGCACGCCCACCACCTGGACGCGGCCGCGCTGCAAAGCCTGGTGTTTTCGCGCTCCTACATGCCTGACAAGGACTCCCCGGTGGGGCAGCAAGCATGTGCAGATGTACGTGAAATATTTGAACGCCTGTCGGTCGATGGCGTGGTGGCCGTGCGCTACACCACCGTCGCCATGATGGGCCGGCCGCAATGACACAGCAGCAGCCACAGGCCGACGTGACAGACCCGCGCCAACTCTCGGGCACGGCATTGGCGGCAGCCCTGCGCGACAGCCGCGCGCGCACGCTGGCGCTGGTTGATGATTTGTCCGCCGCGCAGTGGAACCCACCCCACCAGATCGGCATCAACCCGATTGCCTGGGAGCTGGCCCACATCGCGTGGTTTGCCGAGTTCTGGATTCTGCGCGGACCGCACCACCGCGATGCGGAGGGCTTTGCGCACGGGCAGCTGCCGCCGCGTTTTGCCGGACCCGATGCACTGTTAGATTCCGCGCGGCTGGCCCATGCCCGGCGTTGGGTCGAACCCATGCCTTCGAGGGAAGCGCTGGGGCCGATGCTGAAGGGCCAACTGGAGGCCTGTATCCAGGCGATCCCTCTGGATGCTGGCCCTCGCGATCACGCACTAGCGGCGGCCAGCGCGCAAGACGATGCGCTGTACTTCCACCGCCTGGCGCTATTCCATGAGGACATGCATGGCGAAGCCTTTTGCTGGATGCGAGCGGCACTGGGCTACCCGGCACCGATCGGCGTTGCGGTGCCGACCGTCCCTGCCCGCACTTTGCTGGATGTGCCCGGTGACGACGTGCGCCTGGGGCTCGCGGCGACGGACCCGGGCTTTGCCTTTGACAACGAAAGCCCGCCGCAGTCGCTGCGCCTACCGGGTTACGCCATCGAGAGCGCCCCCGTATCGGCCGGCGACTTTGCCCGCTTTGTCAATGCGGGCGGCTATGACGATCCCCGCTTCTGGCCCGCGGAGGCCGGTGACTGGCGCGCGCAGTCGGCCTGCGCGCACCCGCAACGCTGGCGCCGCGCAGTGACCGGCGGAACGGAAAGGCTAGGCGACTGGGAGATGCGCTGGTTTGACCGCTGGCTGCCGTTGGACCCCGACAGCGCCGCCCTGCACCTGAACGCCTTTGAAGCCCAGGCCTATTGCCTGTGGGCCGGTCGACGCCTGCCCAGCGCGGCCGAGTGGGAACACGCCGCGCTGACGCAGCCCGGCTTCCAGTGGGGCCACAGCGTGTGGGAGTGGACGGCGGACGCCTTTGCGCCCTACCCCGACTTTGCGCCCGGCCCCTACCGCGAATACTCCCAACCTTGGTTTGGCAACCACCGCGAGCTGCGCGGCGGCGCCTTCGCCACCCATGCGCGCATGCACCACCCGCGTTACCGCAACTTCTTTCAGCCGCACCGCAGCGATGTGTTTGCCGGGTTTCGCACGGTGGCGATATAGGCCAGAACGCGTGCCATACTGGCCCTCAAACGGTCGGATTTCCTGTCCGTAGCTTCCCCTTTCTTGTTCTCAACCCAACATGTCTTTCCTTAAAGCTATCGTGCTCGCTCTCTTGAGCTCCTGTGCGGGTGCCCAGGCGCTGGTGGATGGCCCCTATGTTTTCCATCAGGACAAAGGCAGCCAAGCCGTCTGGGTTTGCGACGGTGCGGTGAAGCCGCTGGCAGTCGCGACGGGCACCAAGTTCCATGCGCCATGCGGAAGTGTCACCGGCATTGCCTTGAATGCCCGCAACACCGCCGCGCCTGATGAATTGCCGCAGCCAGCGCGGTGGGCCGCAGTGTCTGATATCCACGGTCAGAACGAATTGTTTCTTGGGCTGCTGCGTGCGCAAAAGATCATCAATGCACACAACCGTTGGGCCTTTGGCAAAGGCGTGCTCGTGATTAATGGCGATGTATTTGATCGCGGCCCGCATCAGACCGAAGCCCTGTGGGCTATTTATCGGCTGGCGCAGGAAGCGCAGGCCGCCGGCGGCAGCGTGCAAATGGTGCTGGGCAACCATGAGTCCATGGTGCTGCGCGGCGACCTGCGCTACCTGTCGCCCAAATACCTGGTGGTCGCCAAGCTGCTGCAGCGAACCGTGGCGGAGCTGTATGGCAAAGACACGGAACTGGGCCAATGGCTGCGAACGCGCGCCACGGTCCTGCGTCTGGGGGATACGCTCTTCGTGCATGGCGGCATCAGTCCTGATTTGCCAAGCCATGCCCCAGAGTTGGTCGCGCTCAACGCCAAGATTCGCGCCCGACTGGGCGACGCGCGGGCGTCCTTGCAGGATGACCCGCAGGCCAGTTGGCTTTTTTTGGGCGAGGGTCCGCTGTGGTACCGGGGCTATTTCAAAATGCCCCGGGCGAGCAGCGGTGAAGTGGATGCCTTGCTGAAGCAGTTCGCAGTCAAACGGATTGTGGTGGGCCACACCACGCGCGACGAAATCGTCTCGCTGTATGGCGGGCGGGTGATTGGCATTGACGCAGATTTAAAGGACGGCGCTGCAGGTGAGTTGCTTCTGTGGGAAAACAACCGCCTTCAACGGGGACTGGCCAATGGCAGCCGGATGGACCTGCCGGCAGGCGACGATGATGGAACGGCCAATGCAATCTTTCCGGACGCCGAAGACCGCGCGGCCGCCAAGGCAGAATCCACACGGGCCCAGAAGGCCGCGCAGGACGCGACGAAAAAGCCATAACCCGGCGTTTGCTCCCTACCGCGACAACACCTTGCGCACCGCATAGCTCAGCGCATCGACCAGGGCCACCAGCACCAGCATGGCCAGCAGCACCGTGCTGGTCTCGGCCATCTGGAACAGGCCCATGTGGAAGGCCAGCATCTGCCCCAGGCCACCGGCCCCGACCACGCCCAGCACGGCGGCGGCGCGGATGTTGTTCTCCCAGCGGTACAGGCTGTAACTCAGCAACTGCGGCAGCACCTGCGGCAAGGTGGCATACGCAAACACCCGCACGGCTGACACGCCACGCACGCGCAGCGCAAAGGCCGGGCCGGGTGTAGTGTTTTCAATGGACTCCGCAAACAGCCGCCCCAGCACACCGGACGTGTGCAGGCCCAGCGCCAGCGTGCCGGCGAACGGCCCCAGGCCGGCGGCGATCAACAGCAGCGCCGCCCACACCAGCTCAGGCGTGCTGCGCAGCGCGTTGAGCAGCAGCCGCGCGGGGCCGCGCCAGCGTGCGGGGTCTTGCGCATGGGTCTTGCTTGCGGGCAGCGCCAGCGCCAGGCCCAGCACCACGGCCAGCAGCGTGCCCAGGGCTGACATGGCCAGCGTTTCCAGCGTGGCCATCGCCACCTTGGTCACAAACACCAAGTCGAACCGTGGATGCAGCAGCTCGGCGACAAAGCGCGCCATGCGCTGCAGGGCATCCCATGACCAGAACTGCGCCCACTGCAGATTCAGCGTGGCGAAACTGGTGATGACGAGGACCACGACGCCCAGCAGCAACCAGCAGGCCTTGCAGCGCGCATCGAACAGCTTGGGCGGCAGCTTGTAGGTATCGTTGGCGGCGCGGGCCGCCTGGGGTGCAGAAGGTTGCATCGTGTGTTGCCGTGGTCTACGCCAAAACCTTGCGCAATGCCGCGCTCATGCGGTCGGCCAGCCACACCAGGGCCATGAAGACCAGCAGGATGCTGGCCACCTCGGCCCCGTTGAACATCTTCATCGACGAATCCATCAGCTGACCCAGCCCACCCGCGCCGACAAAACCCAGCACCGCACTGGAGCGGATCGCGCACTCCCAGCGGTAGACGGTGTAGCTGGTCAGCTCGGCCGCCGTTTGCGGCAACAGCGCATAGAAGAAGGCCTGTAAGCGCCCGGCGCCATTGCGCATCAGGCTGGCGCTGGCGTGGGTGTCGCCACTTTCCAGAATATCGGCGTAGACCTTGCCCAGCATGCCGCCGTAGGTCAGCGCAATGGCCAGCACGCCCGATGTCGGTCCCAGCCCCACGACACGCACAAACACCAGGGCCCACACCAGCTCGGGCACGCTGCGCAGCAGCATCAGCGTCCAGCGCACGGACTGGCGCAGCACCGCGGGCACGGGCGCCATGGCGCCGGTCAGCGCGGACAGCGATAGCACCCGCACCGATAGCAGGGCCAGCGGCACGGCCAGCAGCAGGGCCAGGGTCAGCCCCGCTGTGGCCATGGCCACGGTGCGCCAGGTCTCGCTGGCCAGCAGCCGCAGAAATTCGGCGTCGGCGCGTGGCGGGAAGAATGCGCCCACAAAATTCAGCGCCGGCTTCAGCGCGCCCGGCTCCAGCAGCACCCAGGGCTTGAACTCCGTCAACACCAGCATGGGCCACAGCAGGGCCAGGCTGGCCAGCGTCCAGAAGACACGGCCGGCCCAGGCGGGGTCGCGCAGTGTGGGGCTGCCTGCAGACGATGCGGTGTTGGACAGGGCGGCGGTCATGGCGTGGATGCAAAAACTAGCGACAGAGCATCACCACGGGCGCTGGCTCGGCAGGATAGGTACCGTCCGGCGCTGGTGCCGACCCATCGAGTTCCTCCAGGTGCTGCGCGTACAGCGCCTGCAAATGCTGCGGGGTCACGTCCGCGCTAGGCAGGTCAAAGGCCAGAGCGCCATCGCGCAGGCCCACAATGCGCGGGAAATGCGCCAGTGCCATCTCCACGTGGTGCAACGTGGCCACCAGCGTGGCACCGCGCGCGCGCGCCGCTTCGGTCAGGGTCTCGATGGCGTGTTGCGAGCGGGTGGGGTCCAGGGCCGACAGCGGCTCGTCCACCAGCAGCAGGCTGGCCTCCGACACCAGAGCCCGTGCCAGGCCGACGCGCTGGCGCTCGCCGCCCGACAGGCGGTCCACACGGTCAAACAATTTGTCGGCCACGTCAAAGCCGGCCAGCGCCCGCTCGGCCCGGGGAATGTCCACCGGGTAGAACAGGCTGCGCAGGCTGGTCCACAGACCCTCATGCGGCAGGCGTCCGGCCAGCACCGCGGTGACCACGCGCTGGCGCGGTGGCAACGGCGGCACCTGGGGCGCCAAAAACAATGCACCACGCAACGTCTGCAGCGCGCCACGCGACAGCGCCCACGGGTTTTGCCCGTCCAGCAGCAGACGGCCCGCCGACGGCTGCAACGCGCAGGCCATCAGGTGCAGTAGCGTGGTTTTGCCCGCGCCCGACGGGCCGATGACGGCCACCTGCTCGCCGGGCTGCACGCTCAGGCTCAGCCCTTGAACGGCCGCCGGGGCGCCGGGCTTGGCCGCCGGATGGCGTCCCGAGAGGCCGACCAGCTCAAGCTTCATATGCAAAACGGGCCGCTAGCCCTCGTGGAATCGACACAGTGCACTATCAAAACCATAGCAAACACCGTTAGTCGATTACTTCAACAAACCGGCGCTGCGGGCCGCAGCCTCAATGCCCTTGTAGTTGTCGGCCTTGGTGGGGATGAATCGGGTGGCACGTTGCAGGTCCAGAATTTCCTTGCCTTCGGCGGTGCTCTTGTCCAGCGCCAGGAAGGCCTTGGTCAGTTTCTCGCGCTGGGCGGCGGGCATGTCGGCGTGCACGGTCCAGTTGTAGTCAAAGTAGCCGGGGGTGGTGTAGAAAACCTTGACCTTGGTGGTGTCCACCTTGCCCTCGGCGACAAACTTTTCCCACACCGAGATATTCAGCGCGCCGGCTTCCACCTTGCCCGCGGCCACGGCCGCAATGGTGGCGTCGTGCGCGCCGGAGTAGGCCACGCGCTTGAAGTCCTTGTCGGGGTCGATGTTGGCCTGCAGCAGGTAGCTGCGCGGCATCAGGTGGCCCGAGGTGCTGGACTGCGAGCCAAAGCTGACGTTCTTGCCTTTCAGGTCGGCCAGGGTCTTGATGCCGGGGTCGCTGGTGATGAACACCGAGCGGAATTTCTCATCCTCTTCGCGCTGCACCAGCGGAATCGCCTTGCCACCCGAGCGCACATTGGCCTGCACAAAGGTAAAGCCGCCGTACCAGGCCAGATCAACCTGCTTGTTGGCCAATGCCTCCACCGACGCGGCGTAGTCGCTGACCGGTGTGAACTCGACCTTCATGCCCAGCGTCTTTTCCAGGTACTTGACCAGGGGTGCCGCTTTGCGGGCCAGCTCGGTGGGCGACTCGTCGGGAATGGCGGTGACCTTGAACACCGCCTGGGCCTGAGCCTGGACATGTGCCAGTGAGGCCGACAGGACCACGGTGCAGGCCAGCAGCGTGCGCAGACCGCGCGACAGGGAAAAAACGGACATGAAAAACTCCGAAAAAAAGCAACAAGACGCCGATTAGACCCGAACCCGCCAAGCCCTGCACGGCCCCCGCCCGGTGGACGCGGTATTCTTGTCACCCATGACCCCGCCCCGCGTTCTCATCGTCAGCCCTGCCCTGGCCCGTGCCAACAACGGCAATTGGCAGACCGCGTCACGCTGGTCGCAAATGCTGCGTCCCACCTTCGCAACGACCATCGCACAAGGCTGGAACGGCGAGCCCTTTGATGTGATGCTGGCCCTGCACGCACGGCGCTCGGCAGCAGCCATTGCGCAGTGGGCACATGCCAAGGGGGCCGCGTCGGATGCGCCCGGCCTGGGCGTGGTGCTGACCGGCACCGATCTCTACGGCGACATCCAGACCGACACGCAGGCACAAGCCTCGCTGGTCTATGCCCAGCGCCTGGTGGTGTTGCAGGAGTGCGCGCCCGACGCGCTGCCTGCCGCGCTACGCCACAAGGCCCGCGTGATCTACCAATCCACCAGCACGCAACCCCCGGTGGACAAAGCGCCCCAGCAACTGCGCGCCGTCATGGTCGGCCATCTGCGCGATGAAAAATCGCCCCAGACCCTGTTTGCAACCGCCCATCTGTTGCAGGGCCACGCCGACGTCTTCATCGACCACATTGGCGAGGCGCTGGACGCCGACCTGGGCGCCCAGGCCCAGGCCTGTGCCGCCGCCTGCCCGCACTACCGCTGGCTGGGGGGCATGGCCCACGCAGCCACGCGCCGCGCCATCCAGCGCGCCCACGTGCTGGTGCACGCCAGCCGGCTGGAGGGCGGTGCCCATGTGATCATGGAGGCGGTGTGCAGCGGCACACCCGTGCTGGCATCGCGCATTGCAGGCAATGTGGGCATGCTGGGGGCCGACTACGCGGGCTATTTCGAGCACGGCGATGCGCAGGGCCTGGCGAATCTGCTGCTGCGTTGCCGCGCGGAACAGCGCACCACCGATCCCCTGTACCACCAGCTGCAGGCCCAGTGCGCACTGCGAGCACCGCTGTTCGCACCGGAGCGCGAGCGGGCCACGCTGCTGGAGCTGGTGCGCGAGTTGCTTGCGCCCCCCGTCGCCTAGCATTTACCCCATAGAAGGGGTATTGCACATGGCAGACAATGCTCATACACCTTTTGCAGGAGTCCACTTGCCTCCGGATTCAACCGCTCCCGATCGCTATGTCTACAACCGCCTACGCCGCCTGGGGTTGTCGGATGGACTGGCCATGCGAACCGCGCCCGGCGTAAAGGTGCAGTCGCTGGAAGTGGGCAAGAAGCTGTGGACCAAGGGTGGCGAGATCCAGCACTGGTGCTACATCATGGACGGCCTGGTCTCGGCCGCCATTCCGACCCCCAACTCGGACTCCACGCCCATCTCCATTTACGGCAAGGGCGCCTGGTTTGGTGAACAGTCCATCATCAACCGCAAGCCCAGTTTTGCCGACTACGTGTGCCTGACCGCTACCGAGGTTCTGAGCCTGCCCGCCAGCACCTTCGATGAACTGTTTTTGCAGGAACCGGCCTTCGCCCGCCACGTGGCCAAACTCATGGCCTGGCGAGTGCAAAAGACTTCAGAAACCCTGACACTGATGAAGCTGGGCAACCCCTGCCTGCGCGTGGTCATGGGCCTGGCCCAGTTTGCCGAAGCGCTGGCCTACCGGTCGGACCGTCCCCCGACGATTGCTTTTGGCGATGGTGTCGAGATACCGATTGCCCAGAACACGCTGGCATCGCTGTGTGGCGTGTCGCGCACGCTGTTCTCCGAATACGTGCAGCAGTTGGCGCAGGCCGAATGGCTGAAGCTGTCCTACGGCAAGCTGGAGATCCTGAACATATCCACCTGGCACCGCTTTGCGCGGCGCCAACGCGAAGATGTGGTCAGTTCGCTGAGCCCCAGCATTGCGGAGCTGCTGGAACTGCTGCACACCCTGGACCAGCTGTTGCCCGAAACTAGTGCGCTTCAGCGCCTAGAACGGCGCGCGCGCGCAGGTTTACGGTCGTAATGGTGTCGGCGGCGGGGCTGCCCAGAAAGTAGCCCTGGGCCAGATCCACACCCAGTTGGCGCATCACCCGCAGTTCGGCTTCGGATTCGACCGATTTGGCCAGCAGCAGGCAGTCGTGTTTCTTGGTCATCCGCACCATGCTGCTGACCACGCTGCAGCTTTCCATGTTGCCATCAATGCCTTGGGTCCAGCGCGGCGCCATTTTGACAATGCTGGGCAGGACCTTTTTCCACACCAGCATGCTGGAATCCGATGCCTTGAAGTCGTCCAGCGCCATCGACATGCCCGCGGCCCGCAGCGGCACCAGCGCAGCGACCAGTGCATCCACGTTGTCGATGCGGGTGTAGCCCGCGATGTCCAGCCCCATGTTCTTGGGTTGCAGCTTGTGTTTGCGCAGCAGTTGCAGCAGCGAGTCCGTCGTGCCCGATTCATGCAATTGCACCAGCGTCTTCGCGCTGATGTTGACGTAGAGTTGGCCCTTGGGCCGCTCCTGCATCCAGCGCTCGATGGCGTACTCCACGCAGGCCAGTTCCAGCTGCTTCTGGCAGCGCTGCGTTTCGGCCGCGCCCAACAGGTTGTCAAACGACAGCTCACCCATGCTGCGCGGGACCCGCACCAGCGCCTCATGGCCGAAAACCGCGCCGCTGCCCAGCTCCACCATGGGTTGAAACACCGAAGACAGAGACTTTTTCTCCAGAATCTTGCCCACTTGGGGTTGTCCGCTGCTGTCCTGACGGGCGCGCCACCAGTGCTGCAGGTTCTGGGTCCAGACGCGCAAGGGGTTGACTTTGGTCGCGGGAGATGAATGGATCAAGGTAGGCATACCCTGCATTACAGGTACCCGGCCGCCGGCTTGCAAACCCAACCGTCCACCGGTGAACAAAGTCGGCTCAGACCCTGGTGCATGGGGTGCCCCACAATCTAATATTGATCTATATCAATCTTGGCCGTATCCTTGACGGGCCCGACGGCCAATCGGGATGTTAGGTCGGACAATGGGACCTATTTTTTTGAGCGATTGGGGGGGACATGCGCACCATCACTATCAGGCAACTTGCCGTCTGCGCCGCCTTCGCATGCTTGCCACTATCGTCCCTCGCGCAAGACAAGTCCAGTAACCATCTGGCCCAAGTCCAGGCAAACAAAACGGTGCGCGTCTGCATCTGGCCCGACTACTACAGCATCACCTACCGCAATCCCAAAACCCAGGAGTTGAGCGGCATCGATATCGATCTGGCCCACGAACTGGGCAAAGACCTGGGCGTAGCGGTTCAGTTTGTCGACAGCTCCTTTGCCAAACTCATAGACGATGTCACCCAGGACCGTTGCGATGTGGCCATGTTTGCCGTGGGCATTACCCCCATGCGCTCTGAAAAACTGCGCTTTACCCGGCCCCACCTGGCCAGTGACATTTACGCCGTTGCCAGCAAGACCAACCGCCGCATCAAGGACTGGGCCGACATCGACAAGCCCGACTCGGTGGTCGCCGTTGCCAAGGGCACGCTACATGAGCCGGTCATGCGTGACAAGCTCAAGGCCGCGCAGCTTCTGGTGCTGGACACGCCCTTTGCCCGGGAGCAGGAGGTGCAGTCCGGGCGTGCCGATGTGTTCATGACCGACTACCCCTACAGCCAGCGTTTTCTGGCCAATGCCGACTGGGCGCACCTGGTGTCGCCACCCGGCATCTACCACATCACGCCCTACGCCTACGCGGTCAAGCCCGGTGACGAGGCCTGGCTCGCACGCCTGGACGCGTTTGTCAGCACCATCAAACAGGACGGCCGCCTGTTGGCCGCTGCCAGGCGCCACCGGCTTGAGCCCATCGTTGCACCATGAGTACGCGCGGGCGACAACTGCGCCGGGCATTTATTGCCGGTTTTGCGCTGTTTTTGCTCAGCACGCTGGCCCTTTCGGCGTATTCGTTGTGGCGGCTGCGCGCCGAGGCCATTGCCAACGGGCTGCAGCTTGCGGAACTACAGACACGTAGTTTTGAAGACTTCCTGACGCAAAGCCTGCTGGTGACCGAGCAGGCCGCGGTCACCATGGCCCCCACCGGGACCAGCCCGACCGAATTGCAGCGGCTGCAGCACGCATTTGCCGCCACGCTGCGCCAGACCCCGTCTTTTCGGTCCCTGTCGTTGCAGGACGAGTCAGGCCGCATTGTGGCCAGCTCCAACCCGGCCAACGTTGGCATCACGATCACAACGCAGGCCTACCTGCCGCCTGCCGCGCCAGCACAGGAAATATTCCGCATCGGCCAAGCCTGGACTGGCCGCGACTTCAACAATGGGCAGCCGTCCACCCCGCAGAACCCGGTTGCGGCCGATGCCCAGGGTTTCATCCCGGTGACCCGGTCGCTGGCAGTGGGCGAGCGCAAGCTGACACTGCTGATAGCGATCAACCCGGACTACTTCGTCAGCCACCTGGCTGACATCATGGAAAGTGGCGACGGTGAGGTCGATGTGCTGCTGTACGACGGCACGCTTCTGCTGGGCACCGCCGCGAACGCCCGTGCCGGTGCGTCCCATGCGCAGACCATTCGGGAGCTGCAACTCAACAAGTTGGAATCAGGCAGCTTCGAGCAGCCATCGCAGGAGGCTGGCACCACATTGACCGCGTTTCGGGCCTCCCGGCTTTACCCTTTCGTGGTGATTACGCGCCTGTCGCGTGAACACGCGCTGCAAAGATGGCGAACCGAGGTCAAGACCCTTGTCGGCACACTGGTCCCCACGCTGCTGGTGATTGCGATGCTGGCCACGGCCTTTTATCGCCGCCAGATGGACGCCGCCGCGCAGCGCGCCGAGGCCGAGCGCCTGCTGCGGATCAACGCCACGGTATTTGATGCCAGCTCCGAATCCATCGTCATCACGGATGCCGACTCCAACATCATTTCGGTGAATGCTGCGTTTACCCGCATCACGGGCTATACCGAGGCTGAGGTGTTGGGACGCAACCCCCGCCTGCTTGCCTCCGGCCTGCACGAAAAGTCTTTCTACGCCAGCCTGTGGGCCCAATTGGTGGCGACCGGCAGATGGCGTGGCCAGATGGTCAACCGCCGAAAGGATGGAACACTTTTTGACGCCGAGTTGTCTATCAACATCTCCTGCGATGGCCGTGGCCGCCTGCAGCACTATGTGGGCGTGATCGCGGACATCACCGAACGCAAGCGCAACGAATCGCGGGTGCTCGAACTCAACCGCGACTTTGTCTCGTTTCTGGACAACACCAGCGACTTTGTCTATTTCAAGGACCGCAAGAGCCGCTTTCGCTTTGCCAGCCAGCCGCTGGCCAACATCACCGGGCACGCCCACTGGCGCGACATGATTGGCAAGCACGACCTGGAGGTGTTCCCGCCAGAGACAGCCAGGATTTACCATGAAGAAGAGCAGCCAATCTTCCGGGACGGAACGCCTCTGCTCAACCAGGTGGACCCTTACTTCGACGTGGCAGGAAGAAAAGGTTGGGTCAGCACCAGCAAATGGCCTTTGTTCGACACTGACGGCAAGGTCGAGGGCCTGTTTGGCATCAGCCGCGACATTACCGTGCACAAACTGAACGAGGAGAAACTGGAGCTCGCCGCCAGCGTCTTTCACAACTCGCGTGAAGGCATCACCATTACCCGGACCGATGGAACCATCATTGACGTCAACGAGGCGTTCACCAACATCACCGGCTACAGCCGCGAAGAGGTCATTGGACAAAACCCGCGCATCCTCAGCTCGGGCCGGCATGGAAAGACGCACTACGCCGCCATGTGGCAATCATTGATTCAGAAGGGTCATTGGTATGGCGAGATCTGGAACCGGCGCAAGGATGGTGAGGTCTATGCGGAGATGCTCACCATCAGCACGGTGCGGGATGCCCAGGGGAATCCCCTGCACTATGTTGCCCTTTTCTCGGACATCACCAACGCCAAGGCGCACGAAGAGCAGCTGGAACACATCGCCCACTATGACGCCTTGACCAATCTGCCCAACCGCGTATTGCTGGCGGACCGGTTGAAGCAGGCCATGCTGCAGGTGCAGCGGCGCGCGCAACGGCTGGCCGTGGTGTTTCTGGATCTGGACGGTTTCAAGGCGGTCAACGACGCGCACGGGCATGAGGCCGGTGACCAACTGCTGATGGCGCTGGCTGACCGCATGAAAGCCGCCCTGCGCGAGGGCGATACCCTGGCCCGCATTGGCGGTGACGAGTTCGTGGTCGTTCTGGTCGATCTGGCGGATGCCACTGAAAGCATGCCCATGCTCAATCGCCTGCTCCTGGCGGCGAGCGAACCGGTGAAACTGGACGCCGTCACGCTGCAGGTCTCGGCCAGCCTGGGGGTTACGCTGTTCCCGCAGGACGAAGAGATGGACGCCGACCAGCTGCAGCGCCAGGCCGATCAGGCCATGTACCAGGCCAAGATTTCCGGCAAAAACCGCTACCACTTCTTTGACGCCGCCCATGACCGCCATGTGCGCGACCACCACGAGAGCCTGGAGGACATCCGTCGTGCGCTGATCGATGGCGAAATGCTGCTGTACTACCAGCCCAAGGTGAATATGCGCACCGGCCAAGTCATCGGTGCGGAAGCCCTGATCCGTTGGCAGCAACCGGAGCGCGGTCTACTGGAGCCCGCGCTATTTTTACCTGTGATTGAAAACCATGCGCTGGCCGTCGAACTGGACGAATGGGTGCTCCACACCGCTCTGCGGCAAATGCAAACCTGGCAAGACGCTGGCCTGCGCGTACCCGTCAGCATCAACTTGGGGGGGCGGCTGTTGCAACAACATGATTTTGTGCAACGCCTGCAGGCAATCCTGGCGGCCCACCCGGGTGTGGCTCCCGACCTGGTAGAGCTCGAAGTGCTGGAGACCAGCGCGCTGCTGGACATCAACCGGGTTTCACACACCTTGCACGAATGCCTGCAATTGGGTGTGAAGTTTGCGCTGGACGACTTCGGCACCGGCTATTCATCATTGGCATACGTCAAGCGCCTGCCAGTGGCGACGCTCAAGATCGACAAGAGCTTTGTGCGTGACATGCTCAACGACCAGGACGACTTGGCCATTTTGCGCGCCATCATGGGGCTTTCCATCGCGTTTCAACAGCACGTCATTGCCGAGGGCGTGGAGTCGGTTGCCCACGGGATCGCACTGATGCAGATGGGCTGCGATTTTGGCCAGGGCTACGTGATTTCACGGCCCATGCCCGCCGCCCAATTTCCGCTATGGGTCAAGTCCTGGCAGCCTGACCCGGCGTGGCGCGCGCTGCCACCTATGGCCGCTTAGGGTCTACGCTGGGGCCTTCACCAGCGAAGACAGTGCAGCCAACCCAATCGGCGGCAGCACTTGCCAGGGCACCACAAAAACGCGTTTCGACAAGCCATTGGCAATGCGCTGCATCTGCTGGCGCTCGCCTGTCAATCGTGCGCCCAGCAAGGGGTCATGCGTTCCAGCAGCCAGCACGCTCTTGTTAACCACCCAGGCAAACGGTTCAATCTGCGCCCGGCGCAAATCCTCTTGCAATGCCTGGGCTTGTGACACGGGTGTGGTTTCGGGCAACGTGACCACAATGATCCTGGTGTAGGCAGGGTCCTGCAGCCGCATCAGCGGCGTGACCATGCGCCCCGCGGAGTGGCCTTCGAATTCGCGCACCATCTGGCGGTGGTAGGCGCCGGTAGCATCCATCAGCAACAGCGAGTGGCCCGTGGGCGCCGTGTCCAGCACGACAAAGGCGCTGCGCGCCTCGCTCACCACCTTGGAAAAGGCGTGGAACACCGCTACCTCTTCGGTGCAGGGCGAGCGCAGGTCTTCGAGCATCAAGGCCTTCTCCTGCGCGTCCAGATGCGGGCCTTTGGAGCCCATGATTTTGTCTACATAACGTTGCGTCTCCACGATGGGGTCGATGCGGTCCACCCGCAAGCCTTCCACAGCACCATCCAGTGTGACGGCCAAGTGCGCGGCGGGATCGGTGGTGCTCAGATGCACGCTCATTCCACGCTGCACCAGGCCAATGGCCAAGGCCGCGGCGATGGTGGTCTTGCCGACACCGCCCTTGCCCATGACCATGATCAGCCCCTTGCCAGCCTGCGCCAACGCGTCGGCCAGTGCGTCCAGCCCGGCCCCCTGCCGCAAAGTCTGAAGGTCCGCTACCGGTGGCGTCGCCGCGACGGCCTGCGCCGTACCCAACAGGGCACGCAATGCCGCAAGGCCCACCGTGTCAAACGCGCGCAGCGGAACCTGGTCTTGCGGCAAAACCAACAGGTTGCCGGGCATCGCGGCCAGTGCCTGCTTGCCCAATGTTTCGATGGCACCGGCAATGGCGTCACTGCGGTCACTGGCATGAAAAACACCATTCACCACCAGCCGCTGGTTGTGCAGCCCCAGAGCGTTGAGTTCGTCCGCCGTGCGCGAAGCCTCGGCGATGGCGCCAGCGTCTGGCCGTGTCACCAGCACGACAGTGGTCTTGCTGGGGTCACTGAGCGCGTCCAGCGCCGCCTTGAAGCGCACTTCCTGCATCTTCAGCCCCGAGTGCGGCCCCAGACAGGACGCACCCCGGTCATTGCCGGCCAGGAAGCCGCTCCAGGCCTTGGGCAGGCTCAGCAGCCGCAAGGTGTGCCCTGTCGGCGCGGTGTCAAACACGATGTGGTCGTAGTAGTTGTCGGCATCCGACAACAGCGACGCGAACTCGTCGAAGGACGCAATTTCGGTGGTGCAGGCGCCCGACAGCTGCTCGCGCACGGTGGAGAGTTCGGCATCGCTGGAGTCGGCTGCCATCTGGGCCACGACCCGCTGGCGGTAGGACTCGGCGGCGGTGTCGGGGTCAATGTTCAGCACCGACAGATTGGGTGCGTCCGGCACGGGAACCGGCGTGTTCTTCAACACGATGCCCAACATTTCATCGAGGTTGGACGCCGCATCCGTACTGACCAGCAAGACCCGCTTGCCCGCATCGGCCAGGTGCAGCGCCACGGCGGTTGAGAGAGACGTCTTGCCAACGCCGCCCTTGCCGGTGAAAAACAGGTGGCGGGTGGGGCTCCGCAGGAGCTCCAGGGGCTGAGGCTTGAGCCAGGCTTCGACCGCTTCATGTGCGGGTATGCCGCCGCTGTGCACCACGACCCCATCGATCATGACCGCAGGCGTTGCCGCAACCCGCTCAATCATCGCAACCGTGCTCTTGCACTTGGCGCAGCCGATTCCCAAAACAGTGACTTCCATACCCATCCCCAAATTTTTCAAGCGCTATTGACAGTCTATGCACTGTTTGCTGAAACACCTTGATCAGTTCGTAGTCCAGCGCACGTATGTGCTGAGTGTGTGCGGACGCACAGAACTCTTCGCGGGCGGCGTCAACAATTCCAACTCATTGCAAACATCATCTTGGGGACCCTCATGAAATCAAAATTATTTACTGGCTCATTGCTGGCCTCAGCCCTGTTCATCAGCCTGTGCGGAGCCCCGGTCATGGCGCAGGGCACCAACACACCCGCCATTGACCGTACGCAACTGGCCATCAGTGCCCGCATCCAGCAGGGCATGGCATCCGGGCACATCACGCCGTCCGAGGCGCGCGAGCTCTACCGGCGTGACCGCGATATTGAGATGCGCGAAATCCAGATGAAATCGAATGGCAATGTCAACCCACAGGAACGCCAGCGCTTAAGGGCTGATCTCGAGGGGCTCAGTGCCGAGGTCGAACGCATGATGGCCAACAGCAACGTGGTGGGACAAGGCCGTGACAACACACCGGGCATCGACAACGCCCAGGCCAACATCAGCCAGCGCATTGACGAGGGCGTGCGTACCGGACACCTCTCCCGCCGCGACGGGCGCCGGCTGCAAATGCGCGAGCGTGCCATTGCCCGCCACGAAGCCAGCTTCAAGAGGGATGGTGTCGTGACTCCGCAGGAACGCCGTCAATTGCGCGATGAACTGAACGGTCTGCGCGATGACGTGGAACGGCTGTTCCAGGGCGATCGCCGCGGTTAATCCTGGCAATCGGAGAACACGTCGCCGCAGGCTTCGGTAAACGGAACCCTGACCACTTGCAGGGTCACGTGCGTGATTTCAAACCGGTCGTGCATCTGCGTGGTGGCGTCCTTCAAGAACGCATCCCCCGCATGGCCATCGGGCATCACCAACTGGGCCGTCAGCGCTATTTGCGATGTGCCCATGGCCCAGATGTGCAGGTCGTGCACGCGACCCACGCCGGGCAACGCAGCCAGGCAGTCATGCACCGCTTGCGGGTCCACGCTGGCGGGCACACCATCAAACAGCAGGTGCAGCGATTGTTTGAACAGCCCCCAGGTTCCCAGCAGAATGACACCCGCAATCGCAAGGCTGGTGACGGGGTCCAGCCAGGTCCAGCCCATCCAGAGTGTCAACGCGCCCGCCACTACCACGCCTGCAGACACCAGCGCATCACCCGCCATGTGCAGAAAGGCGCCGCGAATGTTGAGGTCGCTCTCGCGTCCACGCATGAACAGCAGGGCCGTGGCGGTGTTGATCACAATGCCAAAACCGGCGACGGCCATGATGGTCACGCCCTGCTCCTGCAGCGACACGTCGCCCGACAACAGGCGGCCAATGGCTTCCCACGCCAGACCGCCCATGGCGACCAGCAGCAGCAAGGCGTTGGCGAACGCGGCCAGTATGGTGGCCCGCTTCCAGCCATAGGTGTGGCGGGCATTGGGCCGCAGTTTGACGGCCAGCGCACCGCCCCAGGCCAGCACCAGACCCGCCACGTCACTCAGGTTGTGTCCCGCATCGGCCAGCAAGGCCAGGGAATTCACCCGCCATCCGTAAAACGCCTCAATGGCCACAAAGACCATGTTGAGCACGATGCCAATGGCAAACGCGCGGTTGAAATCGGCTGAAGCGTGCGCGTGATCGTGTTCGAGGCTCATTGCGCGGATGCTCCGTGCGCGACTAAGCCGGGTTGACACCCAGCAACTTGCCGGTCAACTTCCGCGCGACCGGCGCCAGAAAGAAAATGACCGGCACGCCAACCACGTAGGCAATGCCAAAGGCCTTAATCCATAACTGCACAAAGTGTTCACTCATTCCAACATTGACCAGCGTGATGACAAAGGTCATGACGAAAATCATCATGGCGCCCATCACCATCGAGAACACGAGGTGGAATTTTTTTTGCGGATGCATGCTGTGGGTTCCTTTCAATGGATCAGGCTGAACGCCATTGTTCAATCTTCTCACGGCTGGGCACACCCCCGGCGTGCACTACCTTGCCGTTGATGACAACGCCCCTGTGTGCTCAGGTCCATATAGAGCAGTGCCACCTTCCAGCCGAACATGCTGAACAGCAAGGTGAGGGCCACCCCATTGACCATGGGGGCCGAAATCAGTAACGAGAAGGTCACGCCCAGCGGCACACCGGCCTGCACAAAACCGATGAACAGGTGCACGACCGAGCAGGAGCAAAACGGGGTGACGATACTCAGAGTCGCTGCAATCACGTTGGCTACACCCTCGGTACGACCTGCCAACAGTGCCCGCAGGCGCTTTGGCGTGAAGTAGCTGTTGACCATGCCCATGACAAACACCACGCCGATCAGCAGCATCAGCACCTTGGGCGTGTCGTAGAAGAAGAACTGCAGGGCACCGCCCAAGTGGCTGGCACGGTCCACCGGAAGGGCCGCCACCAGCGCCTCCGCAGCAGGGTCCAACACTATTAACTCGGCGTCTCGCCCTGCAGTAGATACAAAGCAGCCTCGCGCCGGATTGCAGCTTTCAGAAGGGGCTTACGCGAGCAGCCACTTCTGCACTTCGGCCACCGTCGGGATGCGCCCACTACTGACCAGCTTGTCATTGATAACCAGGCCGGGTGTGGACAACAGGTCATAACGCATGATCTGCTTCATGTCAGACACCTTGTCGAATTCGGCTTGCACATTGGCCGCGCTGGCCGCCTCTCTGGCAACGGCTTCGAGCTTTTTGCAATTGGCGCAACCTGGCCCCAGAATTTTGATGTTGAGCATGGTACTTCTCCTTGTGACAAAAAACTAAGGTAATGCGTTTGCCAGTTGGTGGCGCTTGAACCACGCCATTGTGCCAACCAGCACCGCCAAAAACAGGCCCAACGCCATGACCAGCGGCAGCCAGCCCAGCCCATCGACCCAGGTTCCATAGATCAGACCGGCACACATGCTGAACACCGCCACCAGGCCCACATAGCTGAGGGTCTTGCGCCAGGCGATCACCGCGGCAACCATCAACATGCTTTGCAGACTGAGCTCGGGATCGGCCATCAGGTAAGCCAGCAGCGGGCCGGGGTGCATGCCAAGGTCCAGGAACATGCGTGCCACCGGCACCTCGACCAGTGTGGGGAAGTACATGAAGACTCCAAACCCCACCGCCACCGCGTTGGCCGGTAGCGTATTGCTGCCTGCCAGACTTTCAATCCATTCGGGGCGGATCACCTGGCGCACCATGCCCACAATAAAAACGCCCAGCACCAGCAAGGCAAAAATCTGCTTGACGAAGCGCCAGGCCTCCCAGAGCCAGGCCCGCCATTCGTCCCCGGCCAATTGGTGGGCAAAATGACCCGTTGCCCACAAGGCCAGCGCCACGCCAAAGGCGCGGCCTGTGAAAGCCAGCTCCAGGCCACCGGGGCCGGGTGTCAGGCGCATGCTAGCCACCAGCAAGGTGGTGGCGGTGAGGCCGAGTGCCACCCAAGTCCATCGGTTGGCCCCTTCCACAATGTTTTCCAGACCCTGCCAGGCGGTCACCCCAATCAGCAGCAGCAAACCAATCAACACCGAACCCTGAAAGCTCACGCCTTCCTCGCCCTTGGCAGCATCAAATGGCATCCAGTCAAACAAGGTGGTTTGCCACGACTGCGCCCACGGCAGGGGTGCATCCAGGGTGAACACCGTGGCGGTCAGGGGCCACAGCTTCAGGGTGCCGGCAATCAACATCCCGACCAATGACAGCAGCACCCCCAGCGCCGCAGGCGCAATGCTGGCTTGGGCGGCAAACAGGTTGTCTGTTTCTGCATCATGGCTGGCATCGTCGCGCCAGAAGATCATGGCCATCAACAGCCCAATGCCGATGCCAAATAGCAGGCACAGCAGCAGTCGCGCCATTGCAAATTCCAGACCCAGGATGCTTCCGGTGTAAGCCAGCGCCATGATGTTGCCTGCCGGGGCAAAAAACAAAAAGGTGATGGCCGGGCCAATGCCTGCCCCCTTTTTGTAAATGCCTGCAAACAGCGGCACGATGGTGCAAGAGCACACGGCGATCAAGGAGCCTGCGACTGCCGCGGCCGGGTACGACACATAGGCGGGGGTGTTGCGCCCGAGCCAGCGCGTGATGCTGGCCTTGGGGATCAGTGCAGCCATGGCACCGGCAATAAAAAAAGCGGGTAGCAAACACAACAGCACATGTGCGGCCAAGTACGAGGCCAGGCTAGCTGCGCCGCCATGAAGCAAGTTCAATGCGAGTTCCATAACCCCTCCATTTTTGTGCCCACTTCCGGGCGTCCGTGTCACTTGTCGCAGGCAATTGGGCTTCCCTACTGGTGAAGACGCGGCGATCCCAAAAAAGACGCAAATGATTCCTCCAAACTATGGCAGCACCTGGCCCCAGAAATCCATATAAGAAAAGCGCCCCTAGTCCTCGTGAAATATGGTGGAGTAGCTATCAAACTAATAGCGCTACTCCCGCTCCACCTCCAAATACGTCTGGTTCGCCAACTGCGGAATCCACACATCCGCGTGCTTGAGTCCGGCGAACGGCTTGCCGTCAAAGCTCTTGACGGCGGCGCTCAAGTCAACGCCGTCATCCACCGCCTTCTTCATGTGGGCACGCAGGGCCAGCAACAGGTCGCGCGTGTGCGCCTGCGCCTTGGCGAGGTTGGTGACGTTGCCATGGCCGGGCACGATGACCTGCGGCTTGAGCGCGTCGATAACGGCAAAGGACTCCAGCCAGTTCCGGGTGTTGCTGACCGGGTGCAGGCCCAGCACGCGGTCCACATAGACCACATCGCCAGCAAACAGCACGCTTTTTTGCGGCAGCCACACCAGCGTGTCGCCAGGCGTATGTCCACCGTTGCGGTGCTTGAGCTCGAAGACCGTGCCGCCCAGCTCCAGGCGGGTGTCTTGGCCCGCGACAAAGCGTGTGGGCAGCGTAGGCACGGTGCCATCCAGCCGCTCCTTCAAGACCTTGAGACCCTGCAGTTGCTCGCCGGAGCGAGTCTGCATGTCGGCCTGCGCGTTGGTATGGGCGATGGTGGTTATGCCCTGCGCCGTGAAGTAGCCATTGCCCAGCCAGCGGTGGTCCTGGTCGCCGGTGTTGATGACCCATTTGACCGGCTGGCTGGTCACCTTCTTGGCGGCCTCGTGAATTTTGCGGGCCGACTGAAAGGTAGCGCCGCTGTCGATCAGCACGGCGCCCGCAGGCGTCACCACCAGGCCGATATTGGCGTTGAGCCCTTCGTTGTCATAGGTGCGCCCTTCGGTCTCGCCAACATAGGCGTAGATGCCCTCTGCCACGGGCTTGAAGACTACATCAACCGCCCACGCCGGCAGGGCCATGGCCAGAAGCGCAACGGTTGCAATCCTTGCGCGTCGTACAGCATGCATCGTTGGTTCTTTCTCGTGTTGGTTTCAGACCGGCGCTCGCGGCACAAAGTCCAGCACATGCCCGGCATCGTCGAGTTGCACCTGGCAGGCCACCGTCATGCGTGCCTTCATGCGTTGGCGGGCCCGTTGTATCCGTGACTTGGCAGCGCTCAGGCTCAAGCCCTTGGTGCGGGCGTAATCGGCCTGTGCCATGCCTTGCAGGTCACACAGGGTGATGGCGTCCCTGTCTTCTGTGTCCAGTTCCGACAACACCCGCGGCAGGCAGCCCGTCAAGGTGTCCACCACTGCAGTCTCATCCACCGGGCTGGGCAGATCGTCCGGCAACTCCACGGAATGGCGGGCCACGCGCAGGCGGTCGGCCAGGGTATTGCGCGCCACCTCAAAGAGCCAGGCTCTGGCGTTGTGCACCGAGCAAAACCGCTCCCCATGGCGCAAAACCTTGAGAAAGAGGTCCTGCAAAAGATCATCCACGTCGGTGGGGTTGTTCAACCTGTGTCTGGCCCAGCCGCGCAACTCAGGCTCATGTGCGGTCCAGGCGGTGACTAGGCAGTTCATGGCTCAAATGGATTTCTGGTTGACCCGTTTGGAGAGTTCTTCAGCACTCTCTTTGCGTTCACTGTAGCGGTCCACCAGATAGGGCGCAATGTCCCTGGTCAACAATGTGAACTTTACCAATTCTTCCATCACATCCACCACGCGGTCATAGTAGGCGGAGGGCTTCATGCGCCCTGCTTCATCAAACTCCAGAAACGCCTTGGCGACCGAGCTTTGGTTGGGGATGGTGAGCATGCGCATCCATCGCCCCAGAATACGCATCTGGTTGACGGCATTGAACGACTGCGAACCGCCGCTGACCTCCATCACCGCCAAGGTCTTACCCTGGGTTGGGCGCACGGCGCCGACCGACAAGGGAATCCAGTCGATCTGGCTCTTCATGATGCCCGTCATGGCACCATGGCGCTCAGGGGAACACCACACCATGCCCTCGGACCAGGTGGCCAATTCGCGAAGCTCCTTGACCTTGGGGTGGGTGTCCGGCGCGCCATCGGGCTGCGGCAAATCCAGTGGGTCAAAGACCTTGACCTCAGCCCCCATCGCTTCCAACAATCGGGCGGCTTCCAGCGTCAATAGCCTGCTGTAGGAACGCTCGCGCAGCGAGCCATAGAGCATCAGGATTCGGGGTGGGTGTGATGCGCGTGCCCGCGCGGCCAGCCCCGCCTGCAAGGGAACCTGAAAGCACGCGGCAACCACGTTGGGTGAAGGCAGGGAATGATCAGACACGTTGGCCTTCGGCATTGATGACCACTTCACCGTCTTCCTTGGTGAAGGCGCCCTGCTGCGGGCTTGAGAGGATGTCCAGCACCCTCTCGCTGGGGCGGCACAAGCGGGCCCCCAGCGGCGTAACGACCACTGGGCGGTTCATCAGGATGGGGTGCTGGACCATGAAGTCGACGAGTTCATCGTCGGTCCACTTGGGGTCGCCCAATTGCAGGTCGTCGCAGGGTGTGCCTTTTTGGCGCAGCAGCTCGCGGGCCGGGATGCCCATGGCTGCCAGGAGCTGTTGCAACCTCTCTTTGCCGGGAGGTGTTTTCAGGTATTCAATCACCTCGGGCTCGGCACCACTGTTGCGGATCAATGCCAGCGTATTGCGCGACGTGCCGCAGGCAGGGTTGTGGTAAATCGTGATGCTTGCCATGTTCAACCGGCCTTTGCGGCAGCGCCACGCTCGTACCAGCCCTTGGAGTTATTGACGATGTAGACCACCAGCAACATCACCGGCACTTCAATCAGCACGCCGACCACCGTCGCCAGTGCGGCGCCCGAGTTGAAGCCAAACAAACTGATGGCCGCGGCCACAGCCAGCTCGAAGAAATTGGAGGCGCCAATCATGGCCGATGGGCAGGCGATGTTGTGCTTCTCGCCCACCGCGCGGTTGAGCCAGTAGGCCAGCGCCGAGTTGAAAAACACCTGGATCAAGATTGGCACGGCCAGCAGCGCAATCACCAGCGGCTGCTTCAGAATGGCCTCGCCCTGAAAGGCAAACAGCAGCACCAGCGTGACCAACAAGGCCGTGATCGACCACGGGCCGATCTTGGCCATGGTGGCATCAAACGCGGCCACCCCCTTGGCCAGCAATGACTTGCGCAGCAGCTGCGCCAGGATCACCGGAATGACGATGTACAGCACCACCGAGGTCAACAAGGTATCCCACGGCACGGTGATGGCCGAGATGCCCAGCAGCAGGCCCACCAGTGGTGCGAAAGCGATGACCATGATGCTGTCATTCAATGCCACCTGCGACAGCGTAAACAGCGGGTCGCCCCCCGTCAGGCGGCTCCACACAAACACCATGGCGGTACAGGGTGCCGCGGCCAGCAGAATCAGCCCGGCGATATAGCTGTCCAGCTGGTCGGGCGGGAGCATGGGTGCAAACCAGTGGCGGATAAAGATCCAGCCCAGCAGCGCCATCGAAAACGGCTTGACCAGCCAGTTGACGAACAGCGTGACACCAATGCCCTTCATGTGCTGGCGCACTTCGCCCAGGGCAGAAAAATCCACCTTCACCAGCATGGGGATGACCATCACCCAGATCAGCAGGCCCACGGGCAGGTTGACCTTGGCGATCTCCATCTGGCCGACCGCCTGGAACACACCCGGGAACAATTGCCCCAGTGCGATGCCGACGACGATGCACAAGAACACCCAGACCGTGAGGTAGCGTTCAAAGACGTTCATGGCAGGTGCCTTCTATTCAGCCGTGGTACGGCCAATTTGCTGCAACTCTTTGAGCAGGGACAGTTTCTCCAGCTTCTCGAATGGCAGGTTCAAGAACAGCGCAATTCGACGTTGCAGCACCATGAAGGCATCAGAAAACGCCTTGTCAACCTGCTCGGGCGTGCCGGTTGCTGCGGCAGGGTCTTCCACACCCCAGTGGGCGGACATGGGTTGGCCGGGCCACACGGGGCACACCTCACCGGCGGCCTTGTCACACACGGTCAGCACAAAGTCCATTTGCGGCGCATCGGGCGCGGCGAACTCGTCCCAGTTCTTGCTGCGCAGTTCTCCGGTGCGAAAACGATTGCGCTCCAAAAGCTCCAGCGCCTTGGTGTTGACAAAGCCGGCCGGGTGGCTGCCCGCGCTATAGGCTCGGAAACGACCACCGCCCAATTGGTTCATCAAGGCTTCGGCCATGATGCTGCGGGCGGAATTGCCGGTACAGATAAACAGGACATTCATAAAGGCTTTGGACATACGCGGACTCCGTAAGATGAATTCAGTGGGCAAACAAGGGAAGGTTCAAGTACGCAAGGGGACAATCAACAGCTGGTGCAAGCCGCAGAGACCTCCGTCAGTTCACATGCCTGGCCGTCGCAGCAATTGACCGTCAGGTAGGCCAACAACTCGTTCATCGTGGCAAACGAAGCGCGGTAGATCAGGTTGCGGCCATCGCGCTCTTGTGTGATCAGCCCGGCATGCGTGAGTTCTTTCAAGTGAAACGACAGGGCCGTGCCTTGCAAGCCCAGTGCCTCCGCCAAACGAGTTGGCGTCATGCCCTGTGAACCTGCCACCACCAACTGCCGAAAAGTCTGCAAGCGGGTTTTCTGTGCTAAAGCGGACAGCGCGCGGACCACATCAACATCGTTCATACCGAAATCCTTTCAACCGGTTTGGTGACGGGCAAGGCCAGGGTCACGGCCCAACAGATGGACAACATCACCGCAGAACCCACCAGCGCGTAGAGCAAACCACCCCATTGGTACAACAGGCCCGACATCAATGTGCCGAAGAAGCGGCCCGCAGCGTTGGCGGCGTAGTAAAAGCCCACATCTTCAGCCGCCTTCTCCGAGCCCGCATAGGCCAGGATCAGATAAGAGTGCACCGACGAATTGACCGCAAACGCAAATCCAAAAATGCCCAGGCCACCCACCACGACCCACTCCAGATTGGGAACCTGCATGGCCACCGCTCCCGCCAGCGCGATGGTGACCACTGCCAACAGGGCCGACCACAGGCGGGCCGCCGGCACTTCGGTACTCAATCCATCTGCACTGCGGCGCACCAGATGCGGCGCAAAGGCTTGCACTGCGCCATAACCAATGGTCCACGCCGCCAGAAAGCCCCCCACCATGGGCCGCGACCAGCCGGACGCATACAAGAACACCGGCACACCCACGACAAACCACACATCGCGCGCACCGAACAGCACCACGCGTGCGGCGGCCAACAGGTTGATACCCTGGTTCTTGGCAAACAATTCCTTGGCCGATTTGGATGCCTTGCTCTTGCCCATCAGCGGCGGCACATACAGCACCACACCGAGCAACACGGCACACAGCAGGCCCGCCATCACCCACAGAGAGCCTCTGAAGCCCAGCACCTCCAGCAGCACACCGCCCAGGAAGAAACCTATGCCTTTCATCGCGTTTTTGCTGCCAGTGAACCAGGCCACCCATTTGAAGAGCTGGCCCGAAGCCTCGCCCGCCGTGAGCTTGATGGCAGACTTGCTGGCGGTCTTGGTCAGGTCCTTGGCAACGCCACACACACCCTGCGACAACACGACCCAGGCTACCGAGAGTGTGGCCGTCCAATCCGGCGACAGGGCCGAGAGCAGCAGGAAGCCGGTGATCTGTGTGCTCAGCCCCACGACCAGCATGCGGGCAATACCGTAGCGCGTGGCCAGCCAGCCGCCAATCAGATTGGCCGCTATGCCGGCCGCCTCGTACAGCAGGAACAAAAAGGCCAGTGTGAACGGCGAATACCCGAGCTTGTAGAAGTGCAGCAGCACCAGCATGCGCAGCGCGCCGTCGGTGAGCGTAAAACCCCAATAGGCGCTGGTGACGATGGCGTAGTTGCGCGCGGCGCTGTTGGCCATGTCAGATACCCACAGTTTCCATGTGGCAGGCCAGGTCCACCATGCGGCAGGCGTAACCCATCTCGTTGTCGTACCAGGCGTAAACCTTGAGCAGCGTGCCATCGGTCACCATGGTGGACAACGCGTCCACAATGCTGCTGCGGGTGTCGCGGGCATAGTCCGCGCTCACCAGTGGGCGCGCTTCATAGCCCAGAATGCCGGCCAGTGGCCCCTTGGCCGCTGCGGCAAACAGCGCGTTGATTTCTTCAACACTGGTCTCGCGCTTCATTTCAAACACGCAGTCGGTCAGCGAGGCATTCAGTGCGGGCACACGGACCGCGTGGCCGTTGAGCTTGCCTTGGAGTTCGGGGTAGATCAACGCAATGGCCGTGGCGCTGCCGGTGGTGGTAGGGGCCAGGCTCATCATGGCACTGCGGGCGCGGCGCAAGTCTTTGTGCGGCGCATCCACTACCAGGTTGGTGTTGGTCGGGTTGTGCAGCGTGGTGATCTGGCCATGGCGAATACCAATGGCATCGTGCACCACCTTGACGACCGGGGCCAGGCAATTGGTGGTGCAAGAGGCTGCGGTGACGATGTGGTTCTGTGCCGGGTCATACAAATGGTGATTCACGCCCACCACCATGTTCAGCACATTGCCGAACTTGACCGGTGCCGCCACGATGACACGCTTGGCACCCCGGTCCAGATGGCCTTGCAGCGTCTCGGGTGTCAGGAACTTGCCGGTGCACTCCAGCACCACATCCACACCCAGGTCACCCCAGGGAATCTCGGCTGCGGTGGCGTGCGATGAAAAGCCCAGTTGTCGGTTGCCGATGCGGATGTGGTCATCACCCTCGGCCGCAATGTCTTCGCGCCAACGGCCCTGCACCGTGTCAAAGGTCAGCAAATGCGCGGTGGCTGCCGCGCCGCCTTTGAGTTCATTGAGGTGCACCACCTCCAGCCGATTGCCCGCGCGCGGGTCGTCAGATTGGCGTTCCGCCGCGCCCATGGCTGCACGCAGGGCCAAACGGCCGATGCGGCCCATTCCGTTGATTCCGACTTTCATGATTCCCTCACCTCTATAAATTGGACAATTCAATAAGTATTGAATTATCGCAGGCCAGCGTGACATTTTTGTGACCAAAACAGCCGATCACAGCGCGGCGAAGTGGGTTGCCTTTTCCCTTTTTTCGATTTCACAAAAATGTCATCGATTCGACACGCCGCAGTCACGACACATCTCTATCGTTCGGCATCGCTTAACCAACCCAAGGACAACCCCGTGAAAAAGCTGAACGACTTCAACAACGAAAACTCCAACACCTCCGATAACCCCACGTTTGACAGCGTGTTGAACGTTCGCCTCAGCCGCCGCGGTCTGCTGATGGGTAGCGCGGCGTCGGTCGGCACGGCTGTGTTGGGCGGTGTTGCGTTGACGGCATGCGGGGGCGGCAGCGTGGTGGCCGCAACTCCGGTGGCCACCGCGGTAGCGCTGGGCTTTGGCGCAGTCGCCAAGAGTCTGGCGGACCAGGTGACGGTGCCAGCGGGCTACACCATGAGCGTGTTGTACGCATTGGGCGACCCCATCCTGGGTGGCGCAACCGCATTCAAGAATGACGGCAGTGACAGCGATTTCGAAAACCGTGCCGGCGACCACCACGACGGCATGGAATGGTATGGCCTGAGTGCAAGCGGTACGCCTTCCCTCACGTCGACCGACCGTGGTTTGCTGGCCATCAACCACGAAGCCACCACCGACGAGAAGCTCAGCTCCTTCTTTCTGCACACCACCGGTGGCACCTCCACCCTGCCCCGCCCTGCCGCTGAGGTTGACAAGGAAGTTTCCGTCCACGGCATCTCGGTGGTCGAGGTCAAGAAAGCCTCCGACAAGTGGGCCTATGTCAAAGACTCCGCATTCAACTTCCGCCTGACGCCCCTGACCGACATTGAAATGGCAGGCCCAGTGCGCGGCAATGCGCTGATGGTCACCAAGTACTCCACCAATGGCACGCGCACCCGCGGCACGCTGAACAATTGCGGCACGGGCAAAACGCCGTGGGGCAGCTTTCTGACCGGTGAAGAAAACTGGGCAGGTTACTTCTTCCGCAGCGCGACCGACAACGCGGCCCGCGGCAACGACAAGAGCGTAACCTCGCTCAACCGCTATGGCCGCAGCCAGGGCGCTGCATCCCGCCATGGCTGGGAAACCGGTGGTAGCGCAGACAAATACGTGCGCTGGAACAACAGCAAGCTTGGCACCAGCACGGACGGCAGTGACGACTACCGCAACGAGCTCAATGGCCTGGGCTACATCGTCGAGATCGATGCCTATGACAAGACCCGCACCGCCAAGAAGCGCAGTGCCATGGGTCGCTTTGCGCACGAAAGCGCGGCCTTCAGCGTGCCCGCAGCTGGCAAGCCACTGGGCATCTACATGGGTGACGATGCCCGCAACGAATACATCTACAAGTTCGTGACTACCGCCAACTGGGATGCAGCCGATGCAAGCCCTGCCAACCGCATGGCGACCGGCGACAAGTACTTGGACAGCGGCAAGCTCTACGTGGCCAAGTTCAACAGCGACGGCACGGGCCAGTGGATTGAGCTGTCCATCAGCAACCCGACCATTGCGGCCTACGCAGGCTATGCCTTTGCCGACCAGGCCGACGTGTGTGTCAACTCCCGACTGGCAGCCGATGCAGTGGGCGCGACCAAGATGGACCGCCCTGAGTGGTGCGCCGTCAACCCGGCCAATGGCGAGATCTACTACACGCTGACCAACAACAGCAACCGTAACGTCAACGCCACCGGTAGCAGCCAATTGGTGCCCGACAGTGCCAACCCCCGTGCTTATACCGACATGAAGGGCGCCAGCGCCCAAAACGGCAACCCCAATGGCCACATCCTGCGCGTCAAAGAAGGATCAGCCGGTGCAGCCGCCACCACGCTGACCTGGGATGTGTACGCCTTTGGTGCCGAATCCGGCGCCGATGCCAGCAAGGTCAACCTGTCCAGCCTGACCAGCGACCAGGACTTCTCCAGCCCCGATGGCCTGGTATTCAGCCCCAGCACCGGCATCATGTGGATCCAGACCGACGACGGCGCCTACACGGATGTCACCAACTGCATGATGCTGGCTGCCATGCCCGGCCAGGTGGGTGACGGCGGCAAGAAGACGCTGAGCTACACCAAGACCGACGGCAGCACATTGGCCGTCGATACCTACATCGGTAAGGCACCAACAGCCACGACCTTGAAGCGCTTCCTGGTCGGTGCATCTGCCTGCGAGATTACCGGCTTGTGTGAGACACCCGATGGCAAGGCCATGTTCATCAACATCCAGCACCCCGGTGAAACCACCAAGATGGCGGATGTGACCGACCCCACCAAATACACCAGCCAGTGGCCCAGCAACGCAGGTTATGGCTTGGGCAAACGGCCGCGTTCAGCCACCATCGTGATCACAAAGAACGACGGCGGCAAAGTAGGCACCTGAGGGAAACCTGGACTGCCTAGTCAACGCGTCTGCGCGTGTGCCATCACAAAATCGGCAACCGAAGCGATATTCGCCAGATCGAGTCGCACCACGCCAGGCGCGGCATCGGTGGCGGGTGGCACGGCACAGGGTGCATCACTGGCAATGGCCAGGATGCCGGGCCAGGCGGGCCAAAGCGTGGTCTTGCCCTCGGACGCGCGCCAGACCTCCAGCTTGGGAAAATCGCCGTGCTTGAAGCCCTCGATCAACACCAGATCACAATGCTGCAGGCGGTCCAACAGGTAGTCCAGCGACGGCTCGGATGCGCCGCGCAGTTCGTGCATCAGTGCCCATCGGTCATTGCCCATGAGCAAGACCTCTTTGCAACCGGACTCCCGCAGGCGGTATGAGTCTTTGCCGGGGCGGTCAATATCGATGTTCTTGTGGCTGTGCTTGATCAGCGACACCACCAGGCCCCGCGCGGTGATGGCGGGCACCAGGCGCTCGAGCAGCGTGGTCTTGCCCATGCCGGAGTGACCGGCAATACCAAAAATTTTCATAGGTCTTTCAGTGAACAGTTGAATCCAGCGGATGCCCCGACTCTATCCGCACAAAATGCTCCGTGAACGCAGCCAGTTCACGGTAAAACGCAGTCTGGGCACCTGCTGTGACGGCGGCGGCAAAGGGTGCTATCCACGCGCCCAGATGTTCGCCGAGAAAACGTGCCTTGAGCCGTTCGGTCAAAACCGCATCCTCGCGCTGACCGGTGCGCTCCGCCTGGTTCGCGTTGAACGTCAGTAGATACAAGAACTCCAGCTCTACGGCCACGTGGTCTGGCAACTCCATGAAGTCGTCGTCAATGTCAAAGCCGCCTTCACTGTAGAGGTCGACCACGGCAGGAGGCGGGTTGTCTTCGGTGGGCTCGGGCGCGCCCAGCCAGGCGGATCCATACGGCCGCGCCAATGCCTCGATAGGCCCCAGGAACAACCGTGTGTAGTCCACCAACAAGGTCTGCAAATCCTGAGCGGCGAATGCCGTACCGAGTTTGCGCGCATGGTCTGCCAGATCAGGGCTTAGCCGTGTGGCGGCTGCCAGCATGGAGTCAAACAGCTTTTCCTCGGCAAACTCCACTGCCGGCTCGTAGTAGCAGGCCGACAGAAAGCGGCACAGATCCGCGCGCGCTGTGGCCTCGTCGGGGGCATAGTCAGACATCGCCATTTCTCCTTGAACACAAAAAAAGGGCCGGTCACCCGGCCCCGATGCCATTGGCCTGGTGCGAATTACGCGCGTGGGCTGTATTTGCCAATGTAATGCACGTTGGGCCTGGTGCCTTTGTCTTCCTGCAGGCGGAAAGACTTTTCCCGCTTCAGAATCTGGGCGATCGGTGTGTTCGGGTCGTCCTGGTCACCGAAGATACGGGCCTGGGCTGGGCAGACTTCCACGCAGGCGGGTTGCAGGCCATTGAGCACCCGGTGGTAGCAGAAGGTGCACTTCTCCACTACGTCGTCCTTGCGCACGGGCTGCAGGTCACCACCCTTCCACTGGTTCATCATGGGTGGCAATGCGCCTGCCAGAGTCGCCACTTCAGCGCCTGATGCCGTGCAGCCCGGTATGGCCGAGGTCTTGTCAGCCCAGCGCGGCTGCGGGTCTTCGTCCATGGGGTTGAGGCTGATGACGCTGTACGAGCCCCCGTGCAGGCTTGAGTCGTCGAGCTTGGGGTGGCTGTAGGGGCAATACTTCTGGCAATCCCCGCAACCGGTGCACAGCTCGGGGTCGTGCAGGGTGATGCCCTCGGGCGTCTTGAACAGCGCCTTGTAGGGGTTGCCGTCCGGGGACTTTGTAGGGTTGCCGGCCTTCTCGGGGTTGCCGGGGCACATCTTGATGCACGGCGCGTCGGAGCAGTGGTTGCACAGCACCGGCATCACGCTATGGGTGGTGTTGGGAAACACGCCGTCGGTGTGCATCAGAAAGTCGGCCCAGTTGAAGCTCTGTCCATCGGCGCGGTCACGGGTGTTGTTTTCGGCCTTGCAGGCAAAGGCGCAGGCGCCACAACCGTTGCATTTTGCGAGGTCAATGACCATTCCAAGTCTTGTCATGATTCTTTACTCCTATTGCGGGTTGTGGGCGCTCAGGCCTTCTGGATCCGAACGCCAGTGAAGCCGCCATTGCGGGCGGTCGCGCCACTCAACCGGTCGTAGTCATCGACCAGGATTTCATTGTTGTTGCCACCGCGGGGGATCGCCTTGGCGAAGTCCTTTGCGGCCACGCGGCCATAAGCCCAGTGGCCCTGCCCGTAGCACTTGGCCACGGTGCCGGGGCGCACCCCCTCCCATAACTTGAGTTCGGTCGTGATTGAACCGGCGGGCGACGTGATCGTCACCATGTCGCCGCTCTTCAGCCCAAGCTTGGCGCCGTCGGCCGGATTCATCTTGACCACATCGCCCCAGGACACATCGCCCGGATCGACCTTCTTGAACTCCTGATACCAGGGCAGGTTCTGCGAGCGGCCTTCGCGATTCAGACGCGACTTGTAGTCGATGAAGGTAAAGGGGAATTCCTCCATGCTGCCGTGGCGCTTGGGTACCTCATAGTGCGGCACGAAGGCCAGGTCGCCACGCGCGATGTAACCGCTGACCGTAAGGATGTCGTCGGTAGTGGTCGCGTGCTTGGTGGCATGCTCGGTCAGTTTCTTCTTCAGCGTCGCGCTGTAGAACTCGAACTTCTTGGTCTCGGTCTTGAACTTGCCGCCCCAGTTTTTCTTGAGGGTGTAGCGCGGCCCGTGGAACATGCCTTTGGCCTTGAATTCAGCCCAGCCATTGATCGGAGCATCGCCCTTGAGCGGCTCCTTGGCCATCCAGATCGGCGCGCTGGTGAACTTGGCAGCAAACTCGCTGAATTCCAGCTCGTTGGTCGCCGACTTGCCGGTCTCGGGGTCCTTGATCGTGTCGTAGTAGTCGGCCAGATTGGGGAAGCCCTTGGCCTTCAGCTTCTGTCCCAGCAGCCACATCACTTCGGTTTCCTCCTGCTTGCCCTCGAAGACGCGCTTGATCGGGTTCTGCTGGATCGAGGCGTAGGCATAGCCGTTGGACATGTTGGTGACGATCGACCACCCCTCGGAGGAGTTGTGCGTTGAGGGCAGCACGACGTCGGCAAACTGCGTCATTTCCGACGGGTTGGTGACCATGTGCACGAAGAAGGGCACCTTGGCCATGACCCGGTTCCAACGGTCGGCGCCGGTAGCCGAGTGGTTGAAGTTGCTCCACGAGGAGATCACCATCTTGATCGCCCCGGGGTTCTTCAGCATCTGGTTCGGCACATCGTTGACCGGCGCGACCTGCAGGCCCGGCATGTCCTTATGGCCACGACTGTTGGTTGCATGGTTCTTGTAGCCCTTCTTGGCCACTTCATCGATGAACTTGTCGGTGCTGGGGAACTTTGCCAGCGGGGGACCGCTGGGACTTTCCCAGACGCCGCCTTCGACATCGATCGAGCCGACCAGGCCGTTCAGCGCATGCACCGCCATGGCCGCGTAAGTGCCGCGTGGCCACATTGCGGCTCCCGGGCCCATCCAGACCGCAGTCTTGGGAGCGGCCTTGCCCATGGCACGGGCGACACGCACGATCTGTTCGGCGGGAATGCCGGACTCCTTGGCGCCGAAGGCCGGGGTGCGGTCCTTCAGTTCCAGGTTCCACCACTTGATCAGGCCCGAAGTTTCCTTCTCGACGAATGTGTCCTCGGCGACTGTTGCACCGGCAACGAAGAGGTTCTTGCCGTCCTTGAAATCGCCGACGAATTCGCGGTTCCACAGGCCTTCGGTCAGCAGCACATGGGCGAGGGCGCCGGCCAGCGCGCCGTCGGTGCCGGGAAGGACGGGCAGCCACTCGTGGGCCTTGGCCGCGGCATTGGACAGGCGCGGATCGACCGCGATCACCGTACCGCGGGCGACGATCTCATGAAAGCGGTGGATGGTATTCGGCACCTGACGATTCGAGGCCAGCGGATCGCAACCCCAGACCACCAGGCAGTTGGTCTTCTCCAGATCGTAGTCGCGATAGCCGAAGAAGCCCTGGGTCAGGCCCGGACCCATTTTTTCGGCTTCGGCGCAGAGGGCGCTGTGCGAGAAGTAGTTGCCGGTGCCGAAGACCTTGGGCAGGGTGCCGTAGAGCAGATCGGTAGAGGTC
>JAUSNJ010000151.1 GCA_030645355.1 Rhodoferax sp. | reverse complement strand
TGGTGGCACATGGCGCCATCCTGCGTATCTACGAGAAAAAGCCGCTGGTGGCCGACCAGGTGGCGGTGAACTACCGCAAGGCCGACATCACGCCACGCCAGCGCGCCATGCTGGACTTTGCAATGAAGGTCTGCCTGCAGTCCGCCGAGCTGGAGGAAGGCGACTTCACGGCCCTGCACGTGCACGGTTTCACTGACGAAGACATCTGGGACATTGGCGCCATCACCGCCTTCTTTGGCCTGTCCAACCGCATGGCCAACATGTCGGGCATGCTGCCCAACCCCGAGTTCTACCTGATGGGCCGCGTGCCCAAGCAGAAGTGAAACGCAGGCCATGACCATCGCACAACAGCGGCGGCGGTGCCTTCTCGCCGCCGTGGCCGTGCTGGCGCTGGCGGGTTGCGCCACGCCAGGCCACGACCTGCCGCTGCAGCCCGAGGGTGCCAGTGCCCTGGTCGAGAAACCAGGCTGGGCGACGCGCACGTTTGCCGTAGCCGCGGCCAATCCGCTGGCAACGGATGCAGGCCTGCAGATTCTGCGTGCCGGCGGCAGTGCGGTGGATGCAGCCGTCGCGGTGCAGATGGTGCTGACCCTGGTGGAGCCGCAATCCAGCGGCATCGGCGGTGGCGCCTTCCTGCTGCACTTTGATGGCCATCGCACCCAGGCCTTTGACGGCCGCGAGACCGCGCCCGCAGGCGCCAGTCCGACGCTATTTCTGCAAGCCGATGGAAAGCCCATCGCCATGGCGGACGCCATCAGCGGCGGACGTTCGGTGGGCGTGCCCGGCACGGTGCGCATGCTGGCACTGGCCCACCAAACCCATGGCCGGCTGCCGTGGGCCCGATTGTTTGCGCCGGCCATTCGTCTGGCGACCGAGGGGTTTGCGGTGAGCCCGCGCATGGCAACCCTGCTGGCCAGTGAACAGGACCTCCAGAAGGACCCGGTTGCTGCCGCCTATTTCCTTGACGCCCGGGGCAATCCCTGGCCACAGGGTCACGTTTTGCGCAACCCGGAACTGGCGGCCGTGCTGCAGCGCATGGCCCACGAAGGCCCGGACGCACTGATGACGGGCGATGTGGCCCGCGCCATCGCCCGGACCGTGCAGCACCACCCCGCCCATCCAGGCACGCTGTCGTTGCAGGACCTGGCGGACTACCAACCGCTGCTGCGTGAACCCCTGTGTTTTGACTACGCCGCGGTCAGGGAATATCGCCTGTGCGGCATGCCCCCACCCAGCTCGGGCATGCTGGCCATAGGACAGATTCTGGGACTGATGAGCCACACGCCCGCCGCCACTCTGGCCTTGCAAGACGGTGTGCCGTCAGCGGACTGGCTGCACCTGTACACCGAGGCGTCGCGCCTGGCGTTTGCCGACCGTGCCCACTATGTCGCCGATCCGGCCTTTACGAAAGCGCCGGGCGGCGATTGGCAAAGCCTGCTGGCGCCACGCTACCTGGCCGAGCGTGCGAAGCGAATTGACGCCAGCCCGTCGGGTCAAAGCACCAGAAACCCGCCTGCGGGCAACCCGGGCAGCCTGCCCCTGGCCTACGGACCCAGCCCCGAGCAACCAGAGTACGGCACTTCCCACATCTCGGTCATCGATGCCTACGGCAATGCACTGGCCATGACCACCACCATTGAAGCGGCCTTTGGTTCGCGCCTGATGGTCAACCGCGGCGTGGGCCTTGCGGGTGGCTTCCTGCTCAACAACGAGATGACCGACTTCAGCCTGAGCCCTACTTCCGCGGATGGCAAACCGGTGGCCAACCGGATCGAACCCGGCAAACGGCCGCGTTCTTCCATGTCCCCTACGCTGGTATTTGACAAGGCGTCCGGGCAACTGGTCATGACTGGTGGCAGCCCCGGTGGCGCTCTCATCATCCACTTCACCGCCAAAACCCTGTACGGCGTGCTGATCTGGGGCCTGAACGCCCAGCAGGCCATCAACCTTCCCAACTTTGGCACGCTGGGCGGCCCCATCCTGCTGGAGAAACAGCGCTTTGACCCTGCAACCGTGAAAGCCCTGCAGGCGCGCGGTCACAGCGTTGTGGAAACGCCCATGCCCAGCGGACTGCAAGTGATCCAGCGCACGCCCAACGGATACTTCGGTGGAGCCGACCCGCGGCGGGAAGGCATTGTGCTGGGGGATTGAGGACTGCCTACGCCAAGTGATTGTGAATCAAATGTTCCGCTAGCCCTCGTGGAAACTGCGTTAGCAGCTACCAAAATAATAGCATTCCAGACGCCATGGTGGGTAAGAGAACCTGGTCGGTATCAGCAACCCTGGGCGCGTGCGGCCTTCTCGAGGCTGTCTCGCCGCTGGCGCAATGACTCCATGACTTGGGCGCTCCCGCCAAGTCGTTCCTGGCTGCGGATGCTCTCCCGTTGTGCCTTGAAACCATCGCAGGGGTTGTAGCTGGATGTCGGGACGGCATTCGCGGGGCGGGTCTCGCGCACGGTGTCAGTGGCCACGGGTCCTGACTCGAACGCGGGGCCGCTTGCACCCAACGCCGTCCGTTCCTTGTCCTGCTGGCACTTGGCCTGGATGGCGTCACGCACTTGCGGAGCGGTGCCGCGCACCGCATACACCTCCGCGATCAAACGCCTTTGTTGGTCATTCGGGGCCTGTCGACCCAGATCCTCGGCCGTCTTGCCGCTTTCCCGCGCCCACACGATTTGCTGCGCGTCCGCCCCACGTTTGATGCAGTCCGGGTCGGCCACCGCCTTGAGGGTATTGGCCGATGCGGCCTCGGCCCCGCCAGACCGAAACACCTTGTCCGCAACGCCTGTTTCGCAGGGCCGGTCCTGGTAGGAGCTGCCACAGCGGTACATCCGCTGGGCGCTGGCCCCCGAAGCGCAAGCGGTTACCGCTACCAGCGCCCAAAAAAAAGTGGATAGTTTCATTGACTTCCCCCTGCAAGGTCGCAGTTCATGGGTTGGACTATAGCCGCCACTGGGACCACCGCTTGTTCCTACAATCCACCCATGGCCATCCCGCAAACCTTCATCCAGGAACTCATCGCCCGCGCCGATGTGGTGGAGATCGTGGGCCGCTACGTACAGCTCAAGAAGGGTGGCGCCAACTTCATGGGCCTGTGCCCTTTCCACGGCGAGAAATCACCATCGTTCTCCGTCAGCCCGACCAAACAGTTCTACCACTGCTTTGGCTGCGGCAAGAACGGCAACGCCATCAGCTTCCTGATGGACCACGCCGGCATGACGTTCATCGAGGCGGTCAAGGACCTGGCCCAGCAATACGGCATGCAGATCCCCGAGGACGATGCCTCGCCCGAGGACCGCGCCCGCGCCCAAGAGCAAAAGCAAAAGCAGCACACACTGACCGACGTGCTGGAAAAAGCCGGTGAGGCCTACCGCCGCGCGCTGAAAGACTCCCCCCGCGCCATCGCCTACTTCAAGGGCCGCGGCCTGTCCGGCGAGATCGCCAAACAATTCGGCCTGGGCTATGCGCCCGAGGGGTGGCGATCCCTGGCTAGCGTCTTCCCGCACTACGACGACCCGTTGCTGGTAGAAAGCGGCCTGGTTATAACCAACCAGGAAGAAGGCAGCACCGAGGAAAAACGCTACGACCGTTTCCGCGACCGGGTCATGTTCCCGATCCGCAATATCAAGGGCGAATGCATTGGCTTTGGCGGACGTGTGCTGGGCGACGACAAGCCCAAATACCTGAATTCCCCGGAGACACCGGTCTTCAGCAAGGGCCGCGAACTCTACGGCTTGTTCGAGGCGCGCAACGCCCTGCGCGAACACGGTTATGTGCTGGTGACTGAAGGCTATATGGACGTGGTGGCCTTGGCGCAACTGGGCTTTCCCAACGCTGTGGCCACGCTGGGCACGGCCTGCACCGCCGACCACGTGCACAAGCTGTTTCGCTTTACCGACTCTGTAGTGTTCAGCTTTGATGGCGACGCCGCCGGCAAGCGCGCCGCCCGCAAGGCGCTGGACGCCGCCCTGCCCTACGCCAGCGACGTGCGCTCCATTAAATTCCTGTTTCTGCCCGACGAGCACGACCCCGACAGCTTTATCCGTGCCAACGGGCAGGACGAATTTGCACGCTATGTCAACGAGGCCACGCCGCTGAGCCGCTTCCTGATCGAGGCGGCGCGCGAAGGCTGCGACCTCAGCACCGCCGAGGGTCGCGCCCACATGTCCAGCAATGCCAAGCCGCTGTGGGGCTTGCTGCCCGAAGGGGCATTGAAACTGCAGTTGCTCAGCGAGATCGCCACGCAGGTGCAACTGCCCAGCCAGGAACTGGGCGCCCTGTGGGCCCACGCCGGCACCAAGGTCCCCAGCCACGCCCCATCCTCCGCTGCGCGGCACGGCAGTGATTGGCGCCCCGATGACTACGATGAGCAAAACCCCAGCACCAGCAGCTGGGGCCACCCGCTGGACGGTGAGAGTTCCACTGCCTGGAAGAGCAAGGGCAAATGGGAAGGCAAAGGGGGGGACTGGAAAGGCAAAGGCAAGTGGGAGGGCAAAGGCAAATGGGAGCGGGACCGCCCCGTACGCCCGCCTTTGCGTGGCCCCCTGGCCACGCGTGCCGACCACACCACGCGAATCCTGCTGGGCCACAGTGAACTGTGGGAAACATTGACCAACGAAGACCACGCGCTGTTATGCGAGCTGCCGGCCCCGCACGGCCCGCTGATCGCCTGGCTGGAGGCCCAGTTGCACGAGCACGGCCCGCTGGCCTGGGGTGCCCTGCGCGACGAGCTCCAAGGCCAAACCGCAGAAGAACTGGCCCTGCGCCTGATGTCCGACCCCACCGTATCCAGCGGGACGAACGAACCAGGCGGCGAGTCTGCGGGCGACACCGGCGCGGAACTGCGCGACCTGCTCAACCGCATGCTGGTAGAGCGCATCAAGGAACAGGAAACGCTGGCCATCGCCGCCGCCAGCGCCGATCCGGCCGCCTTGGCCCGCTACCGGGAACTGCATGCCAGGCGCCTGCAACTGGAGCTGGCAGGCCGCCCAGCCGCCTGACCAGCCTACTGGCTGGTCCTGGGCAGGTATTTCTGCTTGAGCAGCAGGTATTGGCCGTCGTTCTTCAGCTTTTGGAGCGCGGCGTTGAGGCGCCGGGCCACGTCGGGGTCCGTGGCCAGGTTCAAGCCATACCAGTACGACAGACTCTCATCGAGCACCCACACGGCCTGGTAGTCGTCCGGGCCGAGTCCGGCATTCCTGGCGTTGTAGGCGGCGGCCCAATCCAGTGATACCAGCAGGTCAAAACGCCTGGCGATGAACTTCTTCATGTTCGATTCGTCATGCGGCCCCAAATCCAGCCCCGGGCCTAGCGCGTCCTGCGGGCCGTTAAGGACAAATCCGTGCTGGAGCAGGCCTTTGGCCGATGCGGATTCCCTTACAACACCGATGCGGTAGTGCCGGGCATCGTCCAGCGTCCGGATGGAAATATCAGTTCTGTCGGCCAGCTTGTACAGCAGGATGCGCCGTGCGCTGATCGGGCCCACCCACTGAAATAGCGTTTCGCGCTCCGGGGTGCGGGCCATCGAATAAATCAGGGTGTTGCCCTGGCGTGTGACCAGTTCATAGGCGCGCGCCCATGGCAACAGCTTCTTGCTGATGGAGATGCCCGCTTCCCTAGTCATCAGATCCAGCAATTCGCTGGAAAAACCGACGACCTTGCCGTTCATTTCATAGTTCAGCGGCGGCAACGCCTCGGTCAATGCCGAAATCTCCAGTGCAGGCGCTGGCAACGGTAGAACCAGGAACGCGAGCAAAGCCCCCATCCTGGCGCATGCCGCGGCACCCAAGCTGGGAAACGAAAAGAGGGGCGCATTGAGCATGGATCGCATCCTTGCTGGCACTGTAGTGCATGTATTCCATGGGCAAAGCCAATTTCCATGGAAATTGCGCCCAGGCACATCTGCTCGACGTGTTCCTGGAAAATCCAGAATTCCGAGATATACTACTCGGTTGTTTCGGCAAGAGCGACAGCAGCACCTCCGGGCCCGGCCAAGCGTTGACAACATATCAACCGGCCACCTTACCGCAAGGACTGCACCCCAAATGTTCGCCCTCCCATCTTGCCCATAGGAGATGTCGTTACCCGTCAAGGGAAACGGTATTCCCCACACTGCCAGTTGCGCCCGCATTCCCAGCGGCGCTGACCGGCACCCGTTCTGTTCGCCCGTTTTTTTGATGACCTGAGGTTTTCGCATGCCCGCTCAAAAATCTGTCAAAGCTGTCCAGTCTCCGTCGAAGTCCGATAAGAAAGCCAAGCCCGTGCCCGCATCCAAGCCCCCCGTCACCAAATCAAAAGCCCAGCAGTTGCAGGAAGCCGCGGACGCCCTGCTCGCCGCAGGCGCCACTGCCAAGAAGAAGCCCGGCCGCCCGCCGAAGGCCGCCTCCGTAGAGTCCGACGCCCCCCCCAAGACCGGTGCCAAGCGCGGTCGCAAGCCCAAGGCTGCCGCAGAGTCCTCCGGCGACGACATGGACATGTCGGACATTGAGGCCGACCTAGTTGGCGAACCGGAAGCCGCCGCCGCGACCGGCGAAAAGGTCAAGCCCCTGCGCATGAAGATCAGCAAGGCCAAGGAACGCGCCTTGATGAAGGAATTCGGCCTGGACGAGACCGTGCTGTCCGAAGAAGACATTGCCAAGCGCCGCCAGCGCCTCAAGGCCCTGATCACGCTGGGCAAGACGCGCGGCTACCTGACCCACGGCGAAATCTCCGACCACCTGCCCGACAAGTTGGTCGATGCGGAAACGCTGGAAGTCGTGATCTCCATGTTGAACGACATGGGCGTCGCTGTCTACGAACAGACGCCGGATGCCGAGACGCTGTTGCTGAACAACAATGTGTCCACCGCCGCCACACCGGAAGAAGCCGAAGAAGAGGCCGAAGCGGCACTAAGCACCGTGGATAGCGAATTCGGCCGCACCACCGACCCGGTGCGCATGTACATGCGCGAAATGGGCACGGTTGAACTGCTGACCCGCGAAGGCGAAATTGAAATCGCCAAGCGCATCGAAGGCGGCCTGATGGCCATGATGGAGGCAATCTCCGCATCGCCCGCCACCATTGCCGAAATCCTTCGCCTGGGTGAAGACATTCGCGAAGGCAAGGTCGTCATCACCACCATCGTGGACGGCTTTTCCAACCCCAACGAGGCCGACGATTACGTGGCCGAAGAAGATTTTGACGAGTTCGATGCCGATGACGACGACGACGGCAAGGGCGGCTCCAAGGCGCTGACCAAGAAGCTCGAAGAGCTGAAGAAGGAAGCCCTGTCCCGCTTTGACCGCCTGCGCGAGCTGTTCGAAAAAGTGCACAAGGTCTACGACAAGGAAGGCTACGGCACACCGCATTACGTGACGGCCCAAAAGGGCCTGAGCGAAGAACTGATGTCCATCCGCTTCACCGCCAAGGCGATCGAGAAGCTGTGCGACATGGTGCGCGGCCAGGTCGATGACATCCGCAAGAAAGAGCGCGAACTGCGCCGCATCATTGTTGACAAATGCGGCTATCCGCAAGAAAACTTCATTGCCGATTTCAGTGGCCGCGACAAGAACGGCAACAAGGTTCCTTCCCAATTGCTGAACCTGAAGTGGATTGAAAAGCAGGCCGCGTCTGGCAAATCCTGGGCTGCCGTCATGGGCCGCAACATTCCGCCGGTGCAGGACCTGCAGCAAAAGCTGACCGACCTGCAAGCCAAGGTCGTGGTGCCATTGGACCAGTTGAAGGACATTAACAAGCGCATGAACGCTGGCGAATACGCTTCGCGCGCCGCCAAGAAAGAAATGATCGAGGCCAACTTGCGCCTGGTGATTTCCATTGCCAAGAAGTACACCAACCGCGGTCTGCAGTTCCTGGACCTGATCCAGGAAGGCAACATCGGTTTGATGAAGGCCGTGGACAAGTTTGAATACCGCCGCGGCTACAAGTTCTCGACCTACGCCACCTGGTGGATTCGCCAGGCCATCACCCGCTCCATTGCCGACCAAGCGCGCACCATCCGCATCCCGGTGCACATGATCGAAACCATCAACAAGATGAACCGCATCAGCCGCCAGCATTTGCAGGAGTTTGGTTTCGAGCCCGATGCATCAGTTCTGGCCGAGCGCATGGAGATTCCGGAAGACAAGATCCGCAAAATCATGAAGATCGCCAAGGAGCCGATCTCGATGGAAACGCCGATTGGCGACGATGACGA
>JAUSNJ010000144.1 GCA_030645355.1 Rhodoferax sp. | reverse complement strand
GCACGCAATACAGCCCGGTGCAGCACATCGCGCAGGCATCCACAACCGGCCACGGCACCAATATCATTGCCGGTCTGGGCGTTTCCATGCGCTCGACCGCATGGCCTGTGATTTTTGTCTGCATGGCCATCTACACGGCCTTTGCGCTGGCTGGTTTGTACGGCATCGCCATTGCCGCCACCTCCATGTTGAGCATGGCCGGAATCGTGGTCGCCCTGGACGCCTATGGCCCCATTACCGACAATGCCGGCGGTATTGCCGAAATGTCGGAAATGCCAAAAAGCGTGCGTGACATCACCGATCCGCTGGACGCCGTGGGCAATACCACCAAGGCCGTGACCAAGGGCTACGCCATCGGTTCCGCCGGTCTGGCCGCTCTGGTGCTGTTTGCTGACTACACCCACAAGCTCGAAGCCTACGGACGCCACATCACGTTTGACCTGAGCAACCCCATGGTCATCATTGGCTTGTTCATCGGCGGCCTGATTCCCTACCTGTTTGGTGCCATGGCGATGGAAGCCGTGGGCCGTGCGGCGGGTTCGGTGGTGGTTGAAGTGCGCCGCCAGTTCCGCGACATCAAGGGCATCATGGACGGCACCGGCAAGCCCGAGTACGACACCGCGGTCGACATGCTGACCACAGCAGCTATCAAGGAAATGATGATCCCGAGCCTGTTGCCCGTTGTGGCGCCGATTCTGGTCGGCTTGGTCCTCGGCCCAGCCGCTTTGGGCGGTCTGCTGATGGGCACCATCGTGACTGGTCTGTTTGTGGCCATTTCCATGTGTACCGGTGGCGGTGCCTGGGACAACGCCAAGAAGTACATTGAAGACGGCCACCACGGCGGCAAGGGTTCAGAGACCCACAAAGCAGCGGTAACCGGTGACACCGTGGGTGACCCCTACAAGGACACCGCCGGCCCGGCCATCAACCCGCTGATCAAGATCATCAACATCGTGGCCTTGCTGATCGTTCCATTGATGATGAAGATTCACGGCGGCTAAGCACCGTCCTCCTATACCCGGGCCCGCTGCATGCGGGCCTTTTTTATGGACAATACCCAGCATGACGGAACGTTTCAGCCCCAAAGTTATTCCTCTGGTCGATCTGCGCGCCGGCACGCACCCTCTGCCGCCGGCGTCATTGCTGCCAGCGGGCCGAATGGTCGCCACTGGCAGTGTGAGCGACACCCTGGGGCGCCATCTGCGCGATCTGCGCATCAGCGTTACCGACCGGTGCAATTTCCGCTGCGGCTATTGCATGCCCAAGGAAGTTTTTGACAAAGACTATGCCTACCTGCCCCACTCCGCGCTGTTGTCGTTTGAAGAAATTGTCCGGATCGCACAGCAATTCGTGAACCACGGTGTGCAAAAAATCCGGCTCACCGGTGGCGAGCCACTGCTGCGCAAGAACATCGAGGTCCTGGTTGAAAAGTTGGCCGCCCTGCGCACTGCGGATGGCCGCCCTCTGGATCTGACGCTCACGACCAACGGCGCCCTGCTGGCCCGCAAGGCCCGCGCGCTGAAGGCCGCAGGGTTGCACCGCGTAACCGTCAGTCTGGACGGTCTGGACGACGCTGTTTTTCGTGCCATGAACGATGTCGATTTCCCGGTAGCCGACGTGCTCAATGGCATTCATGCCGCGCAAGAAGCCGGTCTAGGTCCGATCAAGGTCAACATGGTTGTCAAGCGTGGCACCAATGACCAGGAAATCATTCCCATGGCCCGCCACTTCAAGGGCAGCGGCATCGTGCTGCGTTTCATTGAATACATGGATGTGGGCGCCACCAACGGCTGGCGCATGGACGACGTCATGCCGTCCGCCGAAGTCATTCAACGCCTGCAAACCGAGTTGCCGCTCGTGGCCCTGGAGCCCTCCAGCCCGGGTGAGACGGCCCAGCGCTGGGGATACGCGGACGCGGCGGGCGCGCATGACCAGCTGGCCGGAGAGATCGGTGTCATCAGCAGCGTAACCCAGGCTTTTTGCGGAGACTGCAACCGGGCCCGCATTTCCACTGAAGGCCAGCTCTATCTGTGCCTCTTCGCAAGTCAGGGCTATGACCTGCGAAGCCTGGTCAGAGGCAAGGCGACGGACGAGGATCTGGCTTCCGCCATCGGACACATCTGGAGTGCCCGTTCAGACCGCTATTCGGCGCTACGCAGCACCATGCCGCCAGACACGGGAGGCGGGGCGCGCCGGGTCGAAATGAGTTACATAGGCGGATGACTGGCACCGTTCTGTGCTGACGGCCCGCACGGTGGCCGACGGAGTGGGCTATTCCAGTTGCCAACTTTTGATGTGTGTCAATGGCGGTGTGCGCCCAACTCCGCAAAATTCGGGGTGAATGCTAGTCATAAGCCAATGCCATTCATGGTTTGTGGTTCAACACAACGATATTGCCATGCCAACCCCAACCACTCCAAGTCCCATCAGCGCAACGCAGGTCAGCGAGTCGCCCACCGAGCGCCTGGACCGGCTGCTCCACAATGCCGCGGCCCCGCTGACAGGAGGCCTCTCGCCGGTATCCATAGCATTGGCGGTGGCTGACTGGGCGTGGCACTTGACGACATCCCCGGGGCGTCAGATGGAACTCGCGGCCCTGGCCACCCGTCTGGCCGCAGACACGTTTCAAGGACGTGACGAAGTCCACACCGACAGCGGAGCTTCCGATGACGACCCGCGCTTTCGCCATGAAGCATGGGCAACTTGGCCCTTTAACCGGATGCGAAGCGGTTTTCGGAATGCCGAGACCTTCTGGAGAGAAGCGTCGTCGGTGCCAGGCATGACAGCCCACCATGCGGCGCAGACCGAGTTCTTTGCCCGCCAATGGCTGGGCGCGATGGCACCTGCCAATTGGCTGCTCACGAATCCAGTCGTGCTGCAGGACGCCATTGCGACGCAAGGGGCGCACCTGCGCGAGGGAATGCAGCATTGGCTGGCAGACACGCTGCACCTGCCTGATCCTGCAGCCACCCCTGTTAAACGCTTTGTTCCAGGCCGTGACGTGGCAGTAACGCCCGGCGATGTGGTCTACCGAAACCGTTTGGTGGAGTTGATCCGCTACGCTCCCCAAACCCCCAAAGTCCATCCTGAGCCGGTCTTCATCATTCCGTCTTGGATCATGAAATACTACATTCTGGATTTGTCCCCTCACAACTCCATGGTGCGCCATCTCGTGTCCCTGGGGCACACGGTTTTTATGTTGTCCTGGCACAATCCCTACGCTCAAGACGCCCAACTGACCATGGACGACTACCTGCAGCTTGGCGTCTTTGATGCTCTGAAAGCCATTGGGACAATCAACGGGAAAACCACGCCGGTGCATGCCATGGGCTACTGTCTGGGCGGGACTTTGCTGTCTATCGCAGCGGCAACGCTGGCTCGGGACGGTGGAAACGAGACCGGCCGCCACCTCCCTGCTCTCAAGACACTGACACTGTTGGCTGCGCAGACCGACTTTTCAGAGCCCGGCGAACTAGGCCTCTTCATAGACGAAAGCCAAATCGGTCTTTTGGACAACATGACGCGCGGGCGAGGTTTCCTGAGTGGCAAGCAGATGGCAGGTTCCTTCCAATTTTTGCATTCGCGTGATCTGGTCTGGACGCGGCAAATGCGTGAATACCTGATGGGAGAGCGGGAGCAGCCCAGCGACCTGATGGCGTGGAATGCAGACACCACCCGCATGCCCGCTCGCATGCACCACGAGTACCTTACCTCACTCTACCTGCACAACGCACTGGCCACCAGCAGCTACCGGGTCAACGGTCACACGGTCTCCCTGAGCGACATCCACCAGCCGGTATTCCTGGTCGGCACACAACGCGACCACATTTCTCCCTGGCGTTCCGTGTACAAATTGCACCACTTGTGCAATTCCGAGATCACGTTTGTACTCACCAGTGGCGGCCACAACGCGGGCATCATCTCGGAACCTGGCCATCCGAATCGAAGCTACCAGATCGGCACACGGCTGGCCCATAGCCCGTGGATTGAGCCGGACAAGTGGATCTCCAACACACCGCATTGCGATGGTTCCTGGTGGCCTGCATGGCACGACTGGCTGGCAGCCCGGTCGACCCTGCCGCGGACCGCACGCCAGCTGCCCGGAACGGCATCCCTGGGCAAGGCGCCGGGAAACTATGTCATGGAGCGGTACGACGATTGATCCGGATGGCTCAGCGGACAATGGCCTCGGGTGTCGTCACCGGACCGTGCCCACTGAATCGGTCCAGCGCCAGATAGATAACCGGCGTGATGTACAACGTGACCGCCTGCGAGAACACCAGGCCTCCCACGACCGCCAATCCCAGCGGCTGACGCAATTCGGCTCCTGCGCCTAGTCCAATGGCGATGGGCAGAGCGCCCATCAATGCGGCCAAGGTTGTCATCATGATCGGGCGAAACCGCAAAACACAGGCTTCGCGAATCGCCTGCTCGGGAGTCATTCCATGGTGCCGTTGGGCATCCAGCGCGAAATCAATCATCATGATGGCATTCTTCTTCACAATGCCGATCAACAGCAGAATGCCAATCATGGCAATCACCGTAAGGTCCTGACCAAACAGCATCAACGTTGCCAGGGCACCAACGGCGGCTGACGGTAACCCGGCAAGAATGGTCAGCGGATGAATATAGCTCTCGTACAGCACGCCCAGCAGCACATAGATCACCAGCAGCGCGGACAGGATGAGAACCGCTTGATTGCCCTGTGAGTTCTTGAACACTGCAGCCTCCCCGCCATAGCTGGTAATGACCGAACTCGGCAAGTTGATTTGATCCCTGGCCTTTTCAATCCGCGACGTTGCATCACCCAGGGCAGTGCCCGGTGCCAAGTTAAAGGAAACCGTAACAGCTTGCAACTGCCCCACGTGGTTGATCGAGGTAGGCCCCACAGCACGATGGACCTTCGTGAACGAAGCCAGCGGTACCAACGCTCCGGTCGATGCACGCACGTAGATGTTGTTGATCGCACTTTCATCCAGCTTCGACGCGGTCGCCAGTTCCAGAATGACTTGGTAACTGTCCGTCGGCAAGTAAATGGTGGACACCTGCCGCTCGCCAAACGCACCGAAGAGCGCCGTGCGAATGGAGTCAATTGCAACTCCAAGTGAGTTGGCACGATCACGGTCAATGGTCAGCTGCGCTTGCAAGCCCCGCAATTGCGCATCACTGGTGACATCCCGAAACAGCGGATCGACCCGAAGCTTGTCCTGCAATTTGACCGCCCACTCGTTCAGCTCATCCGCCCGGACACTCTGCAATATGTACTGGTACTGTGCCTTGCTGGGTCTTCCACCCAGTTGCAGGTTCTGAATGGGGCGCATGAAGACACTGATACCGGTGACATCGCGCAGCTTGCGGCGCAGTCCCTCCACCACTTGCTTCATGGGCTCGCGTTGGCCTCTGGGCTTGAGCGTAATGAACATGCGGCCTGAATTTTGGGCCCCACTCCCGCCATTGAACGAACTGACCGCAAGCACGTTCGCATCGGCACGGATGGTCGACGCCGCGCGCTCCTGCAACCGCACCATTTCCGTGAAGGACGTATCTTCTGCGGCCTCGGTTGTCACCGTAATCTGGCCAATGTCCTCTTCAGGGAAGAACCCTTTGGGAATCACGTTGAACAGCCATGCCGTGCCCAGAAACGTTATCAATGCAACAGCCAGCACAGTCTTGCGGTGGGCCAATGCAACGTCCAGTGATCGACTGTAGAACCCCAGCGTGATGTTGAAGCCTTTCTCGAAGAAATTGATCAGAAAGCCGTGCTTCTTTCCATGTGGCTCAGCACTCAGAAAGCGACTGGCCAACATCGGAACAAGGGTCAATGACACAAACGCCGAAACCAGTATCGACAAACCGACAACAACAGCGAATTCGTGAAACAGCAGCCCGATGACTCCTGGCATGAAGAAGATCGGAATGAAAACGGCAATCAAGGACGTGGAGATGGAAATGATGGTGAATCCCACCTCGCGCGACCCACGCAAGGCCGCATTGAAGGGTTCTTCTCCGTTCTCGACATGGCGCATGATGTTTTCCAGCATCACAATCGCGTCGTCCACCACCAAGCCCACAGCCAGGGTCAGTCCCAGCAGGGATACGTTGTCCAGGCTGTAATTCATACCCCATAGCAGCGCAACTGCCCCGATCAAGGAAACCGGAAGCGATAAGGTGGGAATGGCTGTCGCCACGAAACGGCGCAAGAACAGGAAAATCACCAGCACCACCAGTGCGATGGTCCCCATCAGTGTCAGCGATACATCATGCAAGGCTTCACGTACCGAAACCGAACGATCATTGACCGGAGTCATATTGACCGACTGGGGCATCTGCTCCTTGAGTTTGGGCATGGCCAACTTGACGGCATCCACCACCCGCACCGTATTGGCGCCGGGCTGGCGCAGAATCGCCAATGTAATGGACGGCTCACCGTTCAGGTTCGCATAGGACTTCACAGTTTCGACGCTGTCCTCCACACTCGCGACGTCTCTTAGCCGCACCGTGATGCCATTGCGAGTAGCCACAATCAAATCAGAAAACTCGGCCGCGTTGCGCAACTGTTTGTTGGCCTGCAAGGTCAGCAGCTGTTTCGCGCCTTCCAGCGTGCCCACGGGCGTGTTGACATTGGCCGAGCGCAGAGCGGCAGACAACTCTTCGAGACTCATGTTGCGTGCGGCGAGCGCTTCAGGCACGACACGCACACGAACCGCAAAACGCTTGGAACCAAATATATTGACTTGGGCGACCCCATTGATCGTCGACAAGGTGGGTGATATCAAATGCTCCGCGTAGTCCTGAAGATCCGAGAGTGGCATCGAAGGAGACGTCAAGGCCACCAACAAAACCGGAGCATCCGCCGGATTGACTTTGCGATAGGCCGGCAGTTGCGTCATCTCCTGTGGCAACGAACGCTGCGCCCGCAGTAGTGCGGCCTGCACATCAAGGGCGGCACCGTCGATACTGCGCCCTTCCTCAAACTCCAAAGTCAGTGATGTACTACCCAGCGTACTGGTGGAACTGATGACCGCCAGACCCGGAATGGTCTGGAACTGCTTTTCCAATGGCAAGGCCACGGACGTCGCCATCGTCTCCGGATTGGCACCCGGCAATCCTGCAAACACATTGATCACCGGCGTGTCATAGCTCGGCAAGGCGGCCACCGGAATACTGCGATAACCGATCACCCCGGCCAGCACAATTGCCAGATTCAGCAAAACCGTCATCACCGGACGACGAATGAAGAGCTCTGAGAGGTTCATGACGCAGCTGACGCAGCAGGAACAGCCGGGACAGCGGGTGACGCAGGGCCGGCGGTCCGCTCTACCAATGGCGAGTCAGGCCGCAGGTTTTGCCGCCCCTCCACGACGACTTTGTCCCCAGACGCAACGCCTCCAACCGCAGAAAATTCACCCTCAGACGCCAGCACTTTGACCGGACGTAAGACTGCCCTGCCCTTGTCCGACAGATAAACAATGGATCCACGTGCGCTTTGGATGATGGCCGTCGTCGGAATCACGATGGCGCCCTTCAAGGTTTGGGAAACCAGCGCAACTTTTACAAAGGCTCCGGGCCAGAGTTTGGCCTCGCGGTTCTCAAAACGGGCTCTGACCTTGATGGTTCCAGTTGCAGGGTCCACTGCGTTATCCACGAACTGCAGGCGGCCACTGACACTGTTTTTTGCGTCCCCCAGTTTGGCTTTGACTTCCGCGCCACCCGATTTCAAACCGGCCAGTACCGCATCCAGATTGCGCTGCGGCAGGCTGAAACTGATATTGATAGGATCCAACTGGGTGATGGTGACGAGCACGGTCTGGTTGGCCTGCACGACGGTACCCGGGTAGACATTGACGGCACCCAGACGACCGGCGCCGGCGGCCCGCACACTGTTGTAGGACAGTGCCAACTGCGCCGCGTCGAGCGCCGCACGGTCAGCGACAAGATTGGCCAACTGTGCATCCACCTGGGCCCGGCTCGAATCCAGGGCGCCCTGCGAAATGAATCCCTGGGCCAGCAGATCACGGCTGCGCCCCAGTTGGCGCTGTGCATCGGCAAGCACGGCCTGGTCTTTCACCATTTGGGCCCGAACCTTTGCGAGGTTGGCCTCATCCGATCGCGCGTCCAGCGTAAACAGGAGCTCTCCGGCTTTGACAAACTGCCCTTCCTTCACGTGTACCCGGGTAACCAGACTGTTGGTCTGCGGCTTGACATCCACGCTGGACAGCGGTGTAACCGTACCTATGGCTTCCAGTGCCACCTCGAAATCCCTTTCAACAGCAACCGACGTGGTCACCGAAATCGGTTGCCCCGGCGCACGTGCCGCCGATGCTGGCGCACTGGCGGCGCTGGCCGGCGCCGCAGGCCCAGAATCGGCCTTGTCTCCACACGCGGCCAATAACAAAGCCGCCGCGAGGGCACCCAAGGAGAAACGGGTTGAAAAAACTTTTTTATTCATGGTGAAAACTGATTATCAGCGGCCAACCTCGAGGGGCGGTACCCCGCCCCGGATACTTTGCATAACTTTAAGACCGCAACATTACCGCCTCAGCGCCACCTCGACCCCCCGGTTGGCCAATGCATCGGCGCGCTCGTTCCCGGGGTCCCCCGCATGACCCTTGACCCAGCGCCAGTCTATCTGGTGCCCACTCTGGGCCACCAACTGGTCGAGCTGCTGCCACAGGTCGACATTCTTGACCGGCTGTTTGGCAGCGGTCTTCCAGCCTTTGGCTTTCCAGCCCGCCAACCACTCGGTGATGCCTTTGAGGACGTATTGGCTGTCCAGGTGCAGGGTCACTGCACAGGGCCGTTTAAGGGCCAACAGCGCCTGGATCACGGCCGTCATTTCCATACGGTTATTGGTGGTTCCCATTTCCCCGCCGAAAAGTTCCTTTTCGGAACCATCGGGTGAGCGCAACAAAGCCCCCCAGCCACCGGGGCCAGGATTGCCTTTGCACGCGCCATCCGTGTAGATCACAACTTCGTTCAAACGTTTGTCTCCATTGCAGATAAATCAATTGTCATGCGCGCGGTTGGCCACCGAGACCGACTTGCCGGCGCTCGCCGGAACTGTCTTCCAGGCCGGCCCCATCAGACGCACACCGCGAACCCGCTTGACGGCCACCAGGAAATACGCCGCACCAAATATGGGCCACCAGCGTGCGCCCGCCTTATCCATCCACTCCATCCGCTGGAGCCATTTGTCACTGGCCACTCCAGGACGGTAGCACCCAAAGTCACCCACCTCGACTTCAAACCCCAGCAAGCGCAGCCAGTCTCGCAGACGCCAATAGCCAATGAACTCGCCGCCATCTGGCAGAAACAGGTTGCCAAAGCCGAGCCTGCGATAGAGATGGCCCCGCTTTTGCGCCAAGCCCCACAAACTCGCAGGGTTCAGTCCGCAAATGACCACCCTTCCTTCCGGCACCAAGACGCGCTCTACCTCCCGCAATGCGGTATGGGGATCCGAACTGAACTCCAGAGTGTGCGGCAACAGCACGAGGTCCAGACTGCTGGCCGGAAATGGCAACGCCGAAAAATCGCACAGAAGTGTGGGCTGTTTGACAGGACCCAGAGCACCATCGGGCAATTGCTCAGTCGCCAGCCATTGGTGGGGCATGCGGTTGGCCTGCAGACCGTCCAGCTCCGGAACACCCAGCTGCAGGGCATGGTAGCCAAAGATGTCGACCACGGCCGCATCCACGCGCAAGCGCTCCCAGTCCAGCAGGTAACGCCCTGCAGGAGTCTGGAACCAGTCATGCATACCTATAATTTGTTTGCTCATGAAGTTAATACCGCTACCCGCATTTGACGACAACTACATCTGGATGCTCCACGATGGGCACAGGGCGCTGGTAGTAGACCCAGGCGACGCAGAGCCGGTTCTTCAGGCTTTGCAACACGAGGGCGTGCAACTGCAGGGCATTTTAGTCACGCACCACCATGGCGACCACACTGGAGGGATTGCTACGCTGCGCGAAGCCACTGGCGCATCCGTACTGGGTCCCGCAATTGAACCCATGCCCGAGCCCATTCGACGGCTACGTGGCGGCGACACCGCAGAACTCTTGGGTTTGAAATTTCAGGTGCTGGACGTACCCGGTCACACGGCGGGTCATATTGCCTATTTTTGCGAGATCGACGGCGAGGCACCGGTCCTTTTTTGTGGCGACACCCTGTTCAGCGGCGGCTGTGGCCGACTCTTTGAAGGAACCGCGCAGCAAATGCTGGCGTCGCTATCCACTCTGGGCGCCCTGCCAGACCCGACTCGCGTATGCTGTGCCCACGAATACACCCTGAGCAACCTGAAGTTTGCCCTGGAGGTGGAGCCCGACAACCCACGTCTCGTGGCGTACCACGCCGCCTGCCAAGCCCTGCGCATGCAAAATCAACCCACGCTGCCATCCAGCATAGCGACGGAACGCCAGATCAATCCGTTCCTGCGCAGTGACCAACCGACGATCGTCGCTTCGGCCGCCCGGTTTGACGCGGCAGGCCTCGCTCTCAACGGAGCGTTTGCCACGCTGCGCCAATGGAAAAACCAATACCGATGAATGTCATCAAACTCTGCTCCCTCTGTGCCCTCGCATTGCTGACTGCGTGCACCACGACCCCGCCCAGCAGCAGCAGCGCCGCGGCCGGTGACGGGCCGGGAATCACCTTGCGGCCCAGCCACGAAATGGGAACGCGGTCGCAGCCTGCCAACCGTCCCGAAGCGAGCAGCGCATACGGCAGCCATCCGCCACTCGCCCCCATCAATGCGCAACTTACTTCGTCCCGAACCGTGGTGCCCCTGGCCGCGCCGGTTGACCTGTGGGACCGCATTCGCCGTGGCTATGCCATGCCGGACCTGGACAGCGACCTGGTGCGTGACCGTGAACAGTGGTATGCCACGCGCCCCGACTACATCTTTCGCATGACCGAGCGGTCCAAGAAGTATCTATTCCACATCGTTGAAGAGCTGGAACTGCGCAACATGCCGACTGAACTGGCGCTGCTGCCTTTCATCGAGAGCGCTTTCAATCCCCAGGCCGTCTCGGGTGCCAAAGCCGCTGGCATGTGGCAATTCATGCCCGCTACCGGCAAGTACTTTGAACTCAAACAAAATGCCTTCCGGGACGACCGGCGCGATGTACTGGCCTCCACCCGTGCGGCGCTGGACTACCTGCAAAAACTCCACGGCATGTTTGGCGACTGGCACCTGGCACTCGCTGCCTACAACTGGGGTGAAGGCAGCGTGGGCCGCGCCATTGCCAAGAACCAGCGCGCCGGGCTGCCGCTGGGTTACCCGGACCTGAACATGCCCATGGAAACGCGGCTGTATGTGCCCAAGCTACAAGCGGTCAAGAATATCGTTGGCCGCCCGGAGTTGTTCAACTCCAAACTGCCCGTGATCGAGAACCACCCCTACTTCCAGTCGGTCACCATCCGCCGCGATATCGACGTGGCACTGGCAGCACGACTGGCTGAGGTTCCCCTGGAAGACTTCAAGGCGCTCAATCCATCCATTAACCGCCCGGTCATCATGGCCGCCGGCACGCCACAGGTCTTGCTGCCCTGGGACAATGCCGAGGTCTTCCAGAGCAACCTGGAGTCGTACGGCGGCGGGCGCCTGGCCAGTTGGACCGTCTGGGTGGCGCCCACCACCATGCGGCCGGCAGATGCCGCCAAGCGCGTGGGTATGAGCGAAGCGGAGTTTCGCGCGGTCAATGCCATTCCACCGCGGGTCGTGATCAAGGCCGGGTCGTCGCTGCTGGTACCTCGTTCCAACACCATGAGCCAGGACGTGACGGTCAAGGTGGCCGACAATGGGCAGCTATCACTGGCACCGGAGGTCGTGCTCAAAAGGACGCTGGTCAAGGCTGGCAAGGGGGAGAGCGTGGCCAGCATCGCCCGCAAGTACCGTGTCAATGCCGATCAGGTAGCACAGTGGAACAAGGTGGGCATGTCCGCAAACTTCAAACCGGGACAGCAAGTCGTCGTGTTTCTGGCCCCTGCACCGTCCAAGCGCAGCAACACTGGCACACGGTCTGCGTCCCGCAAAGTGGTGCCCAATCGGGGGGCCGCAAAGGGCCGTGCACCCGCCACCCGGGTGGCAAAACGTTAGAGTTTCAGAGAACGAACAACACCTTGTTGAACAAGCGCCTAGCGGTAGCCAATAAACAGAATGGCGACGTTGACGGCGAAAGCGGCGGTCCAGACGACACTGCGCACATTGGCCATGCCGGCAACGTACATCATGATGTACAGGATGCGCAACACCACAAACATGAATGCCAGAATGTCGAGCCGCCCCTGTTGTGCACCCAACTGGTGGGCAATGATGACCGCAGCCATGAAGAATGGCAGCGCCTCAAAACTATTGGCCTGAGCCGCATTGGCACGGCCACGCCAGTCTTTCTGTCGAGCCAGCCAGGCGCGTGGATTCTCGTTGTCGTAGCCGCCCTCACGGCGCGGCTTGCCAAACATGCCCGACTTGGCCAGGCCTGCGCAGCCAATGGGCAACAGTGCAGCAACCAGCAGGCACCAGTAGGCGAGTGTGAAATGTACGTATTGCATGAAAGAACGATTGGGTTGACTAGCGTCGGTCGACCAGGGCATGGGCAATCGTGCCCAGGTCGACATATTCGAGTTCACTGCCGGCGGGTACGCCACGCGCCAGGCGGGTCACACCCAGGCCGCGCGCCTTGAGTGCTTCGCTGATCACATGCGCCGTGGCCTCGCCTTCGGCCGTGAAATTGGTGGCCAGGATGAGCTCTTGCACCTCACCATCAAGCGCGCGATCGAACAGCTTCTTCAAACCGATGTCGTGCGGGCCAATGCCGTCGAGCGGGCTGAGCTTGCCCATCAGCACAAAATACAGTCCCCGGTAAGCCCCCGTGCGCTCCAAGGCCGACTGATCGGCCGGTGTTTCCACCACGCACAACTTGCTGTGGTCGCGCCGTGGGTCCAGACAGGTGGCACACACAGGGCCTTCGGTAAACGTGTGGCAGCGCTCGCAGTGCCTGGTATTGCCCACGGCCTGCTCCAGCGCGCGCGCAAGTGCCTGGGCCCCGCCCCGGTCGTGCTGCAACAGGTGGAACGCCATGCGCTGGGCCGACTTGATGCCCACGCCCGGCAGGCGCTTGAGCGCCTGGATCAGTACGTCCAGTGAGTTGGAATCCGCCACGCGTCAATGCATCAAAACGGGAATTTCATGCCGCCGGGCAAGCCGGGCATGCCTGCAGTGAGCTTGCCCATCTTTTCGGTGGACGTATCTTCTGCCTTGCGAACCGCCGCGTTGAATGCCGCAGCCACCAGGTCTTCCAGCATGTCCTTGTCTTCAGCTAGCAGACTGGGATCGATAGTGACGCGCTTGACATCGTGCTTGCAGGTCATGGTGACCTTGACCAGCCCGGCGCCGGACTCACCGGTGACCTCAATATTGCCCAGCTCGTCCTGGGCTTTCTTCATGTTGTCCTGCATCGCCTGGGCTTGCTTCATCAGGCCGGCGAGTTGTCCTTTGTTGAACATGGTTTTCCTTCGTTGTAAAAACTTTGCGGGTCAGACCACTTGCGAAGCAATGTGCTCTGACCCCAACTGATTAAGCGGTCTGCCCTCAAAGAGGCTTGATAGAGCCGGGCACGATTTTCGCGCCAAAGTCCCGCATCATGGCCTGCACAAACGGGGCGTCAAAAATAATCTTTTCCGCAGCCAGCTGCTTCTCGGCCGATGCCGCCATGTTGCGCCGGGCCGGGCAGTCTGTCACGCGACCAATTTCCACGACCAATTTGACCGCATGACCGGCATTCTGCAAAGCCGCCGTCAGACGGTCGCGGCTGCCACTCTGGTTCAGCGACTCGCGCTCGACCCGAAGAATCCACTGGTCGGTGTCCCGCGCCACCAGCTGGGACTGCAGTGCCAGTTCCCGCACCATGGCGTTGATGGCCTCCGCCTTGATCAGCTGTTGCACGGTCGCGTGCCAGAAGTCACCCTCCTCGGTGGGCACCAGCACGGGCGCACCCTGCTGTGCCGTCACATCGGAGCGCGACTCAGCCTGCGTGCGCACTGGAACCGCTACAACTTTCGTAGCAGGCTGCGAATGTTCCACGGGGGCTACCGACTCATTTAGCTCCAACTCATCCAGAAACTCTGCGTCCATGGCCGCGTCAGCCGACTCGGATTGTGCGCCGGGTCGGGCGGACTCCCGCACCACCAGTTGTTGGCCCGGGGGCGGCTCAGAGGCGGGCACCTGGGGATCATCCTCCCAGGGTTGCACAACCGGCGTTCTGGTGCTGGCCGGCGCCGGCTGCGCCATCACTGGGGGCTTGGTCGCTGGATTGGGCGCCACAGCCACCGCTGGGGCGGCAACCAATGCAGGCCTAGCCGGCTGAACCGGCGCCGTCGCAGTCCTATTTAGAGTTTTTTTTTTAGCCAGTGCCGCAGCGCTTTGGGGCTTGAACGCCAGCAAGCGCAGCAGCACCATGGTCAGCGCGGCGTACTCGTCGGGCGCCAGCCCCAGGTCGGCGCGGCCGTGCAGGCAAATGCTGTACAGCAACTGGGTTTCATCGACGGGCATCAGAGCTGCCAGACGGGCGGTGTCGGCGGCCTCGGGGTCGCTGTCGTCATCGCCAACCCCACCCATGGCCTGCACCACCGCCATACGTTGCAGCACAGTCGCCATTTCCTCCAGCGTGGAGGCAGTGCTCAGGCCGTTCAGACGCAGGGTCTCGGAGGTCTCGACGACGGTCTTGCCGTCACCCAGCGCCAGGGCCTCGATCAGGTGGAACACATAGGAGCGGTCCACGCTGCCCAGCATCTGCCGCACTGTGGCTTCCTGCAACTGGCCGGAGCCAAAAGCAATCGCCTGGTCGGTAAGCGACAGCGCATCGCGCATGGAGCCGCGCGCCGCGCGGGCCAGCAGGCGCAGCGCCTGCACGTCGGAGCTGACTTGCTCCACATCCAGTACCTTGGCCAGGTGCTCGCGGATGGTCTCGGGCGCCATGGGCCGCAGGTTGAACTGAAGACAGCGCGACAGCACGGTAACCGGCACTTTTTGCGGGTCGGTCGTGGCCAGCACAAATTTCAGGTATTCGGGCGGCTCTTCCAGCGTCTTCAACATGGCGTTGAAGGCGGTGTTGGTCAGCATGTGCACCTCGTCGATCATGAAGACCTTGAAGCGCCCCTGCACCGGCTTGTAGACCGCCTGCTCCAAAAGGGCCTGCACCTCGTCCACGCCGCGGTTGCTCGCGGCATCCAGCTCGGTGTAGTCGACAAACCGTCCACTATCAATATCAGAGCAGGCCTGGCACACACCACAAGGGCTAGCGGTGATTCCGCCAGTGCCGTCCGGGCCCTGGCAGTTCAGTGACTTGGCCAAAATGCGCGACACCGTGGTCTTGCCCACGCCGCGCGTACCGGTGAACAGGTAGGCATGGTGCAGGCGCTGGGTGGTCAGCGCATTGGTCAGTGCCTGCACCACGTGGTCCTGCCCTACCATTTCGGTGAAATTGCGGGGGCGGTACTTGCGGGCGAGCACGAGGTAGGACATGCGGTGATTCTAAATGGCAGCAGCCCACCCCACTGGACGAAAGCCCACTGGGCAACTGGCAGCCCTTGCGATAGACTGAAGTCACGTTCATTTTTTGTCGATATGACCAATATGGCGCCTCTTGTTTCCCGCTTCCTCCGTCTGGTTCGTGGCTTGGTCATCGTTCTGATCCTGCCCGCAGGCGCCGGTGCGCTGGCGCAGGACACGCTGCGGGTACTCACCTGGCCAGGTTATGCGGACCCCGATCTGGTCAAGCTTTTTGAACAGCGCACCGGCAGCAAGGTCGAAGTCACCTTCATCGATTCCGATGAAGTCATGTGGCAGAAACTCAAGCAGAACAAGGCGGAAGACTTCGACGTTTTTGCCGTCAACACCGCCGAACTGCAGCGGTACATCCAGGCGGGACTCGTGGTGCCAGTCAACACCGGTGCCATCCCCAATATCGCGAAACAGCTGCCGCGCTTCAAAGACCTCAAGGCCATACCAGGCCTGGTGCATGACAACAAGGTATTTGCCATCCCCTACACCTATGCGGAAATGGGGTTGATCTACGACCGAAAGCAAATCAAGGAGCCGCCCACATCCATACGCGCCCTGTGGGATCCCCGCTACCGTGGAAGGGTACTGCTGTACAACGGCGGCTCGCACAATTTTTCACTTGCGGCACAGGTTCTGGGCGACGCGACGCCTTTCCGGATCGACAACAAGGAATGGCCCGCTGCCGTCGAGCAGTTGATCAACCTGCGTCGCAACGCGCAGGGTTTTTACAACCAGCCCGAAGAATCGGTGGAGATGTTCAAAGCAGGTGGCACGGCATTGATGTTTGCCAACTACGGTTCCCAGCAAGTGCAATTGTTGAAAGCTGCGGGACTGGAAGTTGGATACGCGATGCCAAAAGAAGGGGCCTTGGCCTGGCTCGATTGCTGGGCAATTACCCGTAGCAACCGTAACGCGAAACTTGCACACGCCTGGATAGACTACCTCCTGGAACCCCAGCCCTCAAACGCGCTGGTCACGCGACAGGGCCTGGCCAACACTACCTCCGAGTCGCAGACTTTACGCCACCAGGATAGGCTTCAATGGCTGGAACCCGTTGAAGATGTTGATCGCAGAAGCATGCTATGGGAGCGTATTCTTTCGGGTGATCGTGCCAAGAAAGTCCTGGCCCCATGAAACTCGGCATTGCGGTCAAACTCGGGCTGCTATTGGCGATGGTGGGCGTCCTGGCGTCGGGGGTCACAGGGTTTTATGCCTACCAGGCCAGCCGCAGTCTGCTGGTGCAGTCCGCCAAGGCCGAGCTGCTGACGACGACCAAAGTCCTGACCCGGCGTATCACCCTGAGCCGCGAGGAGGTTTCGCGCAATCTGCAGCTGCTCGCCGGGCACCCCGCGGCGGCATCGGCGGCACAGGGCCGATCGCTGGCGGACGAAGACCAAATGGGCACGCTCATGGAACAAATGATGCTTGCCAATCCAAGTTATTTTCAGATCCGGCTTATTTCCGCAAGTGACAGCGGGCTGGAGCGGGTGCGCGTTGATCGCGCGGAGGATCGCATGGTGCGGGTCCGCGGAGACGATTTGCAGGAGAAAGGCCACTTCTCCTATGTCTCCAGTACCTTAAAGCTGGCCACTGGAGCCACGTTCCTGTCGCGTCTGGTCATCAACCACGAGCGTGGTGCACATGCCGGGCTGGACCAACCCTCCGTCATACTGGCCACGCCCGTTCAGGACCCACAGGGCAAGACCGTGGGGGTCGTAGTCATCAATCTTGACCTCAATGGTGTCTTTGCCTCCCTGAGGGCAGATCTGCCGAAGGACTACCAGTTGTTCATGGCGAATCGCAATGGCGACTATGTCATCCATCCAGACCCTTCCCAGGCCTTTGGCTTTGACAAGGGCCGACGCGTGTTCGTGCAAGAGGAATTTGAGGCAACCGCTGCACTGATGGAGGGCCGCGCCAGCAGTGTGGTGACCGAGGTGCAGACCGGCAAGTACGCCAACGCGCCCGTCGTAGCGGCATTTGTAGGCCGCGTCGTCAAGATCAGCAGCGATGAGGACCGCCTCATCGTCGGGCTGGCGCAGCCACTGGCGCTTGTGCTCGAACAGGCCGACAGACTGGGAGGGGTCATACTGCAACTGGTCATCGGTCTGGGCGCCGCCTGTGTTCTGTTGGCAGCGATCGTGGCACGTGCAGTTACACGCCCTATCAACTCGATGAGTACGGCAGTCCAGCGCTTCGCCAATGGGCACCAGGTGGCAAAGCTGGCAATCGACAGGCAGGATGAAATTGGTGTCCTTGCCCGCAGTTTTGACACGATGCAAAACGAAATCCGTCAGCAACTCGCCGCGCTGCACGAGAATCGCCTGGAACTTGAACACCTGGCCCGCCACGACGCGCTGACCGGCCTGCCCAACCGGCGCGCCTTTCAGGAGCGACTGGACCATGCCGTGGCCCGCGCGCAGCGCAGCAAGCAACGTTTTGCGTTGCTGTTCATTGATGTCGACAATTTCAAAACCATCAACGACCGTTGGGGCCACGACGGCGGCGACGCAGTTCTCAAAATCGTGGCGCTGCGCCTGAATGCGACCACCCGCAAAGCCGATGCCGTTGCACGCATGGGAGGGGACGAATTTGTGGTGCTACTGGACAACCCGGCGCACCGGGAGGACATCACCGCCATTGCTGAAAAGCTGCTGGAAAGTGTTCGCTCCCCCATTCTCCACAACGGTCAGGAACTGCAGGTCGGCTTCAGTATCGGAATCAGCCAGTTCCCCGACGATGGCCGAACGGCGGCAGAACTCATGGCCCGTGCCGACCACGCCATGTACGACGCCAAGGCAGCCGGCCGCAACGGATTCCGTTTTTCGTCCATCAAAGGCACGCCCAGCAGCCCGACACCACTTTAGAAGGCTTCGCTTGTGGGTACAATTCAGGCTGACGGGCCTTCCCACATGGTGAAGCGGCCAACCGGGTCAGGTGGGGAACCAAGCAGCCCTAACTGTGGAGCCAGTGCTGGGGTCAAGGCTCGTCAACCTCATTCTTTTCACCAGCCGTTGGCACTTTTGACTCTAGTGCGAAGTGCCTTCTGAGCGGCTGATCTTGTTCCAGACGTTGTATTTGCCCACCGGCTTGCTCATTGGCAAACGCTTGACTTCCTTCAGCGTCTGCGCGTCATAAATCACCAGCGCACCGTCCATTTCCCACACGCTGGCCAGGGCGTAGCGGCCATCTTTCGTGAACTCGATATGGGCCAGGGTCTTGCCGGGTTCGCGCACCTGCGCCACCGGCTCCAGCGTGGCCTTGTCGATCAGCGTCAACGTGTCCTTCGCTGTGGGGCTCATCATCGAATCGGTCCAGGCATAGCGGCTGTTTTCGTGGCTGCGCATGAAGAAGCCGGGGCCCGGTACCGCAATGGTGCGTATCAGCTTCCAGCTCTTCATGTCGATGACATCAATCGCATTGCCCTTGAGGTTGGGACTGGCCAGCACCGTAGTGCCGTTCCAGGCCCAGGTGATGCCCGAGCCCAGATGGGGCATGCCGGCAATCGGCAACTCGGCGATCTTGCGCTGCGCGTCCAGGTTCACCACCTGCGCACTGGGCTGGCCGTCGGTCTTCGGGCGGGTCGCGCCCAGCACGTGCTGGTAGCCCTGGTCAAAAAAGAAGTCATCCAGCGGTTCGTCCAACAGCGTGCGCCGCACATTCTGGAAATCCGCCTTGGTAGCCGGGTCGTAGCTGATCTCCCACAGCTCGGCAATGTCCTTGAGCGCGACGATGAAGCTGTTGCGTGGCGCAGCGTCATACACGGCCGACACGCGCGAACTGGTCTTGCCGTCCGGCGTGGTGGCGGGAATGGTCTTGACCAGGTCCAGGTTCGCGTCGAACAGCACCACGCTGTGCGGCAAATAATTGGCCGCCATCACCCATTTGCCATCGCCGCTGACGGCAACATTGCGCATATTCAGGCCGGCGCGCACCTCGGCGATCACGGTGAGGTTCCACAAATCATATTTGGTGATCCAGCCGTCACGCGAGCCGAAGAACACGAAACGGCCATCGGGCGTGAACTTCGGTCCCCCGTGCAGGGCATAGCGGCTGGGAAAGCGGTGGATGCGCTCGAACCGGTCGCCATCGACCAGCGACACATGGTGGTCGCCACCCTCCACCACGACGAACAGGTTCATGGGATCGGCGCTCCACGACGGCTTGGCCGGCAGCTTGGTGGCATCCGCCAGCACCACATGCGAGGCCTTGATGTCGGACTCGGCCCAGCGGGGAGCCGGCTCCACCGGCGTGTAGATCCACTGCGCCAGTGCGGCAATTTCGTCGGCCTTCAGCGTATCCCGAAACGCCGGCATCTGCGTGGCCGGCCGGCCCGCGGTAATGACCTTCAGCGCCTCGGGCTTGCGCAGGCGCGCCAGGCTCTCGGGCAGCAGGGCCGGGCCCATGATCCCGGTGCGCTGCGCACCGTGACAACTCGCACAATGCTGCTGAAAAAGCGCGCCCATATCGAGGGTGGCGGGCGCGGTCTGTGCCACCGCAGCCAGTGACAACATGGACCACGCCGCCAGCGTCGATAAACCCCGGATGGAATTACGCACCTTCCACCTCCAGTCGGATCACGCGCGCCGCGCCCTTGGTCGAGGCCGGTGCCGCTGGCGCGGACACCACACCAATTTCCTCATCCTGCAAATAGCAGCCCGGGTCCTCGGACCAGGCGTCGCCTGTCAATTGCTGGGCGCGCACGCGGGTATTGCCGCCGCAAATGTCAAACTGTGTGCACTGGGCGCAACGTCCGCTCACTTGGCGCGGCTTGGCCTTGAGGCCGGCCATCAGCGGGTCGGTCGTGTCCTGCCAGATGTCGGCAAACTTGCGCTCGCGCACGCTGCCCAGATTGTGGTGCCACCACATGGTGTCGGGATGCACGATGCCCAGGTTATCGATATTGGCCACGTTCACGCCGCTGGAGTTGCCACCCCAGGCCACCAGGCGCTGACGCACATCGGCTGCAAAGCGGGCATGCAGCTCGGGCTCGCGTTTTTCCAGCCAGTGCAGCTGGTAGGGGCCGTCGGCGTCGTTGTTGCCGGTCACATATTCCTCGTCCAGGCCCTGGACCGCGGCATCCCAGGCGCGATCCAGCAACCGGTCCATCGCTTCCCGGGTAGCCATGTGGTGGGCGTCCTTGCCGCGGTGGGTATTGCCGCGCCCGGCATAGTTCAGATGCGAAAAATAGAATTTGTGGGCGCCCTCCTCGCGCATCAGGTCGAGCAAAGGCGGGAAGTCGTGCGCATTGAGCGCCGTCATGGTGTAGCGCAGGCCGACCTTGATGCCGCGTGCGTGCAGAAAGCGCACCCCGGCCAGGCTCAGATCGAATGCCCCTTCCAGGCGACGGAACTTGTCGTGCGTGGCTTTCAGTCCATCCAGGCTGATGCCGACATAGTCAAACCCGAGTGCCGCAATCGTGTCGGCCATGGGCTCGTCGATCAGCGTGCCGTTGCTGGACAGGCTGGTGTGAAAGCCCATGTCCTTGGCGCGTTGCGCAATCTCGAAGAAGTCCGGCCGCAGCAGGGGCTCGCCGCCAGACAGGATCAGGGCTGGCACCCCAGCCGCCTTGAGGTCGACCATGGCATCAAAGACCTCCTGCGTGCTCAACTCGCCCGCGTAGTCATGGTCGGCCGATTGCGCGTAACAGTGCTTGCAAGTCAGGTTGCAGCGGCGGATCAGATTCCAGATCACCACCGGGCCTCGTCGGGACAGGGCGGCGCTGGCGCGGCGGGCTGGCTCGGGATAGACGCCGGTGGCCTGGGCGCTTGCCAGCTCACGCATAAATTGGGTGATACGAAACATGGTTTTTCAACTTTCAGTAGTGGCGTTCTGCCCCATTCTTGCCAGCCGCAATCCGGTCTTTTTCAGAATGGCGGTGGAATACAAAATCTCATGAGCACGGCAGGCCGCGCCCAGCAGTGCACGCAGTTGTTCGGCCTGCTTCTCAACCTCGGCGCGGTCGCGACCGTGCAGCATCGCAAACAGGTTGTAGGGCCAAATGCCGACGTAGCGCGGACGCCGGTAGCAGTGGCTGACACCCGGCAACGCGCCGATCTGCTCGCCCAGACTATCCACCTGCGCATCGTCCACGTCCCAGACACTCATGCCATTGGCGACAAACCCCAGGCGGTAGTGGTTAGGCACGGCCCCGATGCGGCGGATCAGCCCCTCTTGCTGCATCTGCGCCAGGCGCTCACGCACCTTCGTACTGCGGACCCCAAGGCGCTCGGCGATGGCGTCGTAGGGTCGCGCCACCAGCGGCAAACCGCCCTGGGTGGCGGCGATCAACTGGCGGTCGAATTCAGACAGTGCCATGCGCGCCTCCATCAGTCGCAGCATTGCCCAGGGGCAGGCGCAACTCGACAAAAAACTCTTTCTCTTTCGGGAACGCGTAAACCTTTAAACCGGTGTCGGCTTCGATGCGGGCAATCGCCTCTGCCGCGGCCTGCGGCGACTCGGCGCCAACGACAAACCACATGTTCAGCGCATGCTCGCGCCGGTAGTTGTGGGCCACCTCCGGCAAGGCGTTAACCAGCGCCGTCACTTCTTCAAAGCGCTCGTCCGGCGCCTGCAGCGCAGCCAGCACAAACTGCCCACCGGCACGTTCGATCTGGAATAGCGGGCCAAAACGCGTCAGGTAGCCGCGCTCCAGCAGGCCGTGCAGCGAGTCGATCACGGCCGCCTCATCCATGCCCAGCGCGGCGCCGACCTCGGCGTAGGGCTGCTCAGACAGCGGGAAGCCACCGTGCAGGTAGTCGATGAGGTGGATTTCTTCAGGCAACAGCATAGGAAACCTCGGTCCTGGCCAGCCCGGCTTCGCACCAGTCTGCGGGCAACGTGCGAAATCGCCGCGCCCCGGTCTGCTTGAAGCGTTGGCGCGAAAACAGAACCTGATGCGCAAACCCACCCAACTCGCAGCTATCGATGACGCGCGCAATCGCCGCCTGCACCGCCGACCGATCGGTGCCATGCACCATGAAATACAGGTTGTAGGGCCAGCCTGGGGCCGGTTGGCGGCGGTAGGACAGCGTGACGCCGGCCTCCCGAGCCACGCGCGCGCCGCACGCGTCAACCAGTTCGGCGGGCACGTTGAACACCGTCATGGCATTGGCGTCGAAGCCAAATTCATGGTGGCGCACGATGGTGCCAAAGCGGCGCAGCGTGCCGGCATCCAGCCAGGCCTGCAACTTACCGAGCACGCGGTCTGGCGTGCAGCCCAACGCCAGCGCCCATTCGTCAAATGGCCGCTCCACCAGCGGCAAACCTTCTTCCAGCAGCGCCGCCAGCGCGCGGTCCGTGTCGGCCACCACCGGCGCCAGGTGCTGGTCACTCTGCGCCACCGGGGCACCGGCCACGCGCTCGCGCAGGTCAAAGCCGAGGTCGATGCGGTAGGGTCGCACCATGGGCAGGCGCAGCGCAGCCAGCCCGGTATCGCGCTCCAGCCCCAGCATGGCTTGCTCCAGCGATTCGGCGTCGTAGGCGGTCATCACAAACCACAGGTTGAAGCGGTCTTCGCGCTCGTAGTTGTGGTTCACGCCCGGATGGGCCGAGACGATGGCCGCAACTTCCTGCAGGCGCTCGGGCGGCACTGCCATCGCGGACAGCAGCGCAGCGCCGCCGGCATGGGCACTGAAGACCCCACCGATGCGGCTCAGGGCACCAGCCCCACTCAAGGTCTTGAGCATTGCCAGCACTTCAGCGCTGGAGCGTCCTAATTGCCGGGCCAGCACCGAATAGGGTTCGCGCACCAGCGGGAAATTGCGTTGCCAGGGATTGAGCAGCGCCAACGCGTCGGGCAGGCTGCTGGGACACAGAGGGTTGAACTGCATCGTCAAAACCCCATGCGCGCCGCGCGTGACGTGAAAAAGATGCCACTGGGCGCATCAATTTGCAGTTGGGCCAGTGTCTGCAGTGATGCTGTGTCAATGACGCTGACGCGGTTGTCGTCGCGCGAGCTGATCCAGACCGCCTCGCCACGCGGTGTGAATTCCATGTGCAGCACGGCCTTGCCCGGGGTCAGCGTGGCAACGATCTTTTGCGTCGGCGTGTCGATGACTTGCACCCGGTCGTAGTCGGGCACCGCGAAATTGACCCAGATCTGGCGCCCATCGGGCCGCGCGATCACGAACACCGGTTGCCCCGCCACCGCAATGCGGCCCACCTCCTGCCAGCTCTGCGTGTCCACCACCAGCACCTCGTGGCGGCCAATCGCCGGCAGGTAAGCGTAGCGGCCGGCAACGGCCCAGCCGCGCAAATGCGGCATCTTGTAGACCGGCAAGGGCTCCTGCCCGCGGCCATAGCCGTCCAGGATGCGGCGCACGCGCGGCTCGGGCTCCCACAGGTCGACCATGGCCAGCCCGTCCTCGCCAAACAGGCCGGCGATGTAGTGGCGGCCGTTGGGCGTGACCAGCGCGTCGTACGGCGATTTGCCGATGTTCTGGAGCTTGGTCAGCTTGGGGCTGCGCACGTCGGACAGGTCGGCGATCCAGATTGCGTTGGCATCGAACAGGCAGTAGGCAAAGCGCCGTCCCGGCAGGTCGACCAGGCCGACGACGCGCGACAGCTTGCCCGGCGCGTATTCGGCCGGCAGGTCGGCCACCAGCTCCAGCGTCTGGGCGTCAAACACCTTGACGCCGCCGGGCGTGTAGTTCTGCGCCGCGACCAGCGTGCCGTCGGCGCTGATGGCGCCGCCAATGGAATTGCCGGCCTGCATGATGCGTGCAACCAACTTGCGCTGCAATACATCGACCTTGGACAGCGCGCCATCGCGCCCAAACACATAGGCGAAGCGGGCATCGCGCGAGAACACCACCGAGGCGTGAGACAAATCGCCCAGGCCGGTGACTTCGGCCACCAGCTCGCGCCGCGAAGTGTTGATGATGGCCAGCGTGCCGCGCGCGCGCTCCACGACCACACCCAGGTCGCCACTGCCCTCCAGGGCCGGGGCGGACCAGCTGGCGCAGCCGCTCTGCAGCAGGGGAAGGGCGGCCAACGCCGCCAGCAGGCTTCTTCGGTTCATTGCATTGGGGGTCATACCGTTCATACCGTTCATTTCCGTGCTTCCTGCGGGAACCCCGCCAATAGCCGTTGCGCGATCCAGGTGGCTTCCGCCTCGCTGAGCATGGCTCTCCAGGGTGGCATGGGCGTACCCGGACGCCCGCCGTAAATGGTGGCTGCCAGCGACTCCACCGGCTTGTCGGCCAGGGCCGCCGGAGTCAGCGCGGGGCCCAGGCCGCCGGTCAGGTGCATGCCGTGGCAGGAACCGCAGTCCTGGCGCACCATGCGGATCAGCGTCTGCTCGCGGGTGGGCGCCTGCTGGGCTGCGACCGGTGTCGCCAGGAGGACGGTTGCAAGGCACAACAGCCGCAGGCCAGCCTTGATCGGGGAGGAGTTGTCACGCAACATGTGCCTATCATTGCTTGACTTAAGTCATTTGTCCTTAGACTAAATTAAGGACAGACCGCGTGGGGCCGGGCCCAATATGCCAAGCCGACCCTAGGACGAAAACCATGAGAAATTTCGACGATTGCGCACCAATCCCCCAGCAGACAAGCTACAAGGCCATTCCCCCTGCACTCGTGACGTTAATGGGAGCGGGACCGGGCGACCCCGAGTTGTTGACCGTCAAGGCGCTACGGGCCCTGCAATCCGCCGAGCTGCTGCTGCACGACCACCTGGTCAGTGATGCCATCCTGGAGCTGGCCCCGGCCCAGGCCGAGCGCATCTATGTCGGCAAGGAATCCTCACGCCACACCATGCCGCAGGAAGAGATTGGCGCGCTGATGGTGCGCCTGGCCCGCCAGGGCCGCCGGGTGTTGCGCATCAAGGGCGGCGACGGCTATATTTTTGGCCGTGGCGGCGAAGAGGCACAGGTGCTGGCCGCCGCAGGCATCCCATTCACGGTGATTCCGGGAATCACCGCGGCCCAGGGCGCGGCGGCTGCTTGCGGCATTCCGCTGACCCACCGCGACCACGCGCGCACCCTGGTGCTGACCACCGGGCATTTGCAGGAAAACCGCCAGGTCGATCTGGACTGGCAGGCACTGGCGCGGCCGCAACAGACTGTTGTGATCTACATGGGCCTGGGCACGCTGCCCATCATTTGCGAGCAATTGATCGCCCACGGACTCCCCGCCAGCACACCGGCGGCACTGATCGAACGGGCCACGCTGCCGGAGCAGCGTTGCATCACCGGCACCTTGCGCGATTTGCCGGCGGTCGCCCGATCCGCTGAACTCAAGCCCCCCACACTGATCGTGATCGGAGAGGTCGTAAACTTGCATGCTGCTTTGGCAACCGCACAGGTTTTCGTTCCAAGCTCCACCGATCCATGACCACCGCCCCAGAAAACCCGCTCCAGGTCCACTCCAACGACGTCAGCACTGGCCGTTTCGCGCCCCATGGCGAGTTCCGCATCTGGACCGAGGGCGACATCCTGTACTACGACGCCACCGGCCCCTTCAACCTGGAAGCCCTGCACGCACTGGCGGCAGCCCGCGTCAAGATCGTGCAACAGTGGAAGCCGGGGCGCCGTATCGCGGCCCTGGTGCACTGGCACAAGAGCGCATTGATGTCCCCCGAGGCCTTTGCCGCCTATGGCCAAGGCCTTGAGCGCTTCCACGAAAGTGTCAACCTGCCAGTCGCGCTGGCTTGGGTGGCCTCACCGGACGTGGAAGGCATGCAGCTGATGATCAACAAGTTTGAAGAATTGTTCGCCCGACGCAAGACCAATTTCCGCCTGTTCGACGATCTGGACGCGGCACGCGCCTGGGTCAACCAGTGTCTGGACGCGGTGAACGGCGAACCGCCGTCAACCTGAATGCACTACTACTTTTATAGCAGCTCACATAGATCCGACGAGGGCTAGCGCCCTATTTGGCTTGCAAGAACTGCCGCACCCCCTGCCCTGCGCGCCGCCCACTGGCAAAGCAGGCCTGTAGCAGATAGCCGCCGGTTGGGGCCTCCCAGTCCAGCATCTCCCCGGCGCAAAACACACCGGGCAGAGACTCCAGCATCAAGTCTGGCGTCATCGCCTCGAACAGCACGCCACCGGCCGTGCTGATGGCCTCGTCGATGGGGCGCGTGGCGGTCAGCGTGATGGGCAAAGCCTTGATGGCGGCGGCGAGCTGCACGGGGTCGGCCATCACCTCCTTCGACAGGCATTCGTACAGCATGCCGGCCTTGATGCCGTCGATGTGAAGGCGGCTTTTCAGGTGGCTGGACAGCGAGCGCGTGCCGCGCGGGTGCTGCACCTCGGCCAGCACGCGCTCAGGCGGCATGTCCGGCAACAGATCCAGATGGAAGGTGGCGCTGCCGGTGCGGATGATGTCGTCGCGCAGCAGGCTGGACGCGGCGTAGACCAGGCTGCCTTCCACGCCCGTGGCCGTGGCCACAAATTCGCCCTTGCGCTCAAACTGCACGCCCTGCGACGTCGTCACGGCGATGGCCACCGACTTGAAGGGTTGCCCCGCGAAGCGGCTGGCAAAGTGCTCGGACCAGCCGCCTTTCACGTCAAAGCCGCAATTGGACGGCAGCAGCGGCGCCACGGCCACGCCACGCGCGGTGAGCAGTGGCACCCAGGCGCCGTTGGAACCCAAACGAGCCCAGCTGCCGCCGCCCAGTGCCAGCACCATGGCAGCGGCCCGCACCTGCAGCGGGCCTTGTGGCGTGTCAAAGCACAGAGTGGAGGCGTTGCCCTCCGCCCAGCCGGTCCAGCGGTGGCGCATGTGGAATTGCACACCCGGACCTTGGACGGGATGGCGCAGCCGCTGCAACCAGGCCCGCAGCAACGGAGCGGCCTTCATGTCCTTGGGAAAGACCCGGCCCGACGAGCCGACAAAGGTCTCGATACCCAGGCCCAGAGCCCAGGCGCGCACCGCGGACGGATCAAAGTCCTTCAGCAGGTCTTCAATGGCGGCACGGCGTGCGCCGTAGCGCCCGGCGAACGTGTCCGCGCCTTCGGAATGGGTGAGGTTGAGCCCACCCTTGCCGGCCAGCAGGAACTTGCGGCCAATCGAGGGCATGGCGTCAAACAGATGCACGGCCAAGCCGGCATCGCTGAGTACCTGGGCCGCCATCAGGCCGGCGGGACCACCGCCAATGATGGCGATGGGAACAGTGATGGGCGCGGTGGCAGGAACGGTCAAAGGGTTTTCAGGATTCATGGGGCGGAGAGTTCAATCAAGGTGCCATCAGGGGTCAGGAAGGCGGCACGTACGGTTTGCCCGGGTTGGGCCAGCGCCACCGCGTTGCGGTAGCCCAGCAGCTGTTCGCACAGCTCGGGATGAAGGTGGGGTTGGCGGGTCGATTTATAGTCCAGCACCCACCATTGTCCCCCGTCTGGCGTGGCTGCCCGGCGGCGCACCAGGCGGTCGACGCGCAGCATGCGTCCGCGCTGCACCACGGCCACCTCGTTGCCCTGCCAATCCAGCTCGGCGCCGTCCCAGGCCCAGGCGCCCTCGCCCTGCACAATGGCCAGCGCCATGGCGTGGGCCTGTGCCATCTGCGCGGGCTCCAGCACAAACTCCTGGGCTATTGCCGCTTGCTGCGCTTCGGACGCCAGCTGCACCGGCTGCGCCAACTCCGCCGTCGGTTGGTAGCGCTCCAGCAGGCGGTGCATGGCCTGCCCGATGCGCGAGTCCAGCGTGTCGCCGTCTTCCTCCTCAGTTTCTGCCGGACTGGGGTTTGCTATGTTTTCAATAGCTGCTTGTGCATATTCCACGAGGGCTAGCGGCATATTTGGCAAACACAAAAGGGTGAAGTCGCCATCCGCAAGGCTTTCCGACGGTTCACCACCGTCCGCCAACGCTTGCCACGTCGCGTCTTCGGCGTGGTCCTGCAGGCGCTGCCACCAACTGCCCGGGTTGGTGATATGGGGCTGCAGGCTGGACACCACCAGCGTGCGCTGGGTGCGGGTCAGCGCCACATACAGGGCGTTGAGCTCTTCGCGCCGGCGCGCGGCCTGCTCCACTGCCAGGGCGTCGGCAACACAGGCCGGGGGTTTGGATTCGCTGGCCAGAAACACAAAACGCTGCGGGTGGGTGGCCTCGCCCGGCCAGTCGACCAGCACGCCCATGGTCTGGGACTTGATGGACTCGCCATCAGTGTCCAGCAGCAAGACCAGGGGGGCCTCCAGGCCCTTGGCGCCGTGGACGGTCAGCAGGCGCACAGCCATGGTCTCGGCGCGCACCGGCGCCCGGATGCCACCGGCGCGCAGTGCGCGCACCAGCGCATAGGCCGTGCTGTAGCGCCCGCCGTCCACCTGCAAGGCCGCCGCCAGCAGCGCCCGTAGATTGGCCAGCACGCCGTCGCGCTGGCTGGCGGGGCTGGCCGCGGCATAGCGGGCGAGCACGTCACCGTCGTGGAAGATGGCGCTAAGCGCGTCATGCGGAGGCAACGCATCCACCCAGCGCTTCCACAGGGTCAAGCGCTCACCCAGTGGGGCCAACGCGGGAGGCAAACCGCTGGCCAGCTGCAACACTTGCAGCCAAGGCACTTTGGCGGGCCGTGCAGACGCGTCGCCTGTTTGCGGGTCAGCCACAAGGTCGACTCCCGCGGCTTCCAAAGCCCGCTTGCACAGCACCAGTTGGACCAGGTCGTCATCGTCGGCGCCAAACAGCGGCGACTTCAGCGCCCGGGCCAGCGACAAGTCATGCGCTGGCGACACCAGCACATCCAGCAGCGCCACCAGGTCCTGCACCTCCGGCATGTCGGCCAGCTCGTTCTTTTCGGGTTGCTGGGCCGGGATGTGCAGCCGGGCCAGCTCGGCCTGCATCAGCCCCAGGCGTTCGCGTTTGCGGGCCAGCACCATGACATCACCGGGCTGCAGCACACCGTCCTGCAGTTGCTGGGCCAGCCACCCGGCGGCCTGGCGGCACTCCAGCACCTTGCGGGTTTCCTCGGCCACCACGCGGGGTGTGGTCAGGGAATCGCGCCACACGGCGGCCTGTGCGTCAGTGTTGGCATCGGCGTCCTCGGCGACGGCTTCCCGGGCGATGCGCGGCAGCTTCAGAACAGCGCCCTGCGCAACCGACTCGGTGCTGTGGCTCCGGAACCCTTCAAACTCGCCCGCGTTCTGGGCCTGCCCCATGACCGTGTTGACCAGGCCCATGATGGCCGGGGCATTGCGCCGGGTGTGGTCGCAGCTCAGCAGGTCGCCGCCCAGGCCCTGCGCGACAAAGCGCTGCGCGGCCTTGAACACCTGCGGCTCGGCGCGGCGAAACCGGTAAATGCTTTGCTTGGGGTCGCCCACCAGAAACACACTGGGTGCCTGCCCGGCCCCGGAGTAGCTGGACAGCCACGCGCTCAGGGCTTGCCACTGCAAGGGGTTGGTGTCCTGGAACTCGTCGATCATCAGGTGGCGCACGCGGGCGTCCAGCCGCTCCTGCACCCAGCCGCTGAGCACCGGGTCGGCCATCAGCGCCAGCGCAGCGCGCTCCAGGTCACCCATGTCGATCCAGCCACGCTCGCGTTTGAGTTGGGCGTACTCCACCACCAGCATCCGGCTCAAGCGGGCCAGGCGCTGCTGGTGCAGCCAGGCCTCGTGCTGCGCCTGGGCCTGGGCGATCTCAATGAGGCAGTCCTGCGCCTGGCGCACGGTCTCAATGCCGACCAGCTTGTCGCTGAGCTTGCGCGGTGTGCCCTTTTGCGTGAGCAGGGCGTCCTGCGCAGCGGCCAGGTCGCCGGCGGTGACGGCCTGCTCCAGCGCGGTGGCGGCCTCCAGGCAGGTCTTGAGGGTGGACGCACCCAGCAGCCGGGCGGCATCCAGCAGCAGGCTGCGTACCCGTGCGCTGTCCAGCAAGGCAGCAGGTGTGGGCACACCGGCAAAGTCCGGGTACTGCGCGGCAAAATGCTGCACCGACGCGTCGACCACGCCATTGGCATCAGCCAGCGCAAACTCCACGCGTTTGGACAAGGCCGATTCCAGTGCCTTTTGCGTCTGGTGGCGGCCATGGGTGGCCACGGCGTCTCCATAGTCTTGCCGGGCCGACGCGTCCGCGGCCACGCGGCTCTGAAAGCGCGGCCAGACCAGGGCCACGGCCTGGGCGTCGTTCTCCAGCAACTCGTACTGGGTGGGCAGGCCCAGGTCGGTGAGTGCCTGCAGTGGCGCGCTGCGCAACAGCGCGGCAAACCAGCTGTGGAAGGTGCGGATCTGCACTGGCCGCCCGGCCTGCAGCAGCGTTGGGTGCAAAGCGCGCAGGGTCTGCAGCTGTGCAATGGTGGGTTCCTGTGTGAAGCCTCGGGCCAGCAGTTCCTGGCGCAGCGCCGCATCGTCCTGCGCGGCAAACTGCAGCAACCACTCCTGCAGGCGCAGACGCATTTCGCCGGCGGCCTTTTTGGTAAAGGTAATGGCCAGAATCTCGTGCGGCGCGCTGCCGTCCAGCAGCGCCCTGACCATGCGCGACACCAGCATCCAGGTCTTGCCGGCGCCAGCACAAGCCTCCACCGCCACGCTGCGGCGGGGGTCGCAGGCAATGGCGTAGAAACGGGCCCGCTCGATGGTGCTGCCGTTGTGTTCAAAAGCGGCTTGAGTCGTCATGCCCAAAAATCCTTTCGGCACAGGCCGCGGGCCTGGCAGAAGTCACAGGTGGAGCCTTCGCCCAGCGCGGGCAAGGCCGCACCGCCGGCAATGCGCGCCATGTCCTGCAGGATGCCGTTAATCAGGGCGTCCCGGGCCTCCACCACATCGGTTTGCGTATAGGCCTTGGTGCCATCGCGTTCTCCGACATTGACGTAAGCGCCCTGCAATTGGTCGTCGGGCAGCAAGGCGGCGTAGAAGGCCATCTGGGTGTCCTCCATCGCTTGCTTGACCCGTGAAGCGGTCTTGGCGCTGGCCTCGGTCTTGTAGTCCAGCACCAGGTGCGTACCATCCTGGAGGCGGTCGATTCGATCGATACGGCCTACCAGTTTGACCGGGCCCAGCCCCTGGCTTTTTGCGGTCTCCGCGCTGACAAACACCGCACCCGCCGCCTCGTGACCCGCCAGCCAGCGCAGATAGCCGTCACGCACCGTCGGCCATGCGGCGGCAAACGGTAAAAACTCTCCCTCACCCAGCCCCATGGCATGCGTGGTCTGCAAGCTGGCATCGTCGAGCAAAACCCGTCTGTCTGCAATGTCGGGTTGGACCTGCGCGGCCCAGGCCTCATGGAAACGTTTCAACACTTCGTGCAGCCACACGCCAAAGTCGCGCTTGTCGACTGCGCCCTCCAGTTCCTCGACGGACTGCAGGCCGAGTTGGCGCATCGCAAAAAAGCGGTAGGGGCAATTGCGCAAATCCTCGTAGGCGCTGGCGGACAAGTGGCCCACCGGCACCAAGCTCCCCGTCGGTAGCGGCGGCAGCACCGGTGCCGGTGCGATCCGGCGCCCGACCCGCGGGTCCTGGGCCAGCGGCGGATTACCCCTGGCCAACTGAACCTGCTGCACCAGGGTGCTGGGCAGCAGGGTTTCACCCGCGTCATCACCACACCGCCACAACACATCGCAAAACGGCGTGCGCAGCGCGTGGTGCCAGGCCGCGGCGGCCACCGCCTGCAGGGACTCCCGCGACGGCAACCCCAGGGCGGCTCGCTGCGCGGCCGTCCAGCCACCGGGTGGCTCGGGCGACGGGTTCAAGCGCACTTCATCACAGCCCGCCAGCACCACGGCCGCAAACGGCCGGGCCAGCATCTGGCTCATGGGCAGGATGACCAGTTGCTCGTGCTGCGGGTACGGTGGTGAAAAACTGGCGCCTTCCATCGCCTGGTTCACCCAGGCGGTGAACTCGGCCAAATCCAGGCGCCGCCCTGCCCACAAAGCGTCTTCCAGCAGACGCTCCCATGCGTGCAATGCAGGCTGCGTCAGCCGCAAGGCTGCCAGGACCTTTGCCCCGGCACCATCAAGCTGCAGGGCGTCCCAGTTGCCGCTGCCCTGCAACGCCACGCGCAGGGCCTGCAGCCAGCCCGCCAGAGTGCGCGTGCCCTTCAGCCCTTCCAGCACCGCGCTGGCGGCAGCATGGACCTGTAAACCAGTCGCAGACTTCTGGACCGTTGGCCCCGTGGCGGCGCTGCGCCAGTTGCTGCTTTGGTCGCGCCGGATGGCAGCCTCCAACTCCGTCACCCCTGCAGAGAGTGCCGGTGCGCCCTTCAACCAGGCCAGTACCGCGTCAGACGCGGCATTCCAGACCGCGGCTTTCAGCAACGCCATGACCTGGGCCGCAGCGTGGCTGGTGGACAGTTTCCAGCCATTTTCATCACGGATCTGAACCCCGGCGGACTCCAGCATCGACCGGACACGGCGCGTCAGCGCGCGGTCCGTGGACACCAGTGCCAACGGAAAACGCCCGGCGGCAATGTGCGCAATGGCGCAGGCAGCCGTGCGCTGCGCCTCGTCTTCGGCATCAAGGCAGGCATGCCACGCAATCGCACTGGCGCCTCCCCCAGGGGCCAGTCCATCGGCATTAGCCAGGCTCAGGCAGACCAGGCGTTCACCCCAAAACTGCTGCAGTGCGGCCACCATGGGGTCGACCGCAAAGCCCTGCACCAGCAGCAGACAGTCCACCCCCGAGCGAACACTGGCATCAAACAGCAGGTCGCTGGCATAGGCCGACTGACCCGCCCACTCCACCGCAATGCGCGCCACGGCCGCTTCCTGAGCCAGTGCCGGGTTTTCCATCCCGACCACCGCCGCACGCCGGGCAACTGCAACCCAATGGCCACGGTCACCGGGCGCACTGGCGGCGGCCAGCGGGGCCAATTGGTGCGCGGCCTGCACCAGCAAACCGGCCAGGCTGTCCTGGTGGGCGCCCATTCCCGCCGCGCGCAGCAGTGCCGCTGCGGTCAGTGTGTCCAGCGCCATGTCGAACGCAATATCCGTCGCACCCGGCTGCGCCCAGCCAATGCGGGCGCTCCAGTTCTGGGTGGTTTCAAACTGCGGGGAAAAGCCATCGGGACTGCACGCGGCCCACAGCCGGGACGCCAGCGGCAACAGTTGGGCATAAGGCAGCAACACCACGGTGCGCGCGGGATGCGCCTGGCGTTGCTGCATTGCGGCGCGAATGGCCGCCAGAAGACCGGTTGCCGGATGGGTCCACACCTGCACCGACGGATGGGCGCTCCAAGTCTCGGCAGCCTGCAGGGTGGGGAAATCAATTTTTTCTATGCTGGTCATAGCGGCCGGATACCCGGGAAGATCTTGGTTTCTGTCACAATGACCGCCACTTTAGATGTATTGCAAACTCCAAAAGGAATCTCCATGGCCAGCGCCCTGATCAAACACGTAACCGACGCCACTTTTGAAGCGGATGTGCTGAAGTCTGCACAGCCGATTCTGGTGGACTATTGGGCCGAATGGTGCGGCCCCTGCAAAATGATTGCCCCCATTCTGGATGAAGTCTCCACGGCGTACGAAGGCAAGCTCAATATTGCCAAGATGAACGTGGACGAAAACCGCGAAATTCCGGCCAAATTTGGCATTCGCGGCATCCCGACGTTGATGCTGTTCAAGGATGGCCAATTGGCCGCCACCAAGGTCGGCGCACTGAGCAAAGCCCAGTTGATTGCCTTTATTGACCAGCAACTGGCCTGATTTCGGCCTCGCGACCGCGACACAGCTTCGCGGTCGCTTTTTTTCCTGTCATAATTCAAACCGTTTACCAGCGACCCACAAGGGCTGGTCCCGCTTCCCGGGCTAAGAACACCGAGGCCAAGTGACAGGTCTTGCCTCACCCCCCTCCCCCTGAATTTCTTCTCATTACTCCGAACTTTCGGTCATTTCCCCCACGGGACCCATTCCATGCACTTAAACGAACTCAAGGCACTGCACGTGTCGGAAGTCCTCAAGCAAGCCGAAGAACTTGAGATTGAAAACACCGGCCGCATGCGCAAGCAGGAGCTGATGTTCGCCATCATCAAGAAGCGC
>JAUSNJ010000036.1 GCA_030645355.1 Rhodoferax sp. | reverse complement strand
ACAGCGGCGAGTACAAGATCCCGTTCCTGGTGGTGTGCGATGCCTTCCAGTCGGAAATGGCGGCCTTTGCCGACCTGATCCTGCCCGACACCACCTACCTGGAACGGCACGACACCATGTCGATGCTGGACCGGCCCATTTCCGAATTCGATGGCCCGGTGGATGCCGTTCGCATTCCCGTCGTGGCGCCCAAAGGCGAGTGCAAGCCTTTTCAGGAAGTGCTGGTGGAACTTGCGGGCCGGCTCAAGCTGCCCGCCTTCACACAAGCAGACGGCTCGCGCAAGTTCAAGGGCTACACCGACTTCATCGTCAACTACGAAACCGCTCCGGGGTCGGGCATCGGCTTTCTGGCCGGCTGGCGCGGCAAGGGCGGCGAAAAGTCCATGCGCGGCGAGCCCAACCCCAAGCAGTGGGAGATGTACGAGAAGAACAACTGCGTATTCCACTACGAGATGCCGCTGGAATACCAGTACATGCGCAACTGGAACCAGGGCTACATGGAATGGGCACAAAAGATCGGCATCCGGCGTGACAAGGACCCCATCGTCATCCACATCTATTCCGAGTTTCTGCAGGGTTTCCGCCGCGCCGCGCAGGGCAAGCGCCCCGGCAAGCAGCCACCAGCACATCTGCGCAAACGGGTGGAGACCTATTTTGATCCGCTGCCGTTCTACTACGTGCCGCTGGAAGAACAAGCCACCGACACGGCCAAATACCCACTGAACGCCATCACCCAGCGCCCCATGGCGATGTACCACTCCTGGGACTCGCAAAACGCCTGGCTGCGCCAGATCCACACCCACAACTATCTCTTCGTCAACACCAAGACTGCCGCTGCCGAAGGCATTGCAGACGGCGGCTGGATGTGGGTCGAATCCCAGTGGGGCAAGGTGCGCTGCATGTGCCGCTACTCCGAAGCGGTGGAGCCCGGCACCGTGTGGACCTGGAACGCGATTGGTAAGTCGGCTGGCGCCTGGAACTTGACTGCGGACGCCAATGAATCCCAACGCGGTTTTCTGCTCAACCACCTGATCTCGGAGGTTTTGCCGCCATCCAGCGCCGGGGCTGCCATCTCCAACTCGGACCCCATCACCGGCCAGGCCGCGTGGTACGACGTGCGGGTGCGCATCTACAAGGCACAGGATGATGAGCCGGAGCAGACCTCGCCGCAGTTCAAGGCCGTGCCGGCTGCACCCGGGGTGCAACAGGTAGTGCCGAAGTGGAGGGCCTACTTTGCGGGTCGGGGGAACAGCAAATGACCCAGCTCGAAAGACAGGAGCGCTCGCTATGACACAGCTCGCGTTGGTCATTGACCTGAATGTCTGCGTCGGCTGCCACGCCTGCGTCACCAGCTGCAAGCAGTGGAACACCTCAGGCACGGCGGGTTCGCTGGTCGACATCAACCCCTATGGCGCCGAGCCCAACGGCACGTTTTTCAACCGGGTGCAGACCTTTGAGGTGGGCGAGTTCCCCAACACGCAAACGGTGCACTTTCCCAAGTCCTGCCTGCACTGCGAAGACCCACCCTGCGTGCCGGTGTGCCCCACTGGCGCGAGCTACAAGCGGGCCGAGGACGGCATTGTGCTGGTGGACTACGACAAGTGCATTGGCTGCAAATATTGCAGCTGGGCCTGCCCCTACGGCGCGCGTGAGCTGGACGAAGAGCGCAAGGTGATGACCAAGTGCACGCTGTGCGTGGACCGCGTCACCGACACCGCCCTGCCCGCCTCCGAACGCAAACCCGCCTGCGTGCTGGCCTGCCCGTCCAATGCCCGCCTGTTTGGGGATATCCACGATCCGGAATCGGTGGTGTCCCGGGCCATTGCCGAGCGTGGCGGCTACCAGCTTATGCCGGAATGGGGCACCAGCCCGTCCAACCACTACCTGCCGCGGCGCAAGACCGAAATCCGCATCCACGCCGAAGATCTGGAGCGCGTGGACAACCCGCTGAAGATCGATGGCCAGTTGCCCGAACATGCCCACCGCGACCCGGGCCGCGAAGACTTCGCCACCTAACGCCCCGCTCCCAGCACAACCTTGCACGACCCACTATGCAACCCGCTTTTTCAGTCATCTTCCTGACCACCCTCATTGGCGCCGCACAGGGGCTTTTCCTGGCGCTGTATGGCACCGAGCTGATTGGCCTGGGTGGCCTGGGCCCAGCAGATAGCAAAGGCTTCCTGGTCAACGGCAGCGCCGTAGCGCTGGTGCTGTCTGCGCTGGGTCTGGTTGCCTCGTTCTTTCACCTGGGTCACCCAGAACGCGCATGGCGGTCGGCCGCCATGTGGCGCACCTCCTGGCTGTCACGCGAGGTCATCGCACTGCCCTTGTTCATGCTGGGCGTATTCATGTATGCCGGATCACACGCTCTGGAGCGTGGCAATACGCAACTGATCGGCGCAGCCACCACTCTGGCGTGCATCGCGCTCTTTGTCTGCACGGCGATGATTTATGCATCGGTGCGCTTTTTGCAGGAATGGGCCAGCCCGCTGACTTTGATCAACTACCTGTTGCTGGGTTGCGCGTCCGGGCTGATGCTGGCCACGCTGTTGGCAGGGTTAACGGGGTTATCCGCCCTGGTCCAACCCTACGCACTGGCAACAACGGCACTCACGCTGCTGGCCTGGGTCACGCGTGGCGCCTCCCTGCATCGCAACGCGCGCCTTAAACCGAAGTCCACGCTGCAAAGCGCCATTGGCATCAAGCACCCCCGCATCGTGCAAAAGGCGCAGGGATTCATGGGCGGGTCGTTCAACACGCGTGAGTTCTTCCATGGCCACAGCCCGGAATTATTGTTGACCGTGAAGTGGGGCTTTTTGCTGCTGGTCTTCCCCTTGCCGCTGTTGTGCATGGCACTGGGTGTGATTGCGGCCTCCAGGGAAATGCTGTTCATTGCCTTCGCCATGCAGTACCTCGGTTTGCTGGCAGAGCGCTGGTTCTTTTTTGCGCAGGCCAACCACCCGCAGAACCTGTACTACCAAAACATCTCCTGAACGAGTTCCTAAATGAAACACACACTTGTATCCATGCTCCTGTTGTCCAGCTTGACCGCCTATGCGCAGGATGCGACCTGGTTAGACGACGCTCGCAAGGTGGCCACTAGTGTTCCGCCCAAATTGCTACAAGTACTAACGGACGAAATCGCCAAGGGCGGACCCGAATCCGCCATCGATGTCTGCAAGGACAGAGCGCCCCAGATGGCCAAAGCAGCCTCTGAACAGACTGGCTGGGGCATACGCCGCGTGAGCCTGCTGAACCGCAATCCAAAGGCCGTACCAGATGCCTGGGAGCGTGCTGCGCTGGAGGACTTCGACCGCCGGGCTGCAGCGGGTGAAAGCCCAGCCACCCTGGAAAAAGGAGAGATCGTGGCCGATGGCGAACGCAAGGAATACCGCTACATGAAGGCCCTGCCTGTCCAGCAGATCTGTGTGGCTTGTCATGGTCCCGCAGACAAACTCAAACCGGAAGTCACCTCCAGACTGCAGGCCCTCTACCCCGCTGACAAAGGTACCGGCTACGCCATTGGTCAGATTCGTGGGGCCATGACGATCCGCAAAGCCCTTTAGGCAACCATGCAGGTATTGAACCCATCCATCGCCCGCTCTGCGCCGCCCGCTCTCGGAACGGGGCGCGGTTTGCATGCGGCGTGGTGGATGCCCGTGATTCTGATGCTGCTGGTTGCGCCAGCGTTTGCGGCAGACAGCGTAATGCCCGCCAGCACCATGCCCTGGTGGTTCTGGCCGTTGGCCTTGTTCATGACCTGCTTCTTCATTGGCATCGTGGCGGTGCCGGCGGGCATTGGCGGAGGCACGCTGTTTGTGCCCATCATCGGCGGCTTCTTTCCCTTTCATCTGGACTTTGTACGGGGCGCGGGCCTGTTGGTGGCGCTGGCCAGCGCGCTGGCAGCCGGGCCGATGCTGTTGCGCGGTGGGCTGTCCAGCCTGCGCCTGGCGCTGCCGCTGGCATTACTGGCGTCCATGAGTTCGATTGCGGGCGCCTTGCTGGGGCTTGCGTTACCGGCATCGGTCATTCAGACCGCGCTGGGCATGATTGTGCTGGGCATCGTGACACTGATGCTGTTTTCCAAGAAGTCTGAATTTCCCCACGTCGCGCAGCCCGACAGGCTGTCGTCCGCACTGGGCATCCACGGTGTGTTCGTGGATGGAGCGTCCGGCAAGGCCATCAACTGGCAGGTGCACCGAACGCCGCTGGGGCTGCTCATCTTTCTGGCCATCGGCGTCATGGCCGGCATGTTTGGCATTGGCGCAGGCTGGGCCAATGTGCCAGCGCTCAACCTGCTGATGGGGGCACCGCTCAAGGTGTCGGCCGGCACCTCGGGCCTGGTGCTGTCGCTGGTCGATTCATCTGCCGCATGGGTATACCTGAACCGGGGTGCCGTATTGCCGATGATCGCTGTGCCGTCAGTCGTCGGCATGATGCTGGGCGCGCGCATCGGGGCCCGTTTGCTGCATGTGCTCAAGGGCTCGGTCATCCGCAAGATGGTCATCACACTGTTGCTGTTTGCCGGCATTCGTGCCCTGCTCAAGGGCCTGGGGGTATGGGTATGACACAACAGCTTGAAGCGCTGCGCTACGCCCGTTTGCTGGATTGGGGGGCGCGCATTGGCGTGCTGGCCCTGGTGCTGAGCTTTGCGGCCTACGTGTTTGGGGTACTACCACCGCATGTGCCGCTGGAACAGTTGCCCACGGCCTGGAACCTGCCCGTGGCAGCCTACCTGCACCAAACCGGCACACCCACGGGCTGGGGCTGGCTGGCACTGGCGCACAAGGGCGACCTGTCCGGGCTGGTCGGCATTGCGCTGCTGTCGGGATGCTCCCTGCCGCCGCTGCTGGGCCTGATTCCCCTGTATCTGAAACGGCGCGACTACGTCTATGCCGGCATATGCATGGCGGTGATCGCAGTACTGGCGCTGGCGGCCTCCGGCATTCTGACGGGAGGACATTGAGCATGGCCCATCTGTTTACACGCCTGCTGCTGGCCACCGAATGCAGTGAATTCGACGTAGGCGCGGAGAAGATGGCTTTTGCATTGGCGCAACGCTGCCAGTTGCCACTGGCGACCGTCGTGCCGCTGGTCAGCAACCCCGAATACGAAGCGCTGGCACCCCAAATTGCAGCCCGGGCAGAGCAGGAAGCGGCAACCAAGATCGCGAAGCTGCGCACGCACGCCAGCACCGCACAGGTGGCGATTGACCTGCGTGTGCGTCGCGGCGAAGAGCCCTACCTTGAAATCATTGAGGAAGCCCGCGCCACAGACTCTGAAATGATCATCATCCGCCGCCGGGGCAAGCGTGGGCTGCTGGCCAACCTGCTGGTCGGCGAAATGGTCAGCAAAGTGGTCGCACACGCGCCCTGTCATGTGTTGATCGTTCCCCCCGAGGCCAACATGTGGAGCCAGCGCGTGCTCGTGGCGGTAGACCCAACCGAAGACGGGCGCCCCATCGTCGCCATCGCAACGGGTGTGGCTGCCCAATGCGGATTGCCACTGCACGTGGTCAGCGTGGTCGCCGCCGAGGGCCTGCGTGCGCAGGCACAGGCTCTTATCAACCAGATGGTGGAGCAGGCGCAGCACGACGGCGTAGCGGCGATAGGCGAAGTGCGCGTGGGCAAACCCTTCACTGAAATATTGGCGGCGCGGGAAGCCAGCGGCTCCGACCTGATCGTCATGGGCAGCCGCGGTGACAGCCGCATCGGCCGCGCACTGGTCGGCGGCGTGGCGCAAAAGGTCATGGGGCTGTCGGAATACCCCGTGCTGGTCCTGCATTTCTAACAACCTCAACATGCACACTCTATGAGCGACGCCCTGAACTACCTGCTGAAAGCCCGCCCCGACGCGCTGGGCCATTACTTTGCGTTCCTGAAGGATGCCGGCAAACACCTGGACCCCAAGACCAAGAACCTGATTTCGGTCATCACCAAGGTGCACGCCCAGACCGACCGGGGCCTGCGCCAGTACCTGCGCCGCGCCCTGCGCGAGGGCTGTACCTCTGTAGAGGTTCTGGACGCCCTGTTGATGGCATTTCCGGCACTCGGCCTGGCAAAAATCATCTGGGCCGTCGACGTTATTCTGGACATGAAGCTGCCCGAGTTTCAAGACACTGCCATGCCTGGCCAGGCGCCCGTAGCCGCCGCTGAGCCCGCCCGCTGGCACGACGTGATGGCCAGCGCAGAGGCCCAGGATGGTGAAGTGCAGCGCACCGAGTGCGATGGCATGGGCCTGTTCATTTACCGCGAGAAAAGAAAGATCTCCGTCTTTGACAGCCGCTGCCCGCACCAGAGCACCAACATCCCCGAATTGGCGCTCCAGGGCACCACGCTTACCTGCCCCAAACACCAGTGGCAATTCGATGCCAAAAGCGGGGACTGCATCAAGAACGGCGACAGCCCGCTCAAACGCATCGAATCCAAAGTCGTCAAAGGCCGCTTGATGGCTTTCTGGTAACCGCTATTCCCACTTCCATCCCCTTGAATCCCCAGCCCTCGTTCACTATTAAAAAACCGGAGACAAACCATGACCGCATCCAAGAAATTCTTCGCCTTGACACCGCTGTGCGCCCTGTTGGCCGCCGGCGCGGCCCACGCCACCAACGGCATGTTGATGGAGGGCTATGGCCCCATCTCCACCGGCATGGGGGGTGCCTCCCAGGCCTTCGACCATGGCACGGCGGCCATGGCCCAAAACCCGGCCACCCTGGCACTGGGTTCGGCAGAGGCGCGCCTGGACATCGCGCTGGGCTTCCTCGGACCCAAGGTGACCAGCAGCGTGCCGGGCATGCCCGAAGCGCAGTCCGGTGGCACCGCCTACACCATGCCTGCGGTGGGCTATACCCGCCGTTCAGGTGCCTTGACTTATGGCCTGGGCATGTTCGCGCAGGGCGGCATGGGCACGGAATACGCCGCCAACAGTTTCATGGCCATGGGCTCGGGTGAGCCAGTGCGCTCCGAGCTGAGCGTGGGCAACCTCATCATTCCATTGGCCTACCAGGTCAACCCCAATGTGACGGTGGGCGCAACCCTGGACTACATGTGGTCCGGGCTCGACATGCAGATGGCCGCCACCCCCATGCAATTGGGTAGCATGGTCACGGGCGGAACAGGACAGTTGGGTGGTGCCATTGGCGCCGGTGCGCTCAACAGTGCCACCTGGGCCCGCCTCAATTTCACCGACGACAACAAATTTACCGGCGCGGCAAAAGCCACCGGCTACGGCGCCAAGTTCGGCGGCACCGTCAAGGTCAACAAGGACGTGACGCTGGGTGCGTCGTATCGCCTCAAGTCTGCGCTGGACGACATGAAGACCAGCGTCAGTTCCGCCAGCATGACGGCAAACCCCGGTGGCGCCAGCACCGCGTCCTTTGTCGACGCTGGCCGCATCACGGTCATCAACTTCCAGATGCCAGCCGTACTGGCCGTGGGTGGCAGCTGGCAGGTGCAACCCAATCTGATGCTGGCGGCAGACATCAAATCCATCGCCTGGGCCGAGGTTATGAAGGGCTTCAAGATGCGATTTGACAGCGCCGGCATGGGTGGCTCGGTCAGTTTTGAGCTGCCACAGAACTGGAAGGATCAAACCGTGTTGAGTCTGGGCCTGGCCTGGAAAGCCAATGAACAACTCACCGTGCGCGCCGGCTTGAACCTGGCGGACAACCCGATTCCCGATGCCACCGTGAACCCCCTGTTTCCGGCGACCGTGAAGAACCATGCCACCCTGGGATTCGCATACCAGGCCTCAAGCACTGATGCGCTCAATGCGGCCCTGACGGTTGCACCGAGTACCAGCGTCACCAGTGGCACCGGCGTCACCATCGCCCACGGCCAGACCAACCTGCAGTTGATGTACACGCATCGCTTCTAGGCCCTTCATCCCCATCCCTCTCAGGAGACAGCATATGGCACACATCGTCATCATGGGCGCTGGTATAGGCGGCATGCCCGCCGCGTATGAAATGCGGGCAACGCTCCCCGCCGAGCACCGCATCACGGTTGTCAGCGCGGTGGACTACTTCCAGTTCACCCCGTCAAACCCCTGGGTGGCGGTGGGATGGCGTGACCGGGAATCCATTACCCTGCCCATCGCCCCCATGCTGGAGAAAAAGGGCATCGCCTTTATCCCCAAATCCGTGACGACGATTGATGCCGCTGCCAACCGGCTGACGCTGAAGGATGGTGCCACCGTGGACTACGACTACCTGGTCATCACCACCGGCCCCAAGCTGTTCTTTGATGAAGTCCCCGGCTCCGGGCCCCACGGCGGACACACACACTCGGTGTGCACCGTGGACCACGCAGAAGGGTTCTTCAAGGACTACCAGGAATTTCTCAAGAACCCAGGGCCTGTGGTCATCGGTGCCATGCCGTTTGCCAGTTGCTTCGGCCCGGCCTACGAGTTTGCGTTCATTCTGGACACCGACCTGCGCCGGCGCAAGATTCGCCACAAGGTGCCCATCACCTTCGTGACCAGCGAGCCCTACATCGGGCATCTGGGCCTGGGCGGTGTGGGGGACAGCAAGGGCATGCTGGAGTCCGAGTTGCGCGGCCACGACATGAAGTGGATCACCAATGCCAAGACCACCAAGGTCGAAGCCGGCAAGATGTTTGTAACCCAGCTTGATGACCACGGCAACGTATTCAAGGAACACGAGGTGCCGTTCAAGATGTCCATGATGCTGCCCGCCTTCAAAGGGGTGGACGCAGTGGCTGCCGTGCCCAACTTGTGCAACCCGCGCGGCTTTGTGATCATCGACGACTACCAGCGCAGCAAGGCCTACAAGAACATCTTCTCAGCCGGCGTCTGTGTGGCCATTCCGCCGGTAGAGGCCACACCGGTTCCCACCGGGGCGCCCAAGACCGGCTACATGATTGAGACCATGATTTCAGCCATCGTCCACAACATTGCCGACGAGCTCAATGGCAGCACGGCCAGTACCAAGGCCACGTGGAACGCCATTTGCCTGGCCGACTTTGGCGACACCGGTGCGGCCTTTGTGGCCCTGCCGCAAATCCCGCCGCGCAACGTCAACTGGTTCAAGAAAGGCAAGTGGGTGCACCTGGCCAAGATTGCCTTCGAGAAGTACTTCATGCGCAAGATGAAGAACGGCACCTCGGAGCCCATCTACGAGAAGTACGTGCTCAAGGCACTGGGCATCGTGCGCCTGATCCGCTAAGGCGCCACCGGTCGATCTACGACTGCGTCCAGGGCAGACCGTCAAACCGCCAGCCGCTCTCGGTGGAGCGCTGGCCGTTGTCGTCGCGGTCACCCTCAAAGCCTTCCAGCACATTCACCACATTGGCAAAACCCGCTTTTTCCAGTGCGATACCGGCGTCGATGGTGCGCTCGCCGCTGCGGCAAATCAGCACGATGGTTTGACCCGGGCCAGTGCTCTTGGCCGACACGGCTGCAACAAACTGGGCCGCGTCGGGCTTCATGGCCGGAAATTCGTACCACGGAATGTTGACCGCCCCGGGCGGGTAGCCCACATAACGTGCTTCGATTTCCATGCGCACGTCGACAAATAGCGCATCCGGCTGTTGCTGCAACAGGGCCCAGGTTTCTTTCGGTAGAAGGTGTTTCATGCCGGTATTGTCCAGCGTTTTGCGCCTGCGGGTCAGGCATAGCGCTTGGCCATCACCTCCAGCGCCACCGGCTTGATCTTGCCGCCCTGCCCCGCGCAGCCAAAGGCCTCAAAGCGCGCCTTCACAATGCCGCGCGCCGCATTCTTGGCCGCGACCAGCGCCTTGCGCGGGTCGAACTCGCTGGGTTGCTGGGCGAACACCTGGCGCATGGCGCCGGTCATGGCCAGGCGGATGTCGGTGTCAATGTTGATCTTGCGCACACCACTCTGGATGCCGCGCTGGATTTCTTCCACCGGCACGCCATAGGTCTCTTTGATGTCGCCGCCAAACTGGCGAATGATGGCCAGCCACTCCTGCGGCACGCTGCTGGA
>JAUSNJ010000006.1 GCA_030645355.1 Rhodoferax sp. | reverse complement strand
CGCGTGTTGCAGGAGCGCGAGTTCGAGCGTGTCGGGGGTTCGACGGCGGTGAAGGTGGATGTGCGCCTGATCCTCGCCACCAACCGGGATCTGGAGCGCATGGTGAAGGCGGGCGAGTTCCGCGCCGACCTGTACTACCGCATCGGCGTTGCCTTCATCGAACTGCCACCGCTGCGCGAGCGTCGTGAAGACATTCCCTTGCTGTTCGAGCACTTCACGCTGCTGGCCGCGAGCCGCTACGAGCGCACGGCGCCGATACCGAGTAGCGCGCAAATGGCCGAACTGATGGCCTACGCCTGGCCCGGCAACGTGCGCGAACTGCACAACGTGGCAGATCGCTTCGTGCTGGGTTTGCTGGGCGACCACATGACGCTGGACCGAGGTGCCGGTGAGCGGGCGGGTGCACTGCCCCACGGCCTGCCGCAGCAGGTGGAGCACTATGAGCGCTCGCTGATCGTCGAAGAGCTCAGGCGCAAGAAGGGCGACCAGGCGGCCACGGCCACCGCACTCGGCGTTGCCAGACAGACGCTGCACGACAAGCTGCGCAGACTCGGCATCACGGCCGACGAGTTCAAGGTCTGAACGCTCGCGCGCCGCGTACCTGGACGGCAGCTTCTGGGCCTCCGGCTTGCAAAGCCGGGTGTCAGGTTGGGGTCGCCAGCGCCAGTTCAGCCGAGCGAACTGCTGACGTAGCGCATTCATCGGGAGCCAGCCTGCGCGGCGGGATCGTGTCCGACTGCTATGCAGAATGCGCACTTTCGACCGGCCGTCAGCGTATGTCGGCTGTACCTCGTACGGCGGCCGTTCGGGCCAGCACAGGCCGCTCGGGTCCAATGACCGCTTGGTGCCAGTCAGCGTGAGTACGCCGGCCATCGGCCGGCGTCGGCTTACGCTGCGATGCGGACCGATGCGCGACTTGCCGATCAGGAGCGAGGAGCCAGCACGATTGGGTGCGCTCCCAGCGGGCGGCGACAGCTCACTGCTTACGGCAACAGTACGGCAACGAAGCCGGCCCAAAAAGC
>JAUSNJ010000141.1 GCA_030645355.1 Rhodoferax sp. | reverse complement strand
GCGACTGGAGAGCGAGGGGCGACTGCTCAACCCCTTGCTCAAATACCTGACCACCAAGGCGGGACGCTTTGGCTTTCGCGGTGAAATGGCGCTGCGCTTTGCCCCCAAGCTGGCCGACGAAGCCCGTCCCCCCGAGCTGCTGTGCGGCCAGACCTTTGCTATTGCCAACGTCGGTGAAAAGCACCTGCCGTTCTTTGCCGGCTACCTGCTGAGTTTTGAGTACCTGAAAGACGTGGCCGAGGTGCTGGGTGACACCCTGAGCGCCGGCGGCAAATACTTCTTGTTCTGCAACAACATCGACCTGTCCAAGAAATACCAGGTGCCCTACAAAGGCGCCATGTTCTATGTGCTGCCCATCGACGAATCCACGGTGTACAACGAACTGCTGGACCTGTTCTACCTGGAAAAGAACGACCTGAAGAAGAAGGACACCGCCGGCAAGCTCGACGCGGTGGCCGATGCCGCGCTCAAGTTCGACATCACCTTTGACACCATCACGTACACAGAAGGCCTAGCGCTGATGGGCCCCGTGCGAAACCCCAACGAGAACCGCCCGGTCTAATGCCCTTTAGCCCGGGCCGTGGCACACGCGGATGACGCAGACCAGCCCCAGCGTTGGTACGCGACCAATCTGGTCGGCGTACCTGCGCCTTTGCTGGCCAGCGCGGCGTTCAACGCCAACCCGGTTGCGCTGTCCATTGCCGGCACGCGGGAGGCCCATGCGGGCCTGTTCGCGTTGCTGGAACGCAGCCGGGACTTGAGCGAGGCGCGCGACATGTTTGTGCACTACCTGGTCATCGCCTTTGGTTTGCGCAAACCCGAAGCGCACGAGTGGGCCAGCCTGGGCGCGGCCGAGCGGCGTCGCTGGCGCAGCAGCTGGCGCAAGCTGTTGCAGGGCTGGGGCATGGATGCCAATGGCGCTGCCGGTGCCGTGCTCAAGGGCTGGGTGGAGAGCCGCTTCGGCCTGGTGCCCAGCTTTCACAAGGCGCCGCTGGCGCGCTTTCCATCGCCCGCCTGGGTGGCCTACCTGCAAGAGAAGGCGGCCAGCCGCTACAACAGCAACAACATCCACCAGCAGCTCGATCTGCTGTACGAGTTTTGCCAATGGGCACTGCGCCGCTACGCGCCATCGGGTGCCAGCACGCCCCAGCGGCATCTGCGCCTGTGGCGGGGCAGCAACCAGTGCGAGGAGCAGGTTGTTGCGGGCAGCCTGCGAGACCGTAGCTGCACGGTGCGCCTGAATAACCTCGTGTCCTTCAGCCTGTCGCAGGAAGATGCCTCCTGTTTTGGCGATTGGGTGTTTGAGGTGCAGGTGCCCGCCTGCAAAGTGCTGGTCTTCCCCGACCTTTTGCCGGGCCAGATCATGCAGGGCGAGCGCGAGGTGCTGGCGCTGGGTGGCGACTATGCCGTGGTGGCCCGCTATGCGTGAGCTGTTTGACAAGGCCTTGGGCGCCTACCTCGGCTTTGCGATTGGTGACGCGCTGGGCGCTACCGTGGAGTTCATGCGCCCGCGCGAAATCGCGCTGCAATACGGTGTGCACCGCGAGATCGTGGGTGGCGGCTGGCTCAAGCTCGCACGCGGCCAGGTGACCGACGACACCACCATGAGTCTGGCGCTGGGTGCTGCGTTGCTGCAGGGTGGCATCCCGGCCTTGAGCGAATTTGCCCATGGCGACAACAGACTGGTGCGCGGCATTGGCCATGCCTATGTGCAGTGGTTTAAAGCGAAGCCAGTGGACTGCGGCAACACCTGCCGACGCGGCATCCAGCGCTTTTTGCACGAAGGCACGCTGGAGGGGCCATTCAACCCCGGCGATGGCGGCAACGGCGCATTGATGCGCAACCTGCCCGGTGTGCTGGCCACGCTGGGCAACGATGCCGCCTTTGCACGGCTGTCCATCGCCCAGGCCCGCCTGACCCACCACCACCCGTTGTCCGACGCCGCCACGCTGGGCCTGGGCCGCCTGCTGGGCCTGCTGCTGGCGGGGGCGGACCTAACTGCGGCCCGGCTGTGGGTCGCGCAGTGGGTAACCGACAACCCGGTCTTCGGCTTCACACCCTACCGGGGCCGCGCCACCGCCTATGTGGTGGACACCGTTCAAACCGTGCTGCATTACTGGACGCAGCACGACGACTTTGAAGACGCGTTGGTGGCCACCGTAAACCAGGGTGACGATGCCGACACCACCGGTGCCCTGGTCGGCATGCTGGCCGGCGCGCGCTGCGGGGCCTCCCGCCTGCCGCAGCGCTGGCTGCACCGGCTGCAGCCTGACACCGTGCAGGCCATCACCAACCAGACCAGCGGGTTGCTGGCGCTGGCGCAGGGCCTTCCGCTGGCTAACCTGGTCTGACCGCAACCAGCGCAGCTCTAGGCAACAGACAGTTTCTTGAGTTGCTCCAGCGTGACATGCAGGGCCGGCGTTTGAGTCCACTCCGCCATCAGAAAATCGACCGTCACCCGCACCCGCGGTGCCACCAAGGCCCGGTGCGGGTACTGCAGTGCCATGCTGCGCTTGCCGCTGTGGTGTTGGCGGGCCAGCACGACGTGGAGCCGACCTTGCTGCAGGTCCTGCCACGCATGGTGCAAACCCACTTGGGCAATGCCCATGCCGTTCACCGCGGCTTCTACCGCCGCCAGGGGCTCCGAGACCATCAGCGCGCAGGGGGTGGGCAGGCGCTCCAGCGTGGTGCCGCGCTCGGAAAAGCTCCAGGGTGACGTGGTTCCGTTGAGAAAGCGCAGCGCTATCAGACGGTGCTGCGCCAGGTCTTGCACACGCCTGGGATTGCCACATTGCGCAAGGTATTGAGGCGAGGCCACCAGCACAGTGTGCAGGTCGCAAATGTGGCGCGACACCAGGCTGGAGTCTTCCAGCGTGCCACCGCGCACGGCCAGGTCAAAGCCGTCGCGCACGATGTCCACCCGGCGGTCATCAAACTCAACCTCCAGCACCAGGGCGGGGTGCTGTTGGGCCAGGCGGGGCAGCAAGGGCATGACGAAGCGGTGTCCAAAGGCATGGCTCGTGGAGATGCGTACCCGTCCACTGGGTTCGGCGCGCTGGGCTGCTACGGTGTCGATGGCGGCGTCCAGCGCGTCGATGGCTTCGCGGGCGCCCTGCAAAAACGCTTGGCCCTCGCTGGTGAGTTGCAGTGAGCGGGTGCTGCGGTTCATCAGCCGCACGCCCAGCGCGCCTTCCAGCCCCGCCACGTTCTTGCCCACAGCTGCGGCGCTGATGCCCAGTATGCGGGCGGCAGCGGCAAAGCTGCCGCGGTCCGCCGCTTGCACAAACGACAGCATGGCTCTTACGCGTTGGGTGGCATCCATGGATGCATTCTAAACCTGAGGTTGTGAATGTACCCACCCTGTACCGCATTCACTTTGTGGATGGATGTCTGCACAATTCAAGCCGTTCAGTCATCCTTTCTATTACTTTTCATGAAGAAAATCACCATGTCCAACGCAGCAAACAATCAAACCGTCGCCATTCTGGGCAATGGCGTTGTCGGGGTGGCCCTGGCCAAGGGTTTCTCGGCGCAGGGCTACCAGGTTGTCTTTGGCACCCGCGATGCCAACGGCGCCAAGACCACCGAAGCCTTGGCCGCCGTGCCAGGCGCGCGCGCAGCCACCTTTGCCGAAGCGGCACGCGCGGGACACGTTGCGGTGTTGGCCTTGCCCTGGACGGGGCTGGAGGCTGGCATCCTGGCAGCAGGTGCAGACAACCTGGCCGGCAAGCTGGTCATTGACCCAAGCAATCCGCTGGACTTTTCCACCGGTGCGCCCACGCTGGCCATCGGGCACACCGACTCGGCGGGCGAGTTGGTGCAGCGCCTATTGCCCAAGGCCAAAGTCGTCAAGGCCTTCAACACCATTTCGGCCAGTCACATGGTGAACCCCACATTGGCCGACGGCACGCCCGACATGTTCATTGCCGGCAACGACGATGCTGCCAAGGCCCAGGTGGCGGAGCTGCTGCGTGCCTTCGGCTGGCGCGCTCCCATCGACATGGGCGACATCACTGCCAGCCGCTTGCTGGAGCCCTTGGCCATGCTGTGGATCAGCTACGGGTTTCGCAACAACCATTGGACCCATGGCTTCAGCCTGCTGGGCCAGAAGGCCTAGCGCGAAATTTGGCTCCGGCCGCGCATACGGCAAGTCCCTACACGGTGGTGCTGGCACGAACCCTGCGTATGTCTCCGATAGAACCCCCAGGAGAGCGCCATGCCCATTTACGACTACCACTGCCCGGCCTGCGGCAACCGCTTTGAGGCCCTGGTGCGCACGGGCACCACGCCAACCTGCCCGCAGTGCCAGAGCACGGCGCTGGAGAAGTGTGTGTCCCCCATAGCCCCGGCCGGCAAGATCGAAGCCATCCGCATGGCGCACAGGCGCGTGGCCGCCGCCCAAGGCCACCTGGACCACTACAGCCCGTCCGACAAGGCCAAGCTGCTGCAGGGCAAGAAAAACATCTGATGCTGTCCATTGCTATGTAAATGATAGCTATATGTGCATATTCCACGAGGGCTAGAGGTACAAATGACACAAGACTCTTGCGCTGACCATGGCGCCGAAGTCTTTTTCCGCGACCTGCGCGGCGCCTTTGAGCGCACGCCGACGGGCGCCCTGATGCCGCTGGCCTGGGACAGTTTTGACGGCAACGTCGACATCCAGTCCGAAGGCCAGCCACCGATTGCCTGCCACAAGGGCTGCCCCAGCTGCTGCACGCTGCGCCTTCATCGTGCAAGGCGTGTGCCTGATCCATCGCGTGCGCCCGCTGGCCTGCCGGGGCCACGCCTCGCACGACAAGCGCGCCTGCGTCGAAGCGGCCGCCGGGCGCGCCGATGCTGTGCCGTTTTCCGGCCCCCACCGCATGGTGCAGGTGCTGGTGCAGTCGGCCTTGCAGGCTGCGTTGCGCCAGCGGGGTTTGGACTGGGGCGCCTACGAGCTGAACCACGCCCTGGTGCTGGCGCTTGATGACGTGGATGCCCACGCGCAGTGGCGCAAGGGCGGCGATCCGCTGGCCAGTGCCGCCGTGGACAGTGAGTTCCGCGACGCCATGGCGGCGGGGTTTGACGCGGTGGCGCACTGAGCATTCGCCGCTCCATTGGCGGCACGCTATTTGTGAAGCTATACAGCGATACGGAAGAAGGCGGTCTTGTCGGGATAGTCGGGGATCTGCCCTCGTTCTGTGTAGTGAATGCAACAAATTGGGGGCCACGTGCGCCTCGCAACCGCTGTCTCGGTTATTTGTGCGTATGACCCATGAAAGCCTCACCTCGCCCCATGGACCAGTCGATGGGGGCGTTCTCGGTTAGGGTCAGCATGATGTCGTCCGCCGCGAAGCCGGCGGCGACTGCCTGGTCGACAACACACCGGTACAGCGCACGTTTCTGTTCATCGCTGCGGCCCTGCAAAAACGTGATCTCGACGACACAGGCATCCGCCGTGCGCGTGACATCGGGGAAGCTGGGGTTCCACAGCATCATGTCGGCCGCAAAACGTGAAATGAGCTGGAAGCGGTCATCCGGGGGCACACGGCAAGTCTCAACCAATCCTCGGTGAACGGCATCGGCCAGTGCCCTCGCTTGCGGGGCCGGTAGGTGCGCGGGTATCGAAATACGGGCGAGTGGCATGGTCAAGATCTCCGATGAAGTTGTGGTGAAACGCACTGTATTCGGACTTAATATGTAGATAAAGACCAAATGGGGTCATACATTGCGACCAAAAAATCATGAATCAATGCCATGCGTGAAGCCGATGAAATCGCTGTATTTGTTCGCACCGTCGATCTGGGCACATTTGCCGCAGTCGGTCACGAATCCGAACGCACGGCGTCCGCGGTGGCGCGGATTGTGTCGCGCTTGGAGCATCGGCTGGGGGTAAAACTGTTGCACCGCACTACCCGCCGACTGGTGCTGACCCAAGAGGGCGAGGTCTATTTGCGCCACGCCCGGGCCATCGTCACGGCCATAGAGGTGGCTGAGGCAGAGGTATCAGCGGGGGCCGGCCAGCCCCGTGGCCTGATTCGGGTCAACGCAGGAACCGCGTTCTGTAAACACCGGCTGGTAGGCGCACTTCCTGGATTCCTTGCGCAGTATCCGGAGATATCGATAGACCTCAGCGTCAGCGATCAGAGGATAGACCCGATCACAGACCAGACGGATGTCACCCTGCGGGTGGGGCCATTGCAGGATTCTGAGTTGATCTTGCAGCGCCTGGGCACGGACCATCGCGTCATTGTCGCCAGCCCAGACTATCTGGCACGCCACGGCGTGCCGCAGCTTCCGTCAGACCTGTTGCAACACAATTGCCTGCTACTCAGTGGCTTCACCCGGCTGGCACAGTGGCCCTTGTTCGTGAGTGGCAAGCGCGTGATGGTGCCGGTCAAGGGTTCCATCACCTGCGACAGTGCGGACGTGCTGCTGGATCTGGCGTTGGCCGGTGTGGGTATTGTTCGCCTGGGTGATTTTTTGGGCGAGCGGGCGATTGCCCAGGGGAGTCTGATTCCATTGTTGACCGATTGCCATGACACCGATCCGACGGCGATTTCTGCTTTGATTTTGCCCGGCAGACAGCATGTTCCGCGGGTGCGTGTTTTCATGTCGTTTTTGAAGCTATTGTTCGACGCCACTTGAAACAGGATTTTTTGATGCATACAGTCAATCTCGCCAGCGTATTTCCGACCCTCACCGCACCCTGGCAACCCATCGCGGTTGCCCAATGCGATGGCAACGATGTGATGGTGGCCAAAGGCCAGGGCAGCTACCCTTGGCACAAACACCAAGAGACCGACGATTTCTTCCTGGTGCTGCAAGGCAGGCTGGTCATTGAGATGCGCGACGCCAGCGTGACCCTGGGCCCCGGAGAGATGTTTGTCGTACCCAAGGGTGTTGAGCACCGACCGGTGGCCGAACCTGAAACCTATTTCGTCTTGATTGAGCCGCCTGACACAAAGGGCACTGGCACAACCATGGTGTAGAGCGGCCCCCCACGCATGTCTGGAAGAACTGCGTTTAGCCTGCGCACCACCCTACTGCGGGTTTGCGCGCGCGGCCACTGACACAAGCCAACGGCACGCTAATTGCACTGGCTATGCGGCGATACTGACCGTTTTTTGTCTTGTCGGAATAGTCGCGGTTCCGACTCTGCTGTGTGTAGCGAATGCAACAAAGCAGCGTTTAAGGAGAATGTCCATGCAAACCCGTGTCGGTCTGATCGCGCTGCTGATTGCCTCCCTGGCGGGCGCCACATCCAGCGTTTGTGCCGACGATATTTCGGTGGCTGTCGCGGCCAACTTCACCGTGCCCATGCAAATCATTGTGGCCGGGTTCGAGAAGGAAAGCGGCCACAAGGTGCAGGCAGCCTATGGCGCCACCGGCAAGTTCTACGCCCAGATCAGGAACGGCGCGCCGTTTGAAGTCTTGCTGGCGGCCGACGACGAAACCCCGGCCAGGCTGATCAAGGACAACGCCGCCGTGGCGGGCAGTCAGTTCACCTACGCCACGGGGAAGCTGGTGCTGTGGTCGGCCAAGCCCGCCATCGTGGATGGGGCAGGCGCGGTGTTGAAGAATGGTGGCTTTGACCACCTTGCTATCGCCAACCCCAAGCTCGCGCCCTATGGCGCAGCGGCGGTGGAAGTCATGAAGGCGCTGGGTGCGTATGAGTCAATCCAGCCCAAGATCGTCACCGGGGAGAGCATCGCACAGACCCACCAGTTCATCGGCACGGGCAATGCGCTGCTGGGCTTTGTGGCCCTGTCACAGGTGTTGAAGGACGGAAAGATCGAAGGCTCGTCCTGGATCGTCCCAGCCAGGTTATATGCCCCGATCCGCCAGGACGCGGTCATCCTGGAAAAGGGAAAGGGCAAACCGGCGGCAGAGGCTCTGTTGAAATACCTCAAATCCGACAAGGCCCGGGCCGTCATCCGATCCTCTGGCTACGAACTGCCCTAGCAGGCACGGAACTGGCTAGGTGCTTCAGCATGAAAATTGCCATCGCCACCAAGGACCACTGGACACAGGTTTCGGGCCATGCCGGCCAAGCCCGCGACTGGCTGGTGTTCGACTGCGAGCCGGAGCGGTCTGTCCCCGTGCCGCAGCATATTCAGCTCGACAAGGAACAGCTGCCCCACCATTTTCAGGACGATGGTCCCCATCCCCTGCACGGTGTGGACATCATGGTGGCCGCCAGCGCCGGTGACGGCTACCTGCGCCACATGCAGAAATGGGGGGCCACCGTGCTGCTGACCGGGGAAACCGATCCCTACGTTGCGCTGATCAAAATCCTCGCTGGCGAAGCGCTGGCCGATACGCGTTTTGACGTCACCACCACCCTGTGCAAGCTGCGCGACCTGTTCTCGCGCCATTGACCGCAGGCACTGGCATGAACCCCTCCCACGACTGCCGCAATCTGCTGCTGGCCGAGCTGCTGGGCCGCCCCGCGTCCCCTCAGGCCACTACCGACCCCTTGCGTCCGATACTGGCCAGCCTTCTGGTGGGCCGCTCGCTGAACCAGGGTGTGTTGCCCGCCATGCTGGGGCTGTCGGAGGCGGACTTTCATGCTCTGTGGAGTCGCTACTTTCCCGGCGCCCATCTGAATCTGCAAGATGGACCTGGCGAAGACATTGCCGAGCTGGACGACCTGCTGCAACTGTTGCTGGAATACCGCGCCGGGCTGCGCCAATCCGAAGTCTGGCTGGCCCACATCGTGGCCTATAGCTGCTGCGGGCGCAACCACCTGTGGCAGGACCTGGGCCTGGCCAACCGGGGCGAACTCTCCACGCTGATGACTGTGGCATTCCCCGCGCTGGCGGCCTTGAATGTGGGCGACATGAAATGGAAGAAATTCATCTACCGCCACTACTGCTCCAAGGAAGGCATCTACGTCTGCCCCGCGCCGTCGTGTAGCGAATGCGCGGACCACGCCAAATGCTTTGCCCCCGAGGTTTAGCCCGTGGTGAGGCGCAAGTAAGATCGCGGCATGTTTCTAAACGACAGTGATCTGCAAGCCATCTGGCTCACCATTCGCCTGGCGGGCATCGTGACGCTGATCCTGTTGCTGCTGGGCACGCCCATTGCGTGGTGGCTGGCACGCAGCCGCTCCCGCCTGAAGAACGTGGTCGGCGCCATCGTCACCTTGCCACTGGTACTGCCTCCGGCGGTGTTGGGCTTCTACCTGCTGGTGCTGTTGGGGCCGCAAGGGCCGCTGGGCCAACTGACGCAGGCACTGGGGCTGGGCTTGCTGCCCTTCACGTTTGCGGGTCTGGTGGTGGCCTCGGTGGTCTACTCCATGCCCTTTGTCGTGCAACCGCTGCAGCAGGCCTTTGTCGCCATTGGCAATCAGCCTCTCGAAGCCGCGGCCACGCTGCGGGCGTCGCCGCTGGATGCCTTTTTCAGCGTGGTCTTGCCATTGGCCCGTCCCGGCTTCATCACCGCTGCCGTGCTCGGCTTTGCCCACACCGTGGGTGAGTTTGGCGTGGTGCTGATGATTGGCGGCAACATCCCGGGCAAGACGCAAGTCTTGTCCATGGCCATCTACAACCATGTGGAAGCGCTGGAATATGCCAACGCCCACTGGCTCGCGGCCGGGATGCTGTGCTTCTCCTTCCTGGTCTTGCTGCTGCTGTACAGCCGTGGCTGGAACCACCGCCCGGTCGGCAAACCATGACCATTCAGGCACAGTTCAAGCTGGACTTTCCGGGCTTCACGCTGGATGTGGGACTGGACCTGCCGGGCCAGGGCGTCACCGCGTTGTTTGGACCCTCGGGTTGCGGCAAAACGACGCTGCTGCGTTGCGTGGCGGGCCTGGAGCGGGCAGGGCGGGGCCATCTCTTGGTCAACGGGGAAACCTGGCAAAGCGACTCCCTGTTCCTGCCCACGCACCAGCGGCCCCTGGGCTATGTGTTCCAGGAGGCCAACCTGTTTGAGCATCTCAGTGTCCGGCGCAACCTGCAATACGGTCAATCGCGCGTGGCAGAGGGGCAGCGCCGCGTCGACTGGGACCATGTGACGCGTTTGCTGGGCATTGATCACCTGTTGGAACGCATGCCGCAAGGGCTGTCCGGTGGCGAGCGCCAGCGCGTGGCCATTGCCCGCGCCTTGCTGACCAGTCCGCGCCTGCTGCTGATGGACGAGCCGCTGGCCGCGCTGGACGTCAAACGCAAGCTGGAAATCCTGCCCTACCTGGAGCGTCTGCACGCCGAACTGGACATCCCGGTCCTGTATGTCAGCCACGCGCCGGATGAGGTGGCGCGCCTGGCCGACCACATCGTGGTCCTGGATGCGGGTCGCGCTGTAGCCGTCGGGCCGCTGACCGACACCCTGGCCCGGCTGGACCTGCCCATCCAGCTCGGTGAAGACGTGGGTGTGGTGCTGGACGCGGTGGTGGCCGAGCGCGACGCCGCCTGGCACCTGGCCCGTGTCGAGTTCCCCGGCGGCAGCCTGTGGGTGCGCGATGGCGGGCATGCCATAGGCGACCCGGTGCGCGTGCGCATCCTGGCGCGCGACGTCAGCATCGCGCTGCAACCGGTCAATGGCACCAGCATCCAGAACTGCCTTGCCGCCACCGTGGAGCAAATGGCGGGCGACCACCACCCCGCACTGTCGCTGCTGCGGCTGCGGGTGGGCCCATCGCCCGTGCTGGCGCGGCTGACGCAGCGTTCGGCAAACGGGCTGGGCCTGGCGCCGGGCATGCCGGTGTGGGTGCAGATCAAGGCGGTCGCGCTGATCGGCTAACCGCGCCCCAGGCGCTGGTCGCGCCGCGCCGTGTAGTGCCACGACAGGTCGCGAAGGTGCGGGTGCGCAACCCACACTTGGGTGACAATTGCCAATTCACCACGATTCAGGCATTGAGCCCACCTGTAGATGAGTCTGGACAATCTCCTGCCTGCCAGTTATCGAGACATTCCGCTGCACCTGCGGCTGCGCCTGGCGGTGGGCCTGCTGGTGCTGGGGGTGTTGGGCGCGATCCTGGTTTTCTGGCTCCAGTCCCAAGCCGCCGACCGGCAGCTGCGCGAAGATGTGTTGTCCATGACCGACCTGCAAGCCCAGCAGTTGGCCGATGCCGTGGCGCGCCAGGCAGATGACCTGGTGCGCGGCATCGACAACGGTTTGCAGCACATGCGCCACGACTATCTGGACGATCGATCGTCCTTTGCCGAAGCGGTTCGCGCCACGCTCAAGGGCTATCCAGACGGCACCATTCTGAACGTGTCGGTTTTCGACGCCACCGGCGAGTCCGTTTACAACCTGGTGCCCGGGTCCGGCCAGGTCTACGGTGGCGACCGAGACTATTTTCGGGTGCAGGCCGAGCGCAACACCGACCAGGTCTTTGTCGGCCAGGCCATTCTGGGGCGCATCAGCAAGGCCTGGACGATTCCCGTGAGCCGCAAGCTGGTGCGTGGTGGCCGCTTTGCCGGCGTGCTGGTGGTGTTTCTGCGCGCCGACTACTTGCAACGCCGATTGGCGCGCGTCGCCCGCCATGAAGGCGATGTGATCTCGCTGTTCACGCTCGAAGGCGCCTACCTGTCGCGTAGCGCCGACCTGGAAAATGCGCTGGGCAAATCCACACCGCGTGACCGTCCTTTCCTGGGGGCCGACGCGCCGCGCGCCGGTGTCATGCGCACGGTGGCGGCGTTTGACCAGGTGTCCCGCATCTATGGCTGGGCGCGCCTGGACGACCACCCGCTGGTGGCTGTCGTGGGGCTGGATACCAAGCCCGTTCTGGCGCCCGTCGAAGCCCAGATCGCGCGTGCGCGTGAGGCCAACGCCATCGGCTCAGGCATGATCGTCCTGGGCCTGCTGCTGGTCGTGGCACTGTTGCTGCAGGCCGCCAGACAACAACGCAAGATATCCGAGAACGCGGTAACCCTGCAGATCAGCAAGGCCGCGTTTGATGCGTCGTCCGAGGGCATGATGGTCACCGACGCCAACAACCGCATCCTGCTGGTCAACCCGGCCTTCAGCCAGATCACGGGCTACAGCGAGCAGGAGGTGCTGGGGCAAAGTCCCAGCCTGCTGTCGTCGGGCCACCAGGACCGGGAGTTTTACGCCAGCCTGTGGCGCACCCTGAACGCGGTCGGACATTGGGAGGGCGAGCTGACCAACCGCCACAAGGGCGGCCAACTCTACATCGAGTGGCTGAAGATCACGGTGATTGACCGTGACGATCCGGTGGGGCGCCGCCACGTGGCGGTGCTCAGCGACATCACGGCCAGAAAGCGCGGCGAGGAAGTGGTGTGGCGGCGCGCCAATTACGACGAACTCACGGGCTTGCCCAATCGGCGCCTGTTCATGGACCGCCTCCAACAGACGCTGGAGCGCGCCGCACGCCACAACCAATGCCTGGCCGTGCTGTTCATTGACCTGGACGAGTTCAAGCCGGTGAATGACCAATACGGCCATCAAGCCGGCGACGATCTGCTCAAACAGGTAGGCTCGCGCATGAGCATGTGCCTGCGCGGCGAGGACACCGTGGCGCGCCATGGTGGAGATGAATTCGTGGTCATGCTGGCCACGGTCAGCAGCGAGGCCGAGGCGTTGGGCGTGGCCGAAAAACTGCTGACAGCGCTGCATGTGCCATTCCAGATTGAGGACCACACGGTGCGCATCGGCGCCAGCATCGGCATGGCCCTTTACCCACAGCACGGCGACAACGCCGACACCCTGATCGAGCGGGCTGACGCGGCCATGTACGCCGCCAAGTCGGCGGGGCGGCACACCGTGCGACTGCACTGCGCCGAGTCGGCGCAAGTGAGCCCGCCATCCACGCCGCCCGCGCCACCCATGCAGTGAGCGTGCACTACGCGAAAGGTGTGTTTACAGGCGAGGTGCAACATGGTCCAATCTGTTTGGCCAGACCTTTTTTCGCCGACAGAGTTACAACTCTTCATGCCCATACAACCAGAAGAAGACGGCGCGCCGACGCTACGGCAACGGGCTGAAGGAACTTTCCATCGGCCCGACGAGAGCGGGCTCCAAACCGAACGGCCCGGGTCGCCCAGCCACTGGGACCGGGCGAGGCAAGAACTGCAGCTGCACCAGCTTGAACTGGAAATGCAGAACGCCGAGCTTCGCCAGACCCAGAATCAGTTGGCTGATGCCAAGGAACTCTATTTCGACCTGTACGACCACGCCCCCGTGGGCTACTGCGTTTTGAGTGAGCACGGTGTGATTCTGCAGGCGAATCTAACCCTGTCTTGCCTGTTGGGTGTGACGCACGACCGCCTGGTCCGGCAGGGGCTGTCAAAGTTTCTGTGCCCCGAAGATCAGGACGTCTTCTACCTGATGCGCACTCGGTTGCTGCAGTCGGGGGATACTCAGTCGTGCGAACTTCGGGCGCGCAAGGCCGATGGTGCCCTGGTCTGGGTTCATCTGGCGGCTGCTGTCACGCGGGATGTAAACCACGACGTGCTATTGCGGGTCGCGGTCAGCGATATTGCACAGCGCAAGCAATTGGAGTCCGCACAATTGGAAAGCGAAGAGCGGTATCGGCACCTGGCCGAGGACCTGCCCGCTTACGTGGTCGCATTTCTTCCCGACGGCACCATGACCTTTGTCAACCAGGCAGTGACGCGCTTGGTCAACATGACGAGCGCCGCGATGATCGGGATGAACTTTTTCGATTTCCTGACCCCGGAAGACCGGGTGATGGTGCAGTCGCGCCTGAAACAGCTCACCCCCGAGCGGCCGGTAGAGACCCACGAGCAGACTTATGCGACTCCCGATGGCGCGGTAGCCTACCACCAATGGACCAACCATGCGTTCTTTGACACGCTCGGCCACGTCACGCATTTCCAGGCCGTGGGCGAGGACATTACCGACCGCAAGCTGGCGCAAAACGAATTGCGCATCGCCGCGGTCGCCTTCGAGTGCCAGAACGGCATGTGCATCACGGACGCACACGGCGTCATCCTGCGTGTCAACCAGGCCTTCACCCGCCTGACCGGCTATAGCGCCGAAGAAAGCATTGGCGCGACACCCGGACGGCTGCTCAGCTCGGGACGCCAGGATAGGCTGTTCTTTCAGCGTATGTGGGACGACCTTACCCGCAAAGGCAACTGGCAGGGCGAGATCTGGAATCGACGCAAGAACGGACAGATTTATGCCGAGATGCTGACCATCACGGCCATTGCATCGGCCGACGGTGGAGTCACCAACTACGTGGCCAGTTTTACGGACATTACCGAGGACAAGGAGGCCGAGGCCGAGATTTACCGCCTGGCCTACTACGATCAGCTGACCAAACTGCCCAACCGCCGCCTGCTGCAAGACCGTCTCAGCCAGGCCGTCGTCGCGACCGCGCGCAACGGGCATTGCGGCGCCATCTTCTTCATCGACCTGGATAACTTCAAGGCACTCAACGACACCCGCGGGCACGTTGTCGGCGACCTGCTGCTGGTTGAAATCGCAGCGCGCTTGCATGCGGCCGTGCGCCAGGGCGACACGGTTGCGCGTCTGGGTGGCGACGAGTTCGTTGTTCTATTGGAAAATCTGGGCCCCGAGACCCATGAGGCGGCCGTTGTGGCCAAACAGCTCAGCGAAAAGTTGTGCAGATCCATTGACGCGCCATTCAGTCTCGACGGCCGTGAATACCGCTGCACGCTGAGCATAGGCATTAGCCTGTTTGACCAGTATGAAACGGTTGAAAGCCTTTTCAAACACGCTGACCTTGCACTCTACCAAGCCAAGAACGCGGGTCGCAACACGATGCGTTTTTTCGATCCCTCCATGCAAGCCGCGCTGGATCTGCGCAGTGCAATGGAGGTGGAACTGCGGCAAGCCATCGCACTGAACCAACTGCGGCTTTACTACCAGCCACAGGTCGATGTGCAGCGTCGTGTGGTGGGCTTTGAAGCCCTGTTGCGCTGGGAGCATCCCCAGCGCGGTTTGGTGTCTCCGCTGGACTTTATTCCGCTGGCGGAAGAAACCGGGCTGATCCTGCCGATCGGCCTGTGGGTCATGGAGACCGCCTGCGTTTTGCTCAAGTCCTGGGAGAGCAGCCCGCACACCCGCGAACTGCAGCTCGCGGTGAATGTCAGCGCCCGACAGTTCCGTCAGGCTGACTTCGTGCCCCAGGTGGAGCGTGTGCTGGCCGCCAGCGGCGTGAATCCCGCGCGTCTGAAATTCGAGCTGACGGAGAGTGTGGTTCTGGAGGATGTTGAGCGGGCCATCGAGAAAATGCGGGCGATCAAGCAACTGGGCGTCAACTTTGCAATGGACGATTTTGGTACCGGCTATTCGTCGTTGTCGTATCTGGCGCGCCTGCCGCTGGACCAGCTCAAGATCGACAAGTCCTTCGTTTGCAACCTGCCCGAGAAATCCAACGACGCGACGATTGCCCGAACGATCATCACCATGGGCCAAGGGTTGGCCATGCACGTCATTGCCGAAGGCGTGGAGACCGAGGAGCAGCGCAGCTTTCTCGCCAGCCATGGTTGCGACGGCTACCAGGGATATTTGTTCAGCCACCCTTTGCCGCAGCAAGCCCTGGCGGAGTTCCTGGCCCGTTAGAGTCCTAGCCCTCGTCAATACTGCATAGTTCGCTACTCTATTGATAGCAAAATGCGCCACATCTCGCGCTTGTTGTAGACCGCCCAGATGCAATCGGTACAAAATCGCCCCATGACAAAACCTCGCATCTCCCTACCGCCCAGCCGCGTCGAACAAGCGGCGTGGTTGCTCATGGCCGCCGCCCTGGTGCTGGTCCTCAAGTTGCATTTGCTGCCGGCCCTGCTGGCGGGGCTGCTGGTGTATGAACTGGTGCATCTGGGGGCGCCGCTGTTTGGCCGCCGGGTTTCCGGGGTACGCGCGAAGCAGGCCACGGTGCTGCTGCTGGCCACGCTGGTCATCGGCGCCATCGTGTTGGTCATCGTCCTGACGCTCGGTTTCTTTCGCAGCGATGCGGGCAACCTGGCGGCGCTGGCGCAAAAGATGGCTGAGATTCTGGAAAACTCGCGGCGCTCATTGCCCGATTGGCTGGTCAGCGTCTTGCCCGACAGCGTGGAGGGCATCAAGACGGCGCTGGTGCAGTGGCTGCGGGAGCACGCGGCAGAACTGCAACTGGTCGGCAAGGACGCGGTGCTCACTGCGGCCCATGTGCTGGTGGGGCTGATCGTCGGCGCAATGCTCGCGTTGCGGGAAGTCAGCGTGCAACACCCGGCAAAGGCGCTGGCGGCTGCCTTGACCGAGCGTGCGCGGCGCCTGGCCGACGCGTTCCGGCGCATCGTGTTTGCCCAGGTGCGGATATCCGCGATCAACACCGTATTCACGGCGCTGTACCTGGTGCTGGCGCTGCCGTTGTTCGGCATTCACCTGCCTTTCACCAAGACCATGGTGGTGCTGACCTTCCTGGCGGGCCTGCTGCCGGTGGTGGGCAATCTGCTCTCCAACACGGTGATCGTGGTGGTGAGCCTGGCCCATTCACCGCAGACCGCGATGGCCTCGCTGGGCTTTCTGGTGGTGGTGCACAAGCTCGAATACTTCCTCAACGCCCGCATCGTGGGCTCGCGCATTTCCGCGCAGGCCTGGGAGTTGCTGCTGGCCATGCTGGCGATGGAAGCCGCCTTCGGCCTGCCCGGCATCGTCGCAGCGCCCATCTTCTACGCCTACCTGAAGCAGGAATTGACGGACGCCGGGTTGGTGTAACGGTTCCTGCGCCGTCAAGGCCGCACAGGCGTGCAGCGGCTCTTGCCGTGGGCGATGTGGCAGCGGATGGTGGGCGTGCCGTTCACGTCGTACTCGGTCAGCAGCCAGCGGCTGGCGTCGGACGCATCCTCACGATCCAGCGTGGCGAATCCGTACTCGGAGGTAGTGGCAAAGTCGTCCACCACTGCCCCGGGGTAAGGGGCCGTGCCGGGCGGCAATGTTGTGGGCATACTGCGGTCCCAGCTATTGTCGGAGCCCGAGTTTCCCAGAATCAGTGTGGCTGGGTGGGGCGTGGAGAAGCTGAGCGATTCAAACAGGTGCACATGTCCGTGCAGAGCCACATCGATACCGGGCGCAAACAGGCGTTGCGGCTGGGTCAGCGCCATGACGGATTGCAAGGCTGGATTGCCGGCATTCACAACCTCCCCGGTGCGCGACGCGACAAACCCCATCACCGGGTGGTGGCTGAGAAAAAAGCTGGTGCGCACCTGTGCCGCCAGGTGCGTGACCTGCGCCAGTTGTGCCGCATATTTCACGTAGGCTTGGTCACTGGGTTCTAGTGCCTTTCCGGCCGCTTTCGAAGAGTCAAAAACCACCAGTTGGGCTTGTGGCCCCAGGGGCACTGCATAGGGGGCAGAGAAGTCGCCTACGCTGTCCCAACGCGGGTCGTCGCAGGACCGCTGCGTGCTCCACGGTTGGAGGTCCATAAAGCGCTGCCAGCCCTGGCCGGCACGAAAGCAGGATTCGTGGTTGCCGCGCACAAATACCCAGGGCGCCGAGGCCAGCAAGGGCCGCGCGGGTTGAAAGAAGTCGGCCTGCCAAACGTCGTAGCCGTAGCCCCAGGGACTGTTGGCGCAGCCTGCGTTGCCGTCCGGGCAGGGGCGTTCACGGTAGTGGATATCGCCGATGTGTATCACCAGATCCGGGTGGGTGGCAGCGGCCTGCTGCGCGATGCGCGCGAAGGGCCACTGGGCTGGGTCATTGCAGTTTTGAGACGGGGTGCGGCACCCTGTGTCGGCCACGATGGTGATGCGCTGGATGGCGCGTGCCGGGGCGGGCAAGGGCACGCCCTCGACCGAGGCAGTGCGCGCTGTCAGCGGCCACGGCGCCTCGCACACGCGCACGGGGAATTCCACCGGCCGGCCCTCAGCCAAACGCGCGGCCATGCTGGCGGGTGCCACGCGCTCCGCCATCGGTATGGGCGCCGCGCCGTCCCAGGCAATGCCGGGGCAGGTGCTGGCACGCGTCAGCACGCGGGCCAGCGCGGTGGTGCCCGCGCCCTGGATGGTGAACGCCGCCTCGATTGCGGGGCCACCCGCGACAGCAGGAGCTGCGGCGGGCGGCGGCAAATGGCCACAACCCAGAAGTAGCGTGGTCATGGTGAGCGCGCCAACCCAGGCGGTGCTGATTGGCTTCTTCATCGTGGTTGCGGGAATGGGTCGCATCGTGTCGGTCCAGTGCAGGTTGAAAGGCGCATGCGAGCGTAACCTGGAAATATGCCGACACAGGCGACACGGGTTTATTGCACGAGGACTAGATGTGAAGAGTCAAGAGGTTGTTTCTTGATCGAGTGAGCCGCGACATGGGAGCGACACCGCCAATACCTTGGTGTGGACGGTGCCAGTTGTAGTGGTGTATCCAATGCTCCAGCGCGTCAGTTCTTTCGCTGGAGGTATGGT
>JAUSNJ010000107.1 GCA_030645355.1 Rhodoferax sp. | reverse complement strand
TGCAGCAGGGTGTACATGTCGGCCACCTTGCGCTGGATCAGCTGGAACTCGCCGATGCTCTGGCCGAAGTGCTTGCGGTCGTGGATGTAGGGCACCACGCTGTCCATCACGCTCTGCATGATGCCCAGCGGGCCGCCGGTCAGCACGGCGCGCTCGTAGTCCAGACCGCTCATCAGCACCTTGGCGCCGCCATTGACTTGGCCCAGCACGTTGGCGTGTGGCACTTCCACGTTGTTGAACACCAGCTCGCCGGTGTGGCTGCCGCGCATGCCCAGCTTGTCGAGCTTTTGCGCGATGCTGAATCCGGGCATGCCCTTTTCGATCAGGAAGGCGGTGACGCCGCGCGCGCCCAGTTCGGGCTCGCTCTTGGCATAGACCACCAGTGTGTCGGCGTCGGGGCCGTTGGTGATCCACATCTTGTTGCCGTTGAGCAGGTAATAGCCACCCTTGTCTTCGGCCTTGAGCTTCATGGAGAGCACGTCGGAGCCCGCGCCGGGCTCGCTCATGGCCAGAGCACCCACGTGCTCGCCGCTGATCAGCTTGGGCAGGTACTTCTTGCGTTGGGCGTCCGTGCCGTTGCGCTTGATCTGGTTGACACACAGGTTGCTGTGCGCGCCGTAGCTCAGACCCACGGAGGCCGACGCACGGGAGATTTCTTCCATGGCGATCATGTGGGCCAGGTAGCCCATGTTGGCGCCGCCGTATTCCTCACCCACGGTGATGCCCAGCACGCCCAGGTCGCCCATCTTGCGCCACAGGTCCATCGGGAACTGGTCATCTCTGTCGATCTCGGCGGCGCGGGGTGCGATCTCGGCTTGTGCAAATTCGCGCACCGCGTCGCGCAGGGCGTCAATGTCTTCGCCGAGTTGGAAATTCAGTCCGGGCAGGTTGTTCATGGGGATCTCCTCGTTATTGAAATGGGGTGGGTGATGGGGTCTGGGCTACAAAAAGGCTGGCTCAGGCTTTGGTGGCCTTGGCCGTCTTTGCCGGCTTGACGGTCTTGGCCAGCAGGGCCCGCGCTTCTTTCTCGTGGGTCTTGAGCTCGTCCAGGTTGGCCTGCAGGTCGGTCATCTGCGACTCCAGCTGTTTGCGGTGTGCCGCCAGCACATCGAGAAACTTCTTCAGCTGCGCGCCGGTGTCGCGCGGGCTGTCGTACATCTGGATGATTTCCTTGGCCTCGGTCAGCGACAGGCCCAGGCGCTTGGCCCGCAGCGTGAGTTTGAGCCGCGTGCGGTCGCGTCCGCTGTAGACGCGTGAACGCCCGCCGGGGCCGGTTCGCTGGGGCTCCAGCAGCCCCAGGTCTTCGTAAAAGCGGATGGCGCGGGTCGTCAGGTCAAACTCGCGGGCCAGATCGCCAATGCTGTAGGTGATGCTCATGTTTGGGGTGAACAACGGAGACAGTGCCTTGAAAAGACCCCGCCTAGAATGCCCATTTTTGTTGACGTTTACGTAAACGTCAATTATGTAATAAAAAGGCGCGCCCATGAACGAACTGGAAATGCAGCTCCATTACCCACTGGGCGACAAGCTGGCGCCCAGCGGCGGCACGCTGACAGTGGCGCCCGGTGTGAAGTGGATCCGCATGTCGCTGCCCTTTGCGCTGAACCATATCAACCTGTGGCTGCTGCGCGACTGCATAGACGGCATCGAGGGCTGGAGCATCGTCGACTGCTGCATACACCGGGATGAGGCCAAGGCCCAGTGGGAATCCATCTTTGCCAACGAACTCGAAGGCCTGCCCGTTCTGCGCGTCATCGTCACCCACATGCACCCAGACCACATTGGCTTGGCGCATTGGCTGTGTGAGCGCTGGAATGTGCGGCTGTGGATCAGTGCCACCGACTACAACGTGGCGCGCCTGGGTTGCCTGGGGCCGACCGGCTTTGGCGGCGACCGCGCGGCGGAATTTTTTGCGTCGCACGGCCTGAACAGCCCCGAGGCGGTGGAGCAGATCAAGGGCCGCACGGGCTACTTTCCGTCGCTGGTGCCGTCGGTGCCACCGCAGTACCGCCGCCTGATGGACGGCATGCTACTGAGCATTGGCGGGCGGGCGTGGCGCTGCATCAGCGGCTATGGGCACGCGCCCGAGCACATCGCGTTGTACTGCGACGAATTGAAGGTATTGATAGGCGGCGACATGATGCTGCCGCGCATCTCCACCAATGTCAGCGTCTACGAGCAGGAGCCCGAGTCCAACGCACTGGCGCTGTTTCTGGACTCCATCGACAGGTTTCGCGCGCTGCCCGAAGATGCGCTGGTGCTGCCGTCCCACGGCAAGCCCTTCACCGGCCTGCACACGCGCATCGCGCAGTTGCATGACCACCACCGCGAACGCCTGGCCGAGGTGCTGGAGGCCTGTACCGCACGCCCCTGCAGTGCTGCCGACATCCTGCCGGTGATGTTCAGGCGCCCCTTGGACATGCACCAGACCACCTTTGCCATGGGTGAGGCGGTGGCCCACCTGCATGCCCTGTGGTTTGGCGGCAGCTTGCAGCGCACGGTCGATGCGCAAGGCGTCTTCCGGTTTGGTTTGGCCAGCTAGTTTGGCTTGCCCACACTGCGAGCCACGCGAAAGCCACTGGCGTTAAATCGGAAGTCGGGCGTAAACCAGTTCCGGCTGGCGGATCGCAAACCCGCCGGGTCGCCCACCCAGGCGCCACCGCGCATCACGCGCTTGTCTGCACTGCACTTGGCCTCCCACGGGCTGCCGTTGGCAGGAGCACCGGCATAGGTGTCGTGCTGGCAATCCTGCACCCACTCCCACACATTGCCGTGCACGTTGTACAGGCCAAACGCGTTGGCGGTATAGCTGTTGACCGGCACCGTGGCGTTGCGCCCGACTCCATGGCGACTGCCCCGGTAGTCCGGCGCGGTGTGGTCATAGTTGGCACGATCGGTTGACAGAGTGTCTCCCCACCAGAACGTCGTGGTGCTGCCCGCGCGGGTTGCGTATTCCCGCTCGGCCTCGCTCAGCAAACGGTAGCTGTGGCGACTGACCTGGCTCAGCCATCGGACATAGGCCTGCGCATCGTTCCAGCTGATGCACACCACCGGGTGATCGTCGCCCTGCTCAAACCCCAGCGCACGCCAGTTGAAATCGCGATTGCTCTCCCAGCGGTTGACTGCCCAGGCAAAGCATCCGCCTGAGGTTTCCGCTTCGGTCTTGTACTGCGTTGCGTGCACAAAGGCCGCAAACTCCCCCTTGGTCACGGCATCGCGCCCTACGGCGAAACTGCGCACCGCAACCCGATGGAGTGGTCCTTCGCGCGCATCGATGGTTTCCTGCGGGCTGCTCTTCTTCAGATCACTGCCCATGAAGAATTGCCCGGCGGGAACGACCACCAATTGGGGGCAATCGGCGCAGTCCCGGATGGTGTTTCCGTTGTCACTGCGCGCAACGGGCTGGGGAACAGGTGATGGCGCGTCCTGACGCGGTGCCGAGGCAACGGGGCCGGGCTTGGACAACAAGCCAAGCAACACACGCTTGGCGTCCTGCACAACGCCCGCTGGCACTGCCTGCGTTTGAACGGCCGCCTTGTCGGCGCGGCGGGGGCCTTCGCCCAGCGCGGTGAATACCAGATAGACCCCCACAAGGGACGCCACGGCCGCTATGGTCCACTGGCCGTTTACAAGCATGCTCAAGATCAACGCAACGCCCACACCCGCTGCGGCGGCACCTGTCCAGTCGCCCGTCAGTCTGTGTCCGAAATAGGCCCCGGCCAGCGACAAGGCGGCAATCGCCAACCACTTCAAAGCTTCCATTGCGCGACCTCCTTGCGTTGGGCGGACAGTATCTCACGCACACCGCCGCCAATAAGGGCTACCACTTGGGGATCGCGTCGTCCTTGAGTTGCCCGCGCAGTTCTGCGTAGTCGGGCACCACGGTGCGCACCGTGTCCCAGAAGCGAGTGCTGTGGTCCATGACGCGCAGGTGGCTGAGTTCATGTGCCACCACGTAGTCGATGACAGCGGGGCGGAAATGGATCAGGCGCCAGTTCAAGCGGATGGCGCCGTCGATGCGGGCACTGCCCCAGCGGGTGCCGGCCGAACTCAAACTGAGCTTGCGCCACTGCACCTGCAGCAGCGGCGCGAAGTGGTCCAGCCGTTCCTTGAAATGCTCGCGGGCCTGGCGCATGAGCCAGGCCTGCACGGCGTCGCGGATTTGCTCGGGTGTAGCGGTCGTGGGCAGACCCACACGCAAAATGCGCGCGCCGCTGCCATCCGCACGTTCAGCAAGGCTGGCACCCACCGCCGCAAAGTGGTGGCCTGCGTCCAACGCCACCCGCACGGGCTCGCCGAACAGCGGCAGCACCACGCCATCGGACCATGTGATGCGGGCCTCGTGCTGGCGCTGCTGGCGTTCGCGCGACTCGCCCAGCTTGCGCGTGATCCATAGAGACTTCTCACGCAGGGCGGCTTCCACTTCCGGCACCGGCGTCCACTTGGGTGCCCGCACCACCAGCCCGTCCGGCCCGACGACGAAGCCGATGGTGCGGCGCTTGGCGCGCTGGAACAGGTAGCCGACTACAGCATTGCCCAGCCGCAGTTCGCGGTTGGCACGGGGATGGGTAAAGGCCGCGGGAACAATCGCCTGCCCCAGGGGCTGGGCCAGCATGTGGCTGACACCCGGCGTCGCCGCAATCGCTATGTTTTCAGGAGCGGCAGAGGTCTGTTCCGCGAGGGCTGGCGTGTCAAACAGGTCCAAGGTATATTGGAAAAAGCTGCGCAGGGTGTTCACAGCGGGCGCCCTCTTGCCACTAGCGGTAGGCCTCGGGGTCGAGGCGGCGCATCTCGGCCTCGATCCAGTCCTCGACTTCCTGCATCAGCTCCTTGTGGTGGCGTCCAATGCTGGGAATGGGCTTGCCAATAGACACATCCACGATGCCCGGTGTCTTGACAAAGGCCTTGCGCGGCCAGCATTTGGCCGACGTTACGGCAATCGGAATGACCGGTGCGCCGGTCTGCACGGCCAGGCGGGTGCCACTGGTCTCGTATACGCCCTTTTGTCCGCGCGCAATGCGTGTGCCTTCGGGGAACATGATGATCCAGATGCCTTGTGCCAGGCGCTCCTTACCCTGGGCTACAACCTTTTTAAAGGCCTGGGTGCGCAGGCTGCGGTCGATGTGGATCATGTCCAGCAGGCCGATGGACCAGCCGAAGAACGGCACGTAGAGCAGCTCTTTTTTGAACACATAGGCCAGTGGATGCGGCATGATGGCCGGCATCAAAAAGGTCTCGAACGTGGACTGGTGTTTGACCAGTAGCACGGCCGGCGTCTTCTCGCCCACGGGCAGATTCTCCATGCCCGTGACCCGGGTCTCAATGCCCAGAATCGCCCGCCCGGATTGCACGCTGCACAGGCCCAGCCACCCGGCGGCTATGCGGTAGCGCCGCGCACGCCCCATGCCCAGCAGGGCCCCGAACACAATGGCCAGGGTATAAGGGATGACGGTGATCACCATCCACGCCATGTGAAGAACCGAACGGATTAAAGACATGAATTGCACTAGAGATCTGCCGGCTGTGACGGCCTGACATCCAGTCCAACAATGTAGTTGGCAAAGGCGGCCAAATCGTCGTGCACCATGGTGTCTGCGGGGTACCCCTCAGGCAGTGCGCGCCCCCTGTAGCCGGCCGCTTTGCCTGTCAGCACCAGATGCGGCTCGCACCCGGCGGCAACAGCGGCCACCAGATCGCGCGGCGCATCACCCACCGCCGGTACGCCGCGCAAATCCAGGCCATAGCGCTCGCCGATCTGTTCGAACAGACCGGGTTCGGGCTTGCGGCAGTGGCAGCGTTCGTCGGGTGCGTGGGGGCAGTAGAAGACTGCGTCGACCCGCCCGCCCACCGCCGCCAGCATGGTGTGCATTTTGGCGTGCATGGCGTTGAGCGAGGCCACATCAAACAGGCCACGCCCCAGGCCCGACTGGTTGGTGGCCACGACCACGTGCCAGCCTGCATGGTTCAGCCGCGCAATGGCCTCCAGCGCGCCCGGCAGGGGCTGCCATTCTGACGGCGACTTGACATAGTCGGCACTGTCTTCGTTGATGGTGCCGTCGCGGTCGAGGATGACGAGTCTCATATCAGCTCGCCAGGCGTGAAAGGTCTGCCACGCGGTTCATGGCGTCGTGCAGGGTCTTCAGCAAGCCCTGACGGTTCAGACGCAGGTCCAGCTGTTCGGCATTGACCATGACACCGTCAAAGAACGCATCGACCGGCGCACGCAGCGCGGCCAGGGTTTGCAGCGATGCCGTGTAGTCTCCGGCGGCCAGCTGTGCCTGGGCCTTGGGCGCGACGTCCCGCATGGCCGCGTACAAGGCCTTTTCGGCAGGTTCCTGCAACAGGATTTCGCTGACATGGGCGTCCACGTCGGGTGCTTTCTTCAGGATGTTGCTGATGCGCTTGTTGGCCGCGGCCAGGGCCGGCGCCTCGGGCAGTGCAGCGAATGCACGCACGGCCGCCAGGCGCTTGGGCACGTCGCCCAGGCGTTGCGGGCGCAGGGCCAGCACGGCATCGACCTCTTGCGCGCTGTAGCCCTGCTCGCGCAGGGAACCGGCCAGGCGGTCGTAGATAAAGTCTTGCAGCTTGGGCTGGTGGGCGGCAAAGTCGCCCTGCTCCTTGTCGGACCACAGCTCCAGCATCGCCCCAAAAGCCTTGGCCGCGTTGGCCAGGATGGCGTCCAGGTTCAGCGAGAAGTCGGCTTCCATCAGGATGCGGATCACGCCCAGCGCGTGGCGGCGCAAGGCGAACGGGTCCTTGTCGCCGGTTGGCAGGTTGCCGATGCCGAACATGCCGACCAGGGTTTCCAGCTTGTCGGCCAGCGCGACGACGCTGCCGGTATGGTTGCGCGGCAGGGCGTCGCCGGCGAAGCGGGGTTTGTAGTGGTCCTCAATGGCAATGGCCACACCGTCGCGCAGGCCATCGTGGCGGGCGTAATAGCCGCCCATGATGCCCTGCAGTTCGGGAAACTCGCCGACCATGTCGGTCAGCAAATCGGTCTTGGCCAGCGTGGCGGCCTGTTGCACCTTGCCGGCCAGCACGTCGAGTTCGTCCTTGGCGTGGGCGGTGTACGGCACGGTGGCATTGCGCAGTTGCTCAACGATGAGAGCGGCAATGTCGGCCACGCGCTGCGCGCGTTCGCCCTGGGTGCCCAACTTGTTGTGGTAGACCACCTTGGCCAGGCCATCGACACGCGAAGCCAGAGTCTTCTTGCGGTCCTGGTCGAAGAAGAACTTGGCATCGGCCAGACGCGGGCGCACCACGCGCTCGTTGCCGCCAATGACGGCACTGGCGTCGGCCGGGCTGATGTTGCTGACCACCAGGAACTGGTTGGTGAGCTTGCCGTGGCTGTCCAGCAGCGGGAAATACTTCTGGTTGGCCTTCATGGTCAGGATCAGGCACTCCTGCGGCACATCCAGGAATTCTTTCTCGAATTGGCAGATGAGCACATTGGGGCGCTCAACCAGCGCGGTCACTTCGTCCAATAGGGCGTCGTCGTCAATCGGCTTGCAACCACCACCCACTTTCGCCGCAGCAGCCGCCAGCTGGCGCGCGATCTCGGCCTTGCGCTCGGCAAAGGAGGCGATGACGGCACCGGCAGTGCGCAGTGTTTCAGCGTAGTGGTCGGCATCCGCAATCACCACCGGCGACACGGCCGCTTCAAAGCGGTGACCCTGCGTGGTGTGGCCTGCAGTCAGCCCCAGCACCTTGACCGGCACCACCGTGCTGCCGTGCAGCGCCACCAGACCGTGCGCCGGGCGCACAAAGTTCACACTGCTCCAGCCCGGCAAGGCGCAATCGCGCTCCAGTTGGTAGCTCATGACCTTGGGGATGGGCAGCTTGGCAATGGCTTCTTCCAGCGCCTTTTGCAAACCCGTGTCCAGAGTGGCGCCGGTGACCAGGCTGTCGTAAAACAGGGCCTCGGCCTTGCCGTCCGGTGCGCGCTTGAGCGCTGCCACAGCGGCGACGGGATTGCTGACATCCGCTCCCAGCGCCTGCAGCTTCTTGATCAGCGCCGGTGAGGCGTTGCCGCTGGTATCCAGGCCAACGGAGACGGGCATCAGCTTTTGCTGCACGGCCTTGTCGGCAGCTTTGAGCCACACGTGGCTGATGTGCGCAGCCAGTCGGCGCGGTGATGCAAAGGCGGTCGTCACCGAGTCGCCATTGATCAGACCGAGGGCGCGGAGTTGGTCCGCCAGTTGCGTGGCAAAGGCATCGCCCAGTTTCTTCAGCGCCTTGGGGGGCAGCTCTTCGACAAACAGTTCAACGAGAAGGTTTTTGGTAGTCATGTTCATTCTTTCCGCTGCCCTCAGGCTACCTTCTTCGGTGTCATCTGCTCGACCCACTCGCGTGGCGCCAGGGGGAAGCCCAGACGTTCGCGGCTCTCGAAATAACTTTGCGCCACCGCACGGGCCAGGTTGCGGATGCGGCCGATGTAGGCGGCGCGCTCGGTCACACTAATGGCGCCTCGCGCGTCCAGCAGGTTGAAGCTGTGGGCCGCCTTGAGCACCTGCTCATAGGCCGGCAAGGCC
>JAUSNJ010000105.1 GCA_030645355.1 Rhodoferax sp. | reverse complement strand
GCCAATGCCCGTCAAGGCACACGCGCCCAGAAGGATCGTGAGCAGGTCAAGCACTCGACCAAAAAGCCTTTTAAACAAAAGGGTACGGGTCGCGCTCGCGCTGGTATGACGTCCTCGCCGTTGTGGCGCGGGGGCGGTCGGATTTTTCCGAACATGCCTGATGAGAATTTCACGCAAAAGATCAACAAGAAGATGTACCGTGCCGGCATGGCGTCCATCTTGTCGCAACTGGCTCGTGAAGGCCGCTTGGCTGTGGTTGATTCCATGAAAGTGGATTCACCCAAAACCAAGCCTTTGGCTGCCAAGTTCAAGGCCATGAATCTGGAATCCGTATTGGTGATCGCTGACGAAGTCGATGAGAACTTGTACCTTGCTTCCCGGAATCTGGTGAATATTTTGGTTGTTGAGCCACGCTACGCTGATCCAGTGTCCCTGGTTCACTATCGCAAAGTGCTCGTCACCAAGGCGGCGATGGAAAAACTCCAGGAGATGTTCGCATGAGCCACGGTCCAAATTTGACTACATTTGACGAAGGTCGTCTGATGCAGGTGCTCGTTGCTCCCATCGTGTCTGAAAAAGCCACCATGGTCGCGGAAAAGAGCAATGCGGTGACCTTCAAAGTGCTGCAAGACGCTACCAAATATGAAATCAAGGCCGCAGTGGAATTGATGTTCAAGGTTGAGGTTAAAGGCGTCTCTGTGGTGAACACCAAAGGCAAAACCAAGCGTTTTGGCAAGTCCGTTGGCCGTCGCGATAACATTCGCAAGGCTTATGTGACGCTGAAGCCTGGTCAAGAGCTGAACCTCGGTGGGGAGGCTGAGTAATCATGGCTGTTATCAAAATGAAACCAACTTCCCCAGGCCGTCGTGGCGTGGTGAAGATTTCGCGTGATCATCTGTACAAGGGTGAGCCCTTTGCGCCCTTGCTGGAGCCTCAGTTCCAGCATGCTGGTCGTAATAACAATGGTCACATCACAACTCGCCACAAGGGTGGTGGTCACAAGCATCACTACCGTGTGGTCGACTTCCGCCGTACGAAAGATGGGATTCCAGCCAAGGTTGAGCGTATTGAATACGATCCCAACCGTTCTGCGCACATCGCTCTGGTGTGCTACGCGGATGGCGAGCGTCGTTACATCATTGCCCCGCGTGGTCTTGAGGTCGGTGCATCCATCATGAGCGGCGCAGAAGCTCCGATTCGTGTTGGCAACACCTTGCCTATCCGCAATATTCCGGTGGGCTCCATCGTGCATTGCATCGAGTTGCAAATCGGTAAAGGCGCGCAAATCGTGCGTTCGGCCGGTACTTCTGCAACTTTGCTGGCACGAGAAGGCATCTACGCTCAAGTGCGTATGCGTTCTGGTGAGGTTCGCAAGATCCACATCGAATGTCGTGCGACTCTGGGTCAAGTGGCTAACGAAGAGCACAGCCTGCGTCGCCTCGGCAAAGCAGGTGCTAAGCGCTGGAAGGGCATTCGTCCGACCGTTCGCGGTGTTGTCATGAATCCGGTGGATCACCCTCATGGCGGTGGCGAAGGCAAGACCGGCGAAGGCCGTCATCCAGTCGATCCTTGGGGTAATTTGACCAAGGGTTACCGTACCCGTAACAACAAGCGCACGCAGGTCATGATCGTGTCGCGTCGCAAGAAGTAAGGGGCAGGTAAATGACTCGTTCTCTCAAAAAAGGTCCGTTTGTTGACCATCACTTGGTCGCAAAAGCTGAAAAAGCTGTTGCAACCAAAGACAAAAAGCCGATTAAGACCTGGTCGCGTCGCTCAAAGGTTTTGCCCGATTTCATCGGCCTGACCATCGCAGTGCACAACGGCAAACAGCACGTGCCGGTCTATATCACCGATCAAATGGTTGGCCATAAGTTGGGGGAGTTTGCGCTCACCCGTACTTTCAAGGGCCATCCTGCGGACAAAAAAGTCCAAAAGAAATAAGGAGGTGACCATGGAAACACGTGCAACCCTTCGTGGCGTTCGTTTGTCGGTCGATAAAGGCCGTTTGGTCGCGGATCTGATCCGTGG
>JAUSNJ010000098.1 GCA_030645355.1 Rhodoferax sp. | reverse complement strand
TGAAATCCTACAAATCCTGAGTTTGACCATGTTTGAAACAACCCCAATAAATCAACTACTTACGCCACCCGCGCCCGACAAAGATTCAGAATTTGAGCCTCAACAGCTCTCTCTCCTCTGAAAAACGTTGGGACACTACTGATCTCCACTACTTAGTCACCCCTGAGAAACCCTAAAAACCCAGCATTCATGCGGGTGAGTTAGGGACGGGCTGCGAATTCATACTGGGCCTGACACTCTCTAACATGGGTGAGCCCCTTCCCGACAGTAGGAAGGAGCGTTGCGGTTCATTCCAGTACGATCTTGCGTTCCTTGATCAGGGCGGTCAGCGCACGGCCTTCTTCGGCCAGCAGCTTGCGGAATTCAACAGAATCCATGCCAACGGGTTCAGCGCCCAGCGACTCATAGCGGGTTTTGGTGTTGGCCTGCGCCAGTGCTTTGGCTATTTCGCGGCCCATGCGAGCGTTGATGTCGAGCTCGGCGCCCTTGAAACCGAGTTCGGACAAGGTGGGCACCTCGGGGAAAAACGAAGAGCGCTTAGTGCCGGCCACCGCCAGCATGCGCACCTTGCCGGAGCGCACATGCGGGAAGGAGATACCTGGATCAGATGGTGATGGTGGCGATGCCGTCAACCTTGGTGTAGAGGATGTCGGTGTAGATGCCCTTGAGCACAGCGTGGTGCATGTAGAGCGAGCCATACAGGTTGATGGCGATGATCTGCTCCCACAGGGCCTTGTCGGTTTTCAGGAAGTTGCCGGCGCGATCCCAGCCTGCGTTGTTGACCAACACGTCGATCGGCCCCAGCGATACTTCTATAGCCGCTACACAGGCGATCACCTGCTCTTGATTAGTCAAGTCCACCACAAAGGCCTGTGCCTTGCCGCCGGCAGCAACAATGTCTTGGACCACGCATTACTTTTTCTCCTGTAAAAAATCAAAAAATCTCTATGTTTAAGTCAGGCGTATGCCTGACTTTTCGCGCGCAATGATCATCTTCATGATGTTGGCTGTGCCGTCACCAATCTGCAAACCCAGCACATCTCGATAGCGCTGAGCAAACGCATAGTCGCTGGCATAACCGCCATGGCCGTGCGTAAGCAGACATTGATGGATGATTTCGCAGGCCAGCTTGGGGCCCCACCATTTGCACATGGCCGCTTCGGCGGTGTGTGGTTTGCCATTGTCCTTGAGCCATAGCGTGCGCAGACAGTGCCAGCGTAGCGATTCCAGATAGGTTTCGGCTTCGGCCAGAGGAAAGCTCACCCCTTGGCGCTCGATGATGGGTTGACCAAAAGTCTCCCGGCCCTTGGCGTACTCCCAGCTTTCGTCCAGTGAGGCTCGCGCTACACCCAGACACTGCAGGCCAATCAGCGCGCGGCTGTAATCAAAACCCTGCATGACCTGGATGAAGCCCTTGCCTTCATCGCCCAGCATGTGGTCGGCGGGCACGCGCACGTTGTCAAAAAAGATGGAGCCGCGTCCTACGGCGCGGGTGCCCACGTCGTCAAACGCGGTGCGGGTCAGGCCGGCCAAGTCCATGGGCACCAGAAAGGCACTGATGCCCTTGGCGCCGTCAGCGTCGGTACCGGTGCGGGCAAACACCACGGCCACGTCGGACTGGTCGGCCAGTGAGATGGATGTTTTTTCGCCGTTAATCACAAAGTGGTCGCCATCACGAACGGCTCTGAGCTTCAGACGAGCAGCATCCGATCCGGCACTGGGCTCGGTCAGCGCAATAGCTACCAGCTTGTCACCCGCCAGGATGGGTTTGAGCCAACGCTCCTTCAAATACTCCTGCGCATGGGTGGCAATGATTTGGCCACACAAGGAAGTCAACAGATTGATGTACGACATGTTGAAGTCGCCATAGGCAATCTGCTCCAGCAGCAATCCGCTGGTCACGCAGTCCACACCCAGGCCGCCGTAGACCTCGGGCAGTTCCGGGCCAAGAAAACCCATGTCACCCATGGCCTTGACCATGGCACGGTCCACTCGGCCGGTTTTGTCGCCCAGGCGATACCCTGGGGCCAGCTTTTGCACGGCAAACCGACGGGCGCTGTCTACCAGTGCTTGCTGGTCGTCACTCAGGTTGAAGTCCATTCAAGTCTCCTTTGTTGTTCAAGGATTGCAGTTTAAGAAAGAACTGCAAACAATGTCAATATATTTACTGAAATAAATTTGCATGAAATATAAACCGGCAAAATTTAACAAAATTTTGCCGGTTTATATAGGGAAATCCCTATTATTGCGGTTTGTTTTTAGTGATCAAATCGACTTGTAAAAATAATTTACGACAATATATTGCCTATATAGCGTGTTTTACAAGTTGTAACGCACAAGCATTTCGAATCCAATACTGAAGGAGACTTTCTGTGCAATTCGATCCTGTTTTAATTTCACCTCGCCAATCTGCCATGACGGCTTCTGGGCTTTGGCGCCACCAGACCATCAACCAGTTCATGGCACAAGCCCTGCAAGTCCGGCCGGACCATACGGCGGTGGTGGCCTACCGTAGTGATAGGGTGACTCCTGTGCGCCTTGGCTACCGTGAGTTGGCCCGACGTGCGGACCTCATCGCCCGTGGACTTCTAGGGCTGGGCATTGGTCGTGGTGACGTCGTGAGCTGGCAGTTGCCTAACTGGTGGGAATTCATTGCATTGGCGCTTGCCTGTGCTCGTATCGGTGCCGTGGCCAATCCGATCATGCCGATCTTCCGTCAACGGGAACTTAAGTTCATGCTCGACTTTGGCGAATCCAAGGTGTTCATTGTGCCCAAGAGCTACAAGGGTTTTGACTATGAGATTATGGCGAATGGCATGCGCAGTGAGTTGCCATTTCTTCAGCATCTTGTGGTCGTGGATGGAGAAGGAGCAAACGGCTTTGATGCGCTTTTGCTGAGTGAACATTTGCCACCGGTGTCCGCTGATCCGCTGGGCGCAGATGATGTGATGTTACTGATGTACACGTCTGGTACGACGGGTGAGCCTAAAGGAGTGATGCACACATCCAACACCTTGTTTGCCAATTTGCATGGTTTCATTGAAGCATATGGCCTCACCAGTCAGGACGTCATTTTGGGAGCTTCACCCATGGCGCATCTGACCGGATTTGGTTATTTGGCCATGATTCCATTGATCTTGAATGGGACCACGGTGCTGCAGGATGTCTGGGATCCCAAGCAGGCTCTAGAGCTGATCCGCACTGAAGGCATCACTTTCAGCATGGCATCCAGTCCTTTTGTCGCTGATTTGTGTAACGCTGCTGAAGCAGGGGGCCCGGTGTCGCCCCAGTTTGCAAATTTCTGCTGCGCTGGTGCACCCATTCCCCCGGTGTTGATAGAGCGGGCACGTAAAGTGTTGGGTTTGGCCGTCAGTTCGGCTTGGGGTATGACCGAGTGTGGCGCCGTAACGGTGACAGAGCCCGCACGAACGAATGAAAAATCCGGCAGCACGGATGGACGTCCGCTACCAGGAATCGAGCTGAAGGTCGTCGGCGGAGACGGTCAGTCACTGCCGACAGGACAGACCGGCAGTTTGTATGTACGTGGTTGCTCCCTGTTTGCCGGTTATCTGAAGCGCCCGCATCTCAATGCTACCGACATCGATGGTTGGTTTGATACGGGAGACTTGGCCTACCTGGATGAAGAAGGCTATGTGCGCATCAATGGCCGCAGCAAAGACTTGATCATCCGGGGCGGAGAAAACATTCCCGTCATGGAAATTGAAAATCTGCTCTACAAGCATCCTGCGGTGGCAATGGTGGCTATCGTAGGATATCCCGATGCACGCCTGGGCGAAAAAGCTTGTGCGTTCGTCACTGTCAAGCCCGGTCATACCTTTACGCTGGAGGAAATGAGCCGTTACCTGTCCGAGCATCAGGTGACGCGGCAGTATCACCCAGAGCGTCTTGAGCTCATGGAGGATCTACCCAAAACACCCAGTGGCAAGTTGCAAAAATTCAAACTCCGCGACTCGGCCAAAGAATTTGGAGAGGGCGTATGAGCAGCGAAGTGATCCAGCTGGAAATACACGACCGTGTCGGCCTGATTCGCATTCACAGGCCCGACGCCATGAATGCATTGAACGACGCGGTGATGAACGGCCTGCGGGATGCACTGGATCAACTGGAAGCAGATACGGGTATTGGCTGTGTGGTGCTGACAGGTTCCGAGAAAGTCTTTGCTGCCGGTGCTGACATCGTGGCCATGCAGAACATGGACTTTGCGCAGGCTTACAGCACAGACTTCATCACCCGCAACTGGGAGCGGCTCCGGACTTGTCGCAAACCCCTGATTGCGGCTGTATCTGGTTTTGCGTTGGGTGGCGGTTGCGAACTGGCCATGATGTGTGATCTTGTATTTGCGTCCGAAACCGCGCGATTTGGACAGCCCGAAATCAAAATTGGCACCTTGCCCGGTGCGGGCGGCACACAGCGTTTGCCACGAGCAGTAGGCAAGGCGTTGGCCATGGACTTGTGCATGACTGGACGTCTCATGGATGCCCATGAAGCCTTACGGGCCGGACTGGTATCACGTGTCCTGCCTGCAGAAACTTTACTGGAGGAAACGCTGGCAACAGCAAAAAAGATATCCGAGTACTCCTTGCCCGCTCTCATGATGATGAAAGAAGCGGTTAATCGGGCGTATGAAAGTCCGCTGAGTGAAGGCATCTGGTTTGAGCGCCGCATGTTGCATGCCAGTTTCGCCTTGCAAGACCAAAAAGAGGGCATGCAAGCCTTTGTAGAAAAGCGGACTGCCAAGTTTGTGCACCGTTAAATCATAGGCAGCTCCGGAAGCCTATTTATTACTCCATTCAATTCATCGAATAAGCATATAGCTAGGGAAAACACCAATTAAACCGTGCATGAAATGTCCTACTTTCAGCCCGAATCGTTGCTAAAACTTTGCGCTCAACGACTCAAAATCCGTCATTCCAAGATGCAGTGCTTAGGTGTTCATCTGCCATCAACCAATCGAGAAGTTAACAATGCAAATACAGAATGAAACTGTCGCTATCGTCACCGGTGCAGCTGATGGCATCGGATGGGCGACGGCTCAGCGACTTGCGGCGGACGGGTATCACGTGGCACTACTGGATTTGCGCGGCGAGGCTGTCTCGGCGCGCGCTGTCGAACTGGGCTCGGCGCATATCGGCTTGGCCTGCGACGTGACTTCTGAGGCAAGTGTGACTGCGGCCATTGCATCGGTGATGGTCAAATTTGGTCGCATCGATGTGCTCATCAATAACGCCGGCATCAGCGACCAGACTGGCTCTACGCTGGAGCAAAACGTTGAAGCCTTTGATCGCGTACTGGCCGTGCATCTGAGAGGCACCTTCCTGATGAGTCAGTCAGTCGCAAAGGTGATGTTGGCGGCTGAGCCAGCGCAAGGCCGAGGGCGCGGCTCCATCGTTAATTTAGGCTCAATTGCCAGCACCATCGGCCTGCCGTCGCGTAATGCCTATAGCGCCGCAAAAGCAGGCGTATTGGGCATGACGCGCGCCATGGCCAGTGAATGGGCGCGTGCCGGTATTCGCGTCAACGCTGTAGCGCCAGGTTATGTGCGGACGGCGTTGGTAGCTGAGCTCGAACGTACAGGTGTGGTGGATGCCAAACGCATTGCCCACCGTACGCCGATGGGTCGCATGGCAGAGCCTGCCGAGATCGCCGAAGCGATTGCCTTTTTGGCGTCTCCCAAGGCAAGTTATATCACGGGCGCCGTCCTGCCCGTTGATGGCGGCTGGACTGCTTTTGGGGCGCCGGAGTCTGCATTGCCAGACATTATCGCCTAAGCACTTGGCTCAAAAATTTAAACAAAAGGAGATATAGGAATGCTGACAATCAATCTATTCAATGGCTTGGTTTATGGCGCATTACTGATCGTGATGTGCTCGGGACTGGCCTTGATCTATGGCCTGCGTCGTGTCGTGAATTTCGCCCACGGTTCACTGTACATGCTTGGTGCTTACATTGGCTATTCAATTGCCAGCCATAGCAACTTCTGGGTGGCTTTGATCGCTGCACCAGCTGTGATGGCGTTGTTGGGCGTGCTACTAGACCGCTATGGATTTCGCTTGTTGCAGGACCGTGACCCGCTTAGCGTGGTGCTGGTCACTTTTGGTTTATTGCTGGTGATCGAAGATTTCGTACAAACTGTCTGGGGCAAGAGCAATCTGTCAATGACTGCACCCGCAGTACTGAATTCATCAGTGGATATTTTTGGCACACCAGTACCAGCCTACCGCATCGCTGTGATCGGGGTTGGCGCATTTGTAGCCATAGGACTGAGTCTCTGGCTGCGTTACTCCAAGATTGGCCTGTTTGTCCGTGCTGCAAGCACCGACCCTACCACCACGGCCATGCAAGGTGTGAATACCGACGCAGTGAGTGCAGGTGTTGTGGGCCTTGGAACTGCATTGGCTGGGCTGGCCGGTGTTGTGGCTGCACCTTTTCTGTCGCTGTCACCATCAATGAGCAGCGACGTGATCATCGATTCGTTCGTGGTGGTGGTGGTCGGCGGGCTGGGGTCGCTGGCCGGAGCATTTGTAGCCGCCATGGTGTTGGGCATGCTTCAGGCTTTAGGAGCGGTGTACCTGCCTGATACGGCTGCGCTTTTGCCATTTGTGCTGATGGTCGCAATTTTGATCTGGAAACCCGCTGGATTTGCCGGTAGCCGTACTTAAAGAAGTGAAGTAGACATGTCTATTAAACAAATTAGCCTCTATGGCCTGGGAGCGATGGCCTCAGGTGCCGTAGTCGCGGTCGCTGTGAGTTCAGGAACGGTTTTGTCATTGTTAACGCAAGCCATTATCTATGCGGTGTTTGCCATCGGTGTTGGCTTGCTGCTACGACAAAACGGCATGGTTAGTTTTGGTCATGCACTATTTTTTGGTGCATCTGGATACGTGGTTGGCATCATCCTGCAACTTAAATTAATGCCGGCTGAAGCGGCCATCTTGCTGACACTGGTTGGCATAACTTTAGTGGCTTTTGTCATGGGTCTGGTGATCGTACGTGTGCCAGGTGTGGCCTTTGGCATGTTGACGCTGGCGATAGGGCAAATGTTTTACCTCACGGCCTCCCGTTCGCGTGGCCTCACAGGCGGTGCTGACGGCATGAGCATCGAATGGCCGGCAACACTCTTTGGCATTTCTCAGGCACAGCTACTCAAACCTGCTAACATGTTTTTACTCTGCTGGGTCACGCTGGTCGTGGTGGTTGTGGTGCTGGCACTCTTGCTGCACAGCCGTTTTGGCAGCATCACCGAAGCTGTCCGCGACAACGAAGAGCGTGCACGATTCATCGGGATTCAGACCTTACTGCCACGTGCTGCGATTTATGCCTTGTCTGCGACGGTGACCGCACTGGCCGGTTTACTGTCTGCTCTGAATACCGGCTTTGTCTCTCCCGAAAACCTGCACTGGAGCCTGTCGGGTGTTGCGCTGATGATGGTGGTGGTTGGTGGCTACAAAGCCCTATGGGGTCCGGCACTGGGTGCCATGGTGTACTTCCTGGCCAAGGACATCCTGGGTGACTTCGCCAACCACTGGATGGCTATTTTTGGAATTGCCCTGATCACCGTGATTGTGTTCTCGCCTACCGGCATAGCTGGTGCGCTGGAACGACTATTCAAAGGCAAGAAAACGTCCCCTGCGGCCCGGGCCGCTGGTAGCCATTGAGAGGAATATCCAATGAATGAATTTGTAATGCAAGCAGATGACGTTGCGATCCACTACGGTGGAGTCAAAGCGGTTGATGGCGTTTCCCTAACGCTCAAACGTGGCCAGATCCGTGGTTTGATCGGGCCCAACGGGGCCGGCAAGACCACCGTCATCAATGCCATCACGGGCCGCTCGCGATTGACCCGGGGGAAAATCATACTGCGGGGTGAGGACGTCAGCGACACTGATGTTGTACAGCGCCGCCGCCGTGGTCTGTCGCGGTCATTTCAGCGAACCAGTGTCTTTGGCCAAATGCCAGTGCGCAAGCAAGTGGAACTTGCTTCCCACATGATGGGTATTCAAGATTCAAGGGCCGATGCGGATGACGTCCTGCGCGAATTGTCGCTCGATATGCTGGCTGACGTGACTGCGGCTGACCTTGGCTATGGTGAGCAGCGCAGACTTGACCTGGCGCTGGCACTCGTCGGACGCCCAGCGGTGCTGTTACTGGACGAGCCGATGGCCGGGCTCTCCGTCAAAGAATCACTTGACTTGGCACAGCACTTGAAGGCGCTGACTTCGCGGCGAGATATATCCGTGCTGCTGGTGGAGCATGACATGGACGTGGTGTTCGGGATTTCCGATGTCGTCACGGTTTTTGAATTGGGTCGTGTTATCGCGGCAGGGACGCCCGCCGAGGTTCGATCAGACCCACGGGTGCGTGAAGCCTATCTCGGGAGTGCCGCATGAAATCGTTATTAAGTCTCGAAAATGTCGACGCATTCTACGGCGCGGCGCACATTCTTCATGGCATGACACTACATGTCAATGAAGGCGAAAGTGTGGCGCTTATTGGACGCAATGGCGTTGGCAAGACCACCGTAGTCAACACGATTCTGGGGCTGGCAGCGATGCGCGCCGGAACGATCCGCATCGGTGGCGAAGTTATTGCGAAGCCACGGACATATATGGCTGCGCAGCGTGGGGTGGCGGTCGTACCACAAGGCCGCTGCATCATAGAGAACTTGACAGTCGAGGAAAACCTCATTCTTGGAGCTGCAGTTGGTCGCAAAGGTCCATGGAATGTGCCTGAAATCTACAAGCTTTTTCCTATTCTGCAAGAGCGTGCCCACACCCCGGGTACGGCACTGTCGGGCGGACAGCAGCAAATGCTCGCTGTCGGACGTGCCCTGATGGCGAACCCCAGTTTGATTCTGCTTGACGAACCGACCGAAGGTCTTGCGCCGGTCATTGTTGACCAGCTTGGCGTGATCTTCAACAAGGTGGCGGCGCAGGGTACTGCCCTGCTGTTGATCGAGCAGAACATGACGCTCGTCACGCGCGTAGCCAAACGCTACATCGCGATGGCCAAGGGCGCAGCTGTTGCCGAAGGCATCGTGGATGACGAGAGTCTGGAAGAACTGCATAAACACGTGATGGTTTGATTGTTTTCTGGCTTTCGCCCGGCTCCGGACCGTATCCGGTTTATTAGATAGGAGATACAGCATGTTAAAGATGAAATTCCCTCGCCGCGCGCTGCTAGCCTTGGCTGTGGCCGCCGGACTACCTGCGGTTTCCTTGGCCCAAGCCAATGATCCAGTCAAGGTTGGTTTGGTTAGCTCGAAGTCCGGCGTCTTTGCCCAACAAGGTGAAGAGGTGATTCGTGCGATCAAATTCGCTATCGACGAGGCCAATGCCAAGGGCGGTGTGGACGGCCGTAAGGTTGAGGTTCAGGAGGCTGACGACGAGGGAACACCCGATGCTGGTCGCCGCGCCGCCGAGAAACTCGCTCGTGACGGTTACAACCTGTTGATTGGCGCAATTCCTTCAGCAATTTCATTGGCATTTGCACCAAATCTGGAGAGATGGGATGCAGCCTACTTTGTTGTTGCCAGCAAGGCGGACAAAATCACGGGCGACACATGCAAGTCACGCTCATTCCGAACCAACCATTCGGATGCCATGGATATTGCAATGATTGGTGAGTGGGCGAAGGGTTTCAAGGAGAAGACATATGCCTCCATCGGAGCTGATTATGTTTGGGGTCGTGACTCGTCCGAGTCGTTCGCCAAAGCGGTGAAGGCGCAAGGAAAAGAAGTCAAACTTCAGCTTTACGCACCGATTGGCACCAAGGACTTCTCTCCCTATATTGCACAACTGAAAGAGGCCAAAGTCGATGCCATCTGGGTGGCCGAGGTCGGTCGCGATGCTATCGCCTTTGTTAAGCAGGCGAAAGAGTTTGGTTTGATACCCCAGACCAAACTGATCGGCCATTCGTTGATTTTGAACTTTGTGATCGACGCAACCGGGAATTCTCTCGAAGGCACGCCCGGTACGACGGGCTACACACCAGACATCGACAACGCCCGCAACAAGGCATTTGTCGCTGCCTGGAAGGCCAAATTCAACCGCCTGCCAACCGACAACGAGGGCCAAGCTTATAACGGAGCGCAAGTCATGTTCGCAGGCGTGGCCAAGGCCAAGAGCGTGAAGCCAGCCGATGTGGCGAAGGCCTTGCCAGGTTCGACGATAGATTCGATCTATGGACCGGTTGTCATGCGTGCTGCAGATAACCAGCTCGTCCTGCCGAATTATGTCGGCCGTGTGAAGATGGTGAACGGTCAATTACGCCCAGTCATTGAGCAAGCCTTTCCAGCGTCCCTTGCACCTGCCGCCTCAGCGCTTTGCAAAATGTAATCTGAAAGGTCAACATGCCCCACATTCAGATTGACTACACCGCGAATCTTGAAGATGTGGTGATTGGGAAAAGGCTGGTGGATGTGATCCATCAGACCACAGTTGATTCTGGCATCTTTCCAGTGTGGGGCATTCGGACCTTTGCCCGGCCCGTTCAGTATTACCGGGTGGGCAACGGTGACATTGACAACGGCTTTGTCAACGTCACCGTGCGCATTGCGCCGGGCCGCAACCTGGCCTTGCGCCAGCGCATCACCCAGGAACTGTTTGGCGCCGTGCTGCAAAGCATGGACGAACTCTTCAAGACCCACCGGCTGGGTTGCCAGCTGGAGGTCACCGAATTTGACGCCGCTGTCAGCATTTATAAAAACAACCTCGCCACCACGAACGACCCCGCAGAAGCGGTGGTGTGCCGGACTACTGCGTGACAGCTACCGACTCTGGAGGAAAATCAATGAAACGTGTACTGGTCACCGGTGGCAGTGGATTTTTGGGGGCCTGGATCATTCGCCGTCTCACGGCCCGCGGTATAGGCGTGCGGGTGTTTGACATCCACGCCAACCGGCAGACGGTCGCGGCGATTGCCGGCGACGTTGCCCATCAGCTCGACTGGCGTGTTGGCGACATCCGCCATGCCGAGGATGTGCAGCAGGCCCTGCAGGGTTGTGACGGCGTGATTCACCTGGCCGGTGTGCTGACACCCGATTGCAGCGTCCATCCGGTGCGCGGCGCCGAAATCAACCTGATCGGCGCACTGAATGTGTTTGATGCGGCCCACGCGCAGGGCATCAGCCAGGTGGTGTATGCCAGTTCGGCCGGCGTTTATGGTCCGTTTGACGCGCAGCATCCGCAGCCGGCGACTCACTACGGCGCATTCAAGCTGGCAGTAGAAGGCTCGGCACGGGCTTACTGGCACGAGCGCCGCATCGCCAGCATTGGTTTTCGGCCCTTTGTGGTCTACGGCCCGGGGCGGGAGACGGGCGTGAGTGCCGGCCCCAGCCTGGCCTGCCGCGCGGCGGTGCGGGGCGAACCCTACACCATCGGCTTCACCGGAGCCTCCGGCCTGATTTATGTCGACGACGTGGCGCAGGCTTTCGTGGCAGCCCTGCTGACGCCAGCACAAGGTGCCCCTGTTTACAACCTGGTAGGTCAGGTCGCCACCGTGGACGAGGTCATTACGGAAATCCGCCGCCAGGTGCCCGCCGCCCAATTGAGCGCCGAAGGCCCGCCGCTGACGATTGCGCCCGGCATCACAGAAGAAGGGCTGAATGCGCTGCTGCCCCAACGCCAGCAGACCGGCCTGGCGCAAGGCATTTCAGCTACCCTGCAGTTCTATCGGGCACAGGCCGCCCTGTAGCCATGACATGACCTGAAAGTTATTCCATGAAGTCCCCCACTCCTCTCCACGCCCTGGTCACCGGTGCCACAGGCGGCATTGGCCGTGGCATCTGTTTTGCGCTGATCGAACAGGCACGCAAAGATGACATGCGTATCCACATCAGCGCGGCCGCTTCCCAGCCGGGCGATCGACTGGACCGTCTGCTGGACGAGTTGCGTGCCACCGGTGCCACCGCCAGCGGCGTGGCCGGCGACATCACGGACCCGGCAGAGTGCTTGGCCCTGGTGGTCCAGGCCCAAGCCCAGGGTGGCGATTTGACAGCGCTGGTCTGCAATGCCGGCGCCTCTGGTCCGGGCCGTCTGGCAGATTTGCCGGTGGCGCAGTGGGACCGCACCTTCAACCTCAATACCCGCTCCGCCTGGCTGTTGGCCCAGGCAGCGCGCGAGCAACTGGCCCGCACGCGGGGCAGCATCACCGCCGTGGCTTCGATGTCGGGCCTGACGCCACACCCGGGCTATGGCGCCTACTCGGCAGCCAAGGCTGCGCTCATCATGCTGTGCCGTCAACTGGCGCAGGAATGGGCATCCGACGGCATTCGCGTCAACACCGTCTGCCCCGGCATGATCCGCACCCCGCTAACCGAAGCGGTCTACCAGGATGAAGCTACACTACATCAGCGTCAGGCGCTGGTGCCGCTCGGCCGCATCGGTCGGGCGGAGGACGTGGGCGCTGCGGTGGCCTACCTCGCCAGTGCCGCTGCGTCCTATGTGACGGGCCAGAACCTGGTGGTCGACGGCGGCATTTCTGATCACATGCTCACCCTGATTCCGGGCCGACCCGGCACGCCACCCGTCGCACAGGATTGACGTCGACCTGAGTCGTACGAGTCAATCGCGAGTTGCATCATGAGCGGTCTGAAAGTACGCGCCGGCCATCACCTTCAAGTCCGCTGCTATGTGCGGCGGAAAGTCCATCTGGTCCAGCACGTCGCGCTGCAGCATCACGCCCTTGGCCGCCATCGTAAAAGTTACACTGTGTGGCGGCGTCCAGCATTGCCGAGGCGTTGCGGGCGCTGGCATCTCGCATGGGCCGAACATGACGTTTGGCTTTGTCACAGCCCATCACATTGCTGACAATGCGAGATTGAAAGTGGGAGTAAAAGCATGAATTACCTGAGCAAACCTTTAATCGATCACCGCATTTACACGATCGCCTTGCGCAAGATGCCGGAGTTTTTGGAGGTCTTTGACCGCCTGGCCATGCCGATCCTGCTGCAGACACTGGGCCACCCGGTCGGTTTTTACACCAGCCTGGTCGGGCCACAGAATCAGTTTGTGCATCTGTGGGCCTATGACGACCTGGCTGACTACGAGCGTCGCTGCAAGGCGCGCGACACGCATCCGGATTTCCCAGCTTATCTGGCAGCCTCAGCCCACCTGATCACGGTGCAGGAAACGCGGTTGATCAAGGCTGTGGAGATGCCCAGTCTTGCACTCCGATAGCGTCTAAAGATGCGAGAGGGCAAGCTGCCCCAGCACATGCTTGTTTTGTGGCGCAGATGCTGGCCAAGGCTGCCGCTTGCGTGCCCTTCATGTCCATGACCGAGTTGCGATGCCGTGTCGAGGCGGCACCGGCCGGACTGATCGTGCTCGATGTGCGCGAACGCGACGCCTATGAGGCCGGGCATATTCCCGGCGCGCGTCTGCTGCCGCGCGGCCAACTGGAGTTGCGCGTCAACAACGAGCTGCCGGACCCGACGGCCCGCATCGTCACCTGCTGCGAATTCAGCCGCATCTCGACGCAGGCCGCCGCAACGTTGCGCACCATGGGCTTTCAGCGCGTGGTTGCGCTTGATGGCGGTATGAAAAGCTGGCTCGAGACGGGCTACCCCGTGCGCGCGGGGCCGGCAGCCTGACTGCGCGCGAGTGGATACAGGCGGCGGTCCTGAGTCACCCAAGCGCCTCGCGTGCAGCGCAGCGGCCGTCACTCGCTTCCGATTCAGGAACTGTCCGAAGCGCCAATGACTGGTCGCTGGCCCGAGCCCGGCCCAGCCATGGAATCTGAAGACAATGTCGGCAAAGCGGGCGTTACCTGCCGCTGGTCAATGGCAGCTTTCGGGGACTTCAGTCACCACCTCGAGATCTGCCATTCCCAGCCGACTCCTTCCACGCCCAAACCTGTCAATCACCTCTTAAAGCTCGCATTCACAAAGCAGACAGTCATCAGGAAAATGGTTTAGATGATCAATGGTCGCACTGGTGAAAATCAAATTACAATTTATTCTTAGACTCGCAGCCAATGCAACCCTTTTCATGAAACTTTAGAATGATTTCACGAGGATTGAGGACAGGCGGCCTGTTTCTGCTGGCCACCACCTCGAAAGAGATGAATGGTCACAGCTTCATACTGCAGACCCTACAGGTTCAGTGCGATGCGAACTCGGTATGCAGCAGAACTTCAGAAATATGTAAAGAGCTTCATCAAACGTAATGTTGTACGTTTTGATCGATCGCACCGAAAAGACTCTTGCCTTCGCGGTCAAACATCTCAATGCGTACCGTGTCGCCAAACTTCAAAAAGGGGGTTTGCGGCTTGCCCGTCTCAATCGTCTCGTACATGCGTAGTTCAGCCAGGCAGCAGTAGCCTACACCACCGTTGGCAATTGACGAACCGTTCAAGTCGCCCTGCTTGTTGGACACCGTGCCTGAGCCAATAATGGAACCCGCTTCCATTTCCCGGGTTTTGGTGACATGAGCCACCAATTGAGGGAAGTTGAATATCATGTCGGTACCTGCATCTGGTTGACCAAACATCTCACCATTGATCTGCACGGTCAAGGGTCTATGCACACGGCCTTCGCGCCAGTCAGAACCCAGCTCATCCGGCGTGATCGCCACTGGGCTGAAAGCGGTGGCAGGTTTTGACTGGAAGAAGCCAAAGCCCTTGGCCAATTCGCCCGGTATCAGGTTGCGCAGCGACACGTCATTCACCAACATCAGCAAGCGAATTGCCCGGACGCATTGTGCTGCGCTGGCACCCATCTTCACATCGCCGGTGATGATGGCGACTTCGGCTTCCAGGTCAATGCCCCAGTCTTCCGACAACGCATAAATCGGGTCACACGGACCCACAAAAGAGTCGGAGCCGCCTTGGTAAATCAGGGGATCGGCCCAGAATTCTGAGGGAAGTTCGGCACCGCGAGCGCGGCGCACCAGTTCCACATGGTTAACATAAGCGGAGCCGTCGGCCCACTGGTAGGCCCGCGGCAGTGGCGAATGGCACAACAACGGGTCAAACGGTACCGCATCGCTGAAGGCGCCGCTGTTGAGCGCTTCATAGATTTGGCGCAGTTGGGGCTCGCAGGCGTCCCAATCGTCCAGTGCCGCTTGCAGGGTGCGAGCGATGGCCGATACGGGACGGCAGTGTGTCAGACTGCGGTTGACGACGATCAGCGTGCCGTCGCGGCCGCCTTGTTTGAGAGTGGCAAGTTTCATTTACTTTTATTCTCCAGCGTAGCTGCCGTCATGCATCCAGCGCGCGTGTTGAGGTGCTTTTTTGGTAATCGCCCATTCATTGAGCATGTCCCACTTGGCGTCATCAAGCATCTTGGTCATTTTTGGTGTGCCAGTGTTGGCGCACAGTTCCAGGCGATGGCCACTGGGGTCGAAGAAGTAGATGGATTTGAAGATGGTGTGATCGGTCGGCCCCAGCACGTCAATGCCGTCTGCTTCCAGTCTGACTTTGGCCTCCATCATGGCCTCGACTGACTCGACTTGCAGCGCCAAGTGCTGAGTCCACACCGGGGTGTTGGGGTCACGCCCCATTGGCGGCTGGGTCGGCAGTTCAAAGAAGGCGAGCACGTTGCCGTTGCCGGCATCGAGAAACACGTGCATGTAGGGGTCGGGAGCTTTGGTCGAGGGCACTTCGTTCTCGGCAATCGCCAGGATGAAGTTCATGTTCAGGTACTTGCCGTACCACTCAACCGTTTCCTTGGCATCCTTGCAGCGGTACGCGACGTGGTGGATTTTTTGGATTTTCATTCGAGTCTCCTAAACAACTAATTAGACACCTTGGCGGGCAATCGTCATGGCCTCGCGCAGCACGGACAGATCTCCAATGTGGTTCGACAAAAGCAGCACCAACTTGGCATTGACCAGCGCGCTTTGCTCATCTGACAAATCGCGATGGGTTTCGATCAAGGCTTCATAGAAATCATCACCAGGCGTGTAAGCCTGGAAATAACGCTTGCCGGGTTCAGAGAGGTTTGGTTTCAGATTGAGCGACATGGACGACTCCTTATTGAACATTAGCAGTAGCGCGGGCCAAAGCGGCTTTGACCGCATCCGCGTCAAAGGCACGCCAGCGGGCGGCCACATGCTGATCCGGGCGAATCAGGTAAACCGTCTCCGGCTGGGCGTCGAAACGCTCGGCAAAACGATTCTTCTCGTCCACAAAAACACGTAGCCCTTCAGGTGCCACGCCGGCCTTCGGGGACACCAGAACCACTTCAATGGGGATCGGCGCATCAGCCAACGATTTATGAACACGGGCGGTGACGACATCGACCTGTGATGGGTCACTGACAAATACCAAGGCCATGAATTGGTTGCCTACGCGGTCAAGCAGCCAGAAGTTCTTGCGACTCTCCTGCATCGGCGCGTCATCCATCGCGGCGCCTGGCACCATATCCCCCGCAAACACCGTCGTATCTGGCGTATTCAGACGCGATTCGGTGAGCACAGCAGGCACCGACAGACGCCCTGAATTGACCAGCGCACGGGCAAAAGCATGATCACGCGCCAGGGTCAGGGCCGCATTGCGAATGGTCAGCGACATCTTGCTTTTGGGCGTGATGAAGTCGGTCGAGCGGGTCGAGTTCAGCAGGTTTTCGTCGGCTGCAAATACGCGCTCTTCCGAGTAGGTGTCGAGCAGGCTGGACGGCGCCTTGCCTTCAATCACCAGCTTCAGCTTCCAGCACAAGTTGTCGGTGTCCTGAATGCCGGAGTTGGCCCCGCGGGCACCAAACGGCGAAACCTGATGCGCCGCGTCGCCCACAAACAGCACATGGCCGTGGGTGAAGCTGTTCATGCGGCGACACTGGAAGGTGTAAACGCTGACCCATTCCAGATCAAACTCGCGGTCATCGCCCAGCATGGCCTTGATGCGGGGAATGACGTTTTCCGGCTTCTTCTCTTCTTCCGGGTCGGCCTGCCAGCCGAGCTGGAAGTCAATACGAAATACGTTATCGGACTGGCGGTGCAGCAGCACCGACTGCCCCGGGTGAAACGGCGGGTCAAACCAGAACCAGCGTTCCGTCGGAAAATCCGCCTTCATCACCACGTCGGCGATGAGGAAACGGTCCATGAAAACCTTGCCGTCAATCTCCAGGTTCAGCAGGCGCCGGATGCCACTACGCGCTCCGTCGGCCACGATCAACCAATCAGTCTCTAGGCTGTAGATGCCATCCGGCGTTTCGACCTGCAGTGTGGCGCCCTGCCCATCTGGATTGACCGACACCACCTTGTTCTTGAAGCGCAGGTCCAGATTGGGCAACTCTTGGGCGCGGGTGACCTCGTATTCCTCCAGGTAATACTGCTGCAGGTTGATCATGCCGGGGCGCTTGTGGTCGTCTTGCGGGCGCAGGTTGAAGTTGTAAACCTCTTCCTCGCGGAAGAAAGTGCGCCCGACATTCCAGCTCACGCCTTTGTCGACACACGGGTCGCCCACGCCCAGGCGGTCCAGCACCTCCAGCGTGCGCTTGGCATAACAAACGCCGCGCGATCCGACCGACACCGTGTTGTCATCGTCGAGCACCACCACCGGCACGCCGGACTGGGCCAGCTCAATCGCAGCCGCCAAGCCAACCGGCCCGGCGCCCACGATCACCACCGGGTAACGTTTTTTCTCGGCGCCGCTTTGCTCTGGTGGGCGCACGTATTTATAACTCGAATATTGGTAGGTACTCAACATGCCTGTCTCCTCTTTTTGTTTTTGAAACTCAGGCTGCGGTCTGCAGGGCGTGCCACATTTCCTTGTCGCGCTCTGCCGTCCAGATGCGCGGATGCTGGATGCCGCTGGCCTCGTCCACCGCACGGGTGACGTCAAATGGCAGACAGTGTTCGTAAATAAAGACCTGGCCGAACTTGGGGTCCATCGCTTTGCGACAATGCGCCATCGCCTGGTTCAGGTTCATATTCAGGGCCACTGCTTCCTTAGCTGAACTCAGCAAGGTCGTCACAAAATCGCGTGTGTAGGCCAAGCCAGACTGAACGCGCTCGGCGCCGACCAGCGCCGGGCCACGACCGGGCACCAGTTTTTCCGGCTGGAGTGCGGCCAGCGCATCCAGCGTGGCGGGCCACTCTGCCAGTTGCGCATCGCCGGTGTAGCAGGCGGCATCGGCTTCCACCAGGTCACCCGAGAACAACACCTTCTCGGAAGGCACCCAGACCACCGTGTCGCCTTTGGTGTGACCAGCACCCAGGTGCATGATCTTGACTTCGAGCTTGCCCATCCATAGCGTCATGGAATCTTTGAATACCAGCGTGGGCCAGGTCAGGCCGGGGATGGAGTCAAAGGCGTCAAACAGACGGGGAAAGCGCTCATACTCGGACTGCATGTCTTGTGCGCCGCGCTCAACAATCATTTCATAGGTGCCCTGGCTGGCAATGATTTCCTGCATGCCGGCCTCTTTGTAGCCGGATGCGCCAAGCACCCGTACCGCGTGGTAATGGGACAGCACGACGTACTTGATCGGCTTGTCGCTCACCTTGCGAATCTCGGCAATCAGGCTCTGCGCCATCACCGGGGTAGCCAGCGCGTCGCAGATCAGTACCGAGTCTTCGCCAATAATCACGCCTGTGTTGGGATCGCCCTCGGCGGTATAGGCCCAGCAGTGCTCGGACATCTGCGCAAAGGTGGTCTTTTTGACCTCTAGGTCAGCCTGTGATGCAAATTTTTTAGTCATGATTTTTCCTTTGTTAAATACTTACAACCCTGGATGCGCGACGCACATCTGCTTGTTTCTGATCAATGCTTGCTAGTTACTAGGCATCGTCACCTGACCGATTCCAAGCACTAAATCTGCAGCAATCACCAACACCGAAAATGCGTTTTGTACAGCTACGGAATAGTCATACACGACTCTTTCAACGTATTGATTACGTGAACCACGTCCTCCCCAACAAGAGCGCCAAGCCAAAAAGGGTTCACCTCACCCATGACCTCTTGTTGCTGGTTTTTAATCCATTTTTTTTGAATTATCTACATTCTAAAATATAGAACTAGTTCTGTAAATCAAAATCTTATAAAAAAACCTTGTTGAAATTTGGATAACAACAAGGTGTCCGATTAAGCTGTAGGTGAGGGTTTAGTCAATTTGCACAACCTTCATAGCCCAAACGCGCTGAAAGTGCCTGAGCTGTACGTTTCAGGGACCTGACAACTTCCCCATCCAGAGATAGATCAATCATGCTCTTTACCCCAATTGCCAGCAACGAGAGAGTGATTTCACCCTGCGCATTGAAAACTGGTGCAGCTACTGCTGCCACTCCAGGAACGAGGTGGTAATCAGTCACAGCTGCTACACCCCGTTGACGGACAGTCGCCAACATCTTTTCTACAGCAACAGCCGACCGTACTTCGAGCGGCAGTCCAGCTGTCAACAAATCTTTAGCAATCAGCGGATTAACCGTTGATTTTGGGAGCCAAGCCGCAAAAACTCGGCCACTGGCTGATGTTAAAGTGTTCAGAGCCGTACCAGTCACCACGTTCACGGTAATCGGCCTATATGGCCTCTCAGAACGTACGATGACCGCGCCGTTGTCACTCCATACGGCCAATGCAGTGGTTTCATTAATTTCATCTCGTAATTCGGCAATCGCAGTAAGTCCTAGTCCGATGCGGTCAAGTCGGTCCACGGCAACAAGACCAACGGTTAGGGCAAACGGCCCGAGATCATATCGCGAAGTCATCGGGTCTTGGTCAACAAGACCGGCGCGAACCAGACTGACCATATAACGATGAACCTTGGAAGCTGGCATGTCTGCTGCTGCTGCAATGTCTTTCAGCATCATTGAGCGATGGCCCTGCGTAATTACTCGCAGTATGTCTATGCCAATCTCCAGGGACTGAACACCATGCTGCCCTTCTTTGTCTTTACTCATCAGTTCCCCTCAAACTTGCGCCGAAGAAATCTGTGGCGTCACTGAAGATCATAAAGTGGTCTGATCCAATTCAGTTTTGAAATCTAGAGGAAATTACTCAATCTTTGGGAAATAGTGAATTAGAGAAAAGTTTATCCATCAGAACGCAAGCAAATTGACCCAGAATTCAATCTTCATGGCTACTCCACTCTTCCCCACAGCACATTACCCACGAAATTACCACCGCGAGGATTGACAAAAATACCTCGACCCACACATCAACCCCGACCGGAAGCTCAACAATAAGAAACCTCAATAAATTTGCGATTGAACCGACTAAAAGCAAGCTCCAAATTTTGGAAGTCATGTTTGCATTCTAAGAATCCAGTCTTCTTTAGACCGATATTTATTTAACGTAGCCTAATCGTTCAGAAATTTGATCTGCACACCGTGTTACAGCAATCGCTGACGATCCATCCCACTCAGGATCAAAGATTCCCGACGATCCCATCAAAGTAACAGCCATAACAAGATTTCCAGAATAGTCAAATACTGGCGCCGAAAAGGCATTCACTCCTGGAGTAGGATGACCAAGAGACCGCGACAATTTGTGGTGCCGTACCTCCTTGAGCATTTGCTCTACTTTTGCGGGCTTTAAAGGGTTTGAAATATCAGGCCCTAGGCGCTTGTAGTCCTCCTCCATTAATTCCTTGATTAACTGCTTCGGTAGATAGGCCGCAAAGATCCGACCGGTTGCAGTATCAGCCAAAGACATCACGGTCCCGGTGCGAAGGTTCACGTGCAGTGGATATATAGGATCTATCAAGCGAACAACTGTCGGCCCCTGGTTTCCCCACACTGCTAAAGCAACGCTATGGCCAGTTGTTTCAGCCAACTTTTCAGCTTCAGGACTCGCCTCGCGCACGGGGCTAAGCAACTGAAGACTCACCAAGCCGAGCTGGATTGCCATTGGACCCAAGGAATAAAACCCAGTCACAGCATCCTGTTTAATTAAACCGATCTTTGAAAAGCTGACCATATAGGGGTGAGCTTTTCCCGATGCCATCTCAGCCTCTTTTGCCAAGTCTCGAAGCGCCATAGGGCGAGCGTGTTTTAGCAACGCCGATAGAAGGAGCCCTCCCACTTCAATCGATTGGATCCCGCGTTTTTCTTTTTCAATTACTTTGTTCATATTGTTTTCCAGCTTCGGCATGCCAGTGAAATCCTCAATTTGTCAGTAAATATATATGAACGAACACCGTGCTTATTTATTCAAAGCAAATATTCAATTTGTTTTAAATACTTCCTCATCTACAAACTCACACCCTGTGATTCCTTGAATCCATATCATCATGCAGAAATTTTGACTTGGCAGCGGATTCTTCAAGATATGACCAAGCAGTAAAAAGCAGATGCCGAATCAACATTTTTGAAAGCATCGTCAGATAGTTGAGAAAACAGCAGACATCCCAAAAATGAATAATGTGCGTACAGTTAGGTCAATGAACACTTTGCAGTTGAACTGCATTTCTAACTTAATGAGCATCACAACAACGAATTAACTTAAGCAACTTCATCCGGGTCGATGTGGCTTTGATCGAGCGGATATTGTAGCTCCTACAAGCACAAAGATACCGCCAATAATATGCATTGTCGTCAGCTCTTCGCCCATGAAGATAACACCGAAAGCAACTCCAAAAACCGGCACCCAAGACAAGTAACTTGCTGTTTGGCCAACTCCCAAAACTTTAATTCCTCTAGCCCAAATAGCAGAGCCCAGGCCTGTGGCAAGGACAGCAGAAAACAAAACCAAGGACCACGTAAAACCAGTCATTTCTGCAATAGCTTGGACTGGAGAATGAACCGCCAAACTGGCGTGCAACAGCAGCATACTAGCCCCAAGGGCATGCACAAATACCCCAATGGTGAGCATCGGTACATGGCGAGCGAGCAGTTGCATCATCACCCCGCCGCTGGCGAAGGATAGAACCGAAGCAAAGAACAACAAATCGCCCAAAGCCGCAACGGTGATTTGCGCCCCTAGTTTGCTCAATATAACCATAGCAACACCCAGCAAGGCAAGTGTGACGCCTACCGCCTGTCCCATTCTGACTTGCCTGCGAAATACCGCTGCTTCAAGAAGTACAGAAACCATTGGTCCTAGAGACAATATGAGAGCAGCATTAGTGGCCGAAGTCCTGGCAAGACCTTCTGCAAAAATGATTTGCTGTAGGTATACCAAAAAAAATGCGCTACAAGCTCCTAACCAAAGTATATTGCCACGCCAACGCGGCCAAGAGTATCCGGCGCGCAACCATAGCAGCACCAGTACAAACGTGGCCAGCACCATGCGCAACAGGGCGACTAAAAGCACATCGAGTGATTCCGTAAGCACCTTTACCGCCGTCAGGTTAACTCCCCAGACCATCATGGTCACGAACAATGCCATCTGCACGCGTCCAGAATTCGCATCGATATTTAGGAGCTTCATGGGAATATTTAACAGTTCAGACTACCTCAAAGGGTTCGACCAAGAAGGTTGTGATCTCTCCAATGAATGTGGCCGCATGCGCCATGGTCTCTTGACCCCGCGGCGACGCAAATGCTGCGTCAATTGCCGCAGTATCGGCAAACCATAGCTCAACAATTCCATCTATAGGCAGGTCATCGTATCCGACCATAGTGCCTTTAGGAACTTGGCGCCCAGTCACCAAATTCTGCCGGTAGCCTAGGATGCCCGGTAGTGAACGCACCAAGGGACCGTGTACATCCCGCCATTCGCGCGCGAACACCTCGGGGGACACGTCAAGGCGACGACGTAATAGCGACATGCGTTTTAGTGCTTGGCCAGGTGCAGGCGGTTCAACAACGACATGCGGTTCTACTGTGACGATGCGTAAGCGACCAATGAAATACTGTTCGTCAGCAATTAATTTTGGACCATGCTCAGTTAACAATGCTTCCTGCATTGCGTTCTCGCTATCGAATGCAAGTTGCGAGATACCATCAAGCTGCTCAGGTCCCCTCAGGAATGCAATGCCGCGCTGTTCGCTGTCTACCACATGGTTTTGACAGTAACTGCGCAATCCCGGCAGTTGCCGAGCCAAGCCAGCGTGATGATTACGCCAATGATCTCGAAATCGATCTTGAGACCAATCAGGCTTTTTATTCAATAATCCCATTCGCACTTGCATTTCAAATCCTTTTTATGTTTGCCGTAAGGCGGCAAAAATTTTGGCGCTAACCGTGTACCAATTAACTAATTAGAGTCCCCCATTCAATCGAGGTTTCCTGCCTCGGCCAAAGCTTCCTGTAAGGTTGGATGGCGCTTGGCAAGCCAGACTCCATGCGGCAATGGCCAGTCTTGAAAGGTCGCATCGGGGCAAAGTTCTGCCTGAGCGTGCAACACCCAGTAGGGGTCGTAGAGCACCTCACGGCCAACGGCGATAAGGTCGGCACTGCCAGCACGCAAAATATCCTCGGCTTGTTGTGCGTTGACGATCATTCCAACCGCTTGCGTCATGACACCCGACTCCAGACGCACCTGATGGGCAAACGGAACCTGAAAGCCCAAGCCGCGTGCCACAGGCAAGGCAGCGCCCTGATCGGATAGTCCTCCAGACGAACAGTCAACCACATCGACACCGAACCGCTTAAATTCAATAGCCAACGCCACAGTATCTTCAAGGCTCCATCCGCCCAAAGCTCCATCGACCGAAGAAACACGACAAAATAAGGGCTTGGTTGACGGCCACACCTCCCGAACGGCCGCGACAATTTGCAAAGCTAGTCGCATGCGGCCTTCACGGTTACCTCCATAGGCATCCTGACGGTGATTGGATACTGGAGAAAGGAAACTGGCCACTAAGTAACCGTGCCCAAAGTGCAATTCAACAACATCAAAACCTGCTCGGTCTGCTCGAGATGCGGCCGCGCGGAATTCCTCGACTACGCGGTTGATGGCAACCTCGTCCATAGCGTCCGGAACGGACCAACCCGGAGCCGCCGCAATTGCACTGGGCCCGATGCGACGCCAGTTGGGGTCGACATTCGCCATGCTGGCCGGATCAAGGGGCATGCCACCGCCATTCCATAATGGCATACTGCCAGCCTTGCGGCCCGCATGTCCCAACTGCACTCCGATGGCGGCACCATTCGCGTGCACAAATTCAACTATTGGAAGCAGCGCTTCCACGTGTTCATCGGCCCAAAGGCCAAGGTCGTCCTTCCCGATGCGTCCAACTGGAGATACCGCTGTGCTCTCGGTTAAAACTAAGCCAGCTCCTCCAAGGGCAAACTTACCCAAATGAACCAAATGCCAGGACGTAGCCAACCCATTGGGTGCCGCATGCTGCATCATGGGTGCGATTACGACCCTATTCTTCAGAGTCAAATCGCGCAGCGATAAGGGCTGGAACAGCAGCGGCAATACAGGATTCTGCGCCATCAGTGAGTCCCCAAGTAAGCAGCCCGCACGGCGGGATCCTTGAGTAACTCCGCGCCCGTACCCTCTAGCGTGACGTGCCCCGTCTCCAGCACATAAGCACGATCTGCCACGGCCAGCGCTTGATTGGCCATCTGCTCGACAAGCAAGATGGTCAGGCCTGAATCACGAAGAGCACGGATTGAGCGAAAGATATCAACGATGATGAGCGGCGCCAACCCTAAAGATGGCTCATCAAGCAGCAGCAGCTTCGGCTCACTCATCAGGGCGCGCGAAATGGCAAGCATCTGCTGCTCTCCACCGGACAGAGTGCCGGCCATCTGGTCCTGACGTTCCAGTAAGCGGGGAAAACGCTCGAACTCCCGTGCGATTAACCGCTCCACCCGCGCCACATCCGATCGGAACAAATAGGCACCTAGCATCAGGTTTTCACGAACCGTTTGATCCGGAAACACCCCCCGACCTTCGGGTGACAACGCTATCCCCAAGCCAACACGTTTATGTGCTGGCACATGGGTGCAATCCTGGCCTTCAAACAACATGCGCCCACCGACCAGCGGCTCTAGGCCGACGATGCCCTTGAGTAAGGTGCTCTTACCAGCACCATTGGCACCAATGATCGTCACCACCTCGCCCGACTTGACTTCCAAAGTGACGCCTTTGACCGCCTTGATGGCGCCGTAAGACAGTTCAACAGATTCCAATTTCAACATGGTAGGTACGGTGAATGTTCAGTTAACGAGCGCTGCATCCGCATCGCTCCCGAGATAGGCCTCAATGACCTTAGCGTTGGCCTGCACCTCGGCAGGTTTTCCTTCGGCGATCTTTACACCGTAGTCAAGCACGATCACGTGGTCGGAGATGCGCATCACGAGGTCCATGTGGTGCTCGACCATTAGAATGGTCAACCCCATACGGCTGATGCGAACAAGCAGATCCCCCAGTTCTGCAGTTTCTTGCGGATTCAATCCAGCCGCCGGTTCATCCAGCAGCAATAGCTGCGGGTCGGTGGCCAATGCGCGAGCCAGTTCGACGCGGCGCTGCAGACCGTAGGACAAACTACCCGCCGGGGTATCAGCCAAATGCAGCAGACCCAGCATTTGAAGCAGAGCGAGCGAACGCTCGCGCGCTGCAGACTCCTCACGACGTGCCAACGGCAGCGACAACAAGGTGCTGAAGAATCCGTTTCGCATACGAGAGTGGCGTCCCAGCATCACGTTGTCCAGTACTGACAGATCACCGAACAAGCGCAAGTTCTGGAAGGTACGACCCATGCCCAATCCGCAAATGGCGTGGGCTTGGCGACCCACCACATCTTGACCGACGAACTTAATGCCCCCTTCGTCTGGCCTAACTATGCCGGTCAGCATGTTGATCATCGTACTCTTTCCAGCGCCGTTCGGCCCAATCAGAGCATGCACATGCCCACGCTGCAGGCGGAACGAAACATCACGCGCCGGTTTAACTCCGCCATAGGACTTAGAGACAGATTGCACATCTAACAAGTCACCTGCGCCTTCGCTGGTAAAAATCAGCTTCACTTCTTCAGAGCTTGGCGTGCGCTTTCCCACAGAAGCACGGTGGCGATTCCACCACTGTGTTAGCACCCCCATCACACCTCCGGGCATCACGAACAGCGCAAACAACAAAAGCGCGCCGTAAACGAAGTGCTGGACCGAAGGCCAGCTAGACAGACCGGCATCAATCAGCGTCAGTAACACTGCGCCAACGAACGGACCGTAGACATTTCCCACTCCACCGAACAGAACAATTAGAAGTATAAAAATTGATAGATGAAAGTTGATGAAGTCGGAATTGATATATTGGTTTTGTTGGGCCACCAGAGCGCCGGCAATGCCGCATGTAACCGCCGCGACCACGAAAGCCGTGACCTTGCCGCGGTAGACCCTCACTCCCACCGAGGCAGATGCAATCTCGTCTGCCTGCAGTGAAAGCCACGCGCGACCCAAGCGACCAAGAACCAGATTCCGTAACAGCAAGTGAATGATGGCCGAGAGACCAATCGAGAACCACACCCATTGCTGCGTCGTAAAAGGTGCGTCATTCCAAGTTAGTGGGCGGATGCCGAACAGACCTTGCGCACCACCAAAGACGTCGGTCCATTCAGAGACCAGTTTTTCGACAACGATGCCAAAGGCGAGCGTCACCATGGCTAGATAAGGACCCTTGACACGTAGGGACGGCAAGGCAATCAGCACGCCGCAGACTCCGGAGATTAACGCCGCCAGCACAAGCGCCAGCCATGGGCTGATGTCGGTGCGGGTAGTCAGCAACGCCACTGCATAGGCACCTGCCGCAAACAATCCAGCCTGGCCGAGGGACTTCTGCCCGGCATAGCCCACCAGCACATTCATACCCACCGCGCAGATATAGTAAATGCTCATCATGAAGCCGATGCGCAGGTAATAATCGTTCTGTATGCTTCCGACCAGTGCAAAAAGCACCAGCGAAAGACCGACTACACCACCAAGATGTTTGAGCCCTTTCATACCTTCTCCACCATCTTGCTACCGAACAAGCCGTTCGGACGAATTGCCAACACCAGAATCACCAGTGCAAAAATCGCTACCTCACGCCATTGAGCGGACCAAAGGTTGACGAAAGACTCCAGAACACCGAGCAGGAAACCGCCAATCACGCAGCCGCGAGCGTTGTTCAGGCCGCCGATCATGGCGGCGGAAAATCCTTTTAGACCTACCGCAAGTCCCATGAAGAGGGAAGCCTGTGCAATCGGGGCCAGCATGAAGCCCGATAGGCCAGCCAGACCAGAGCTGACAACAAATGCCCCGATCATCATCAAGTTAACGTTCACGCCCATCAAACTAGCCACGCTGGGGTTCTGAGCCACCGCGCGCATGGCTTTACCGACCATTGTTTTTCGCATGATGTGATCGAAGACCACCATCACCACTATCGAAACAGCCAGCATCAGCAACTCTTGAGGCCGAACTCCAATTCCGAACATCCGGATTACGTCGTCCCCCACCGGACTTGGCACCACCACCGGCTTTGGTCCCCAGATGGCAAGGCCCACGCTTTGCAGGATGACGCCAAAACCTAGGGTACTCATTACCCATGCCATGCCGGGACGGCTTGCAAATGGCCGCACCCCGAGCACGAACAGCAGCCAGCCGAGAACGCCCATCACGACCAGAGCGGCAAGCAAGGCCAGCAACTGAACCGTGGCACCAGGCTGGACACCCCCGAAGGAGGTAGATGTAAGCGGCTTACCCACTGCCAAAAACAACACGCTCATGCCAATGAATGCTCCGGCCGAGACGAACTCGCCATGCGAGAAATTCAGAGTCTTGGTCGTTGTGAAAGTTACGCTGAAGCCCAAGGCCACCAGTGCGTAAGCGCTTCCCACGGCCAAGCCGCTCATCAAAGCCTGCAAGATTGCAATATCCATCACGATTCCTTAGTGAAGGCTTGCGGAGCCGCGCCCTGCAAGCACTTCAGTTTCAATTAATTCAGCGTTTGAAGTCAGCTTTGGTCAACGATTTGACGGTGGCATCGCTGTGTTGTATCAGCTTGTCATCGCTCCACTTCACGAACGCCAAGTCAGCTGCCGTGAGGCCTTCATGGCTGATCTTGTTAAACGGCTTGTCGTAAGTCTTCATCACGCCCTGGACTGGTGCGCTAAGATTTTCCAGCGCTTCGCGCATCTTCGCGCCATCCGTACCACCAGCCTGCCTAATTGCAGCAGCAATCAGAAGTGTGGCGTCGTAGCCGTGGATCACGAAGGGGAATGCACTGGGTGCGGCCAGCTTTGCAGCTGTTCGGTCATACAGCTTCTGCTGCGCTGGGGTCGATGGGGAAACCATTGTGCGCATAAAAATCGGCTTGCCTGCCAACCCTTTACCAGCTGCATCAAAGAAGGTGATGTTGTCTGCTGCCCATGATGTCAGAAAGGTTGGGAAGTAGTTAAGCTTCTCCATACTGCGCAGCAGTTGACCGGTCGGCGTCCCCTGCGCCCAGACCAAAACGGTCTCTACACCAGCGGCCTTCATTTTGTTGAGCTGCGAGGTCATATCCGTGTCGCTGACGGCGAACTTTTCGACCGCAAGCGGGGTCAGTCCGTTCATCTTTGCAATTTCCTCCAAGTCCTTCAGCCCCCCTTGGCCGTAGCCGGTGGTTTCACCCATCAGGCCAATCTTGGTGGCGCCACTCTTCTTTGCGTATGCAACCAGTCCGGAGACCTGCTCACGATCCACCATAGATACGCGGAACATATAGTTGTCGACACCAGGACTCATCGGCTTGGTGATGTCGGTACCTGAGCCGATCATGCCCATGGACACAACCTTCTTTTGGTTGGGGATGTGGCGCCAAGCCAAAGCGTTGCCTGAATTAGTAGGACCGAATACGGCAGCGACTTTCTCGTTGTCGATCAGATCACTCATATTCTGAATTGACTTGGGCGGCTGAGACTGGTCATCGCGGATCACCAGGGTGAGCTTGCGGCCCAGCACACCACCGGCTGCGTTGATATCGTCGATGGCGGCCTGGATGCCAATCACACCGGCCTTGCCGCTTTGAGCTGAAGGCGACGCGGACAAGTCGCCATTAAAGCCGAGCTTGATGTCCTGGGCCTGGACTAAGGCCGCAGCTACCATACCGGCCACCAAAACGGTTCTTTTAAATATAGATTTGAGTTTCATATTGTCTCCTTAGTTTGATTGAGCAAGATGCTCGGGGATTTCGCTGTGCGAACAGTGAAAATTAAATACAAAAGGTTTAGCTAGCGAGGAACCCGCCATCTACAGCAAGGGTCACACCCGTCACGTAACTGGCCATGTCAGAAGCCAAGAACACAACCGGCCCAACAAGTTCTTCGGGTTGAGCCACACGCGCCATTGGGGTGCGCATCATAAATTTTTCGAGCTTTTCAGGCGCATCTCGAGTGCTTTCTGTCATCGGAGTCGCAATCACTCCGGGTGCAATCGCGTTGACACGAATACCGTCCTTTGCCAATTCCACCGCCATTGCCTGTGTCATGAGCTTGACAGCGCCTTTTGATGGGGAATAGCCGACGATGCCAGGCAATCCGGCGCTCGATGCAATCGAGGCAACATTAATAATGCAACCCTTGGTAGCGCGAAGGGCCGGCAACCAAGCGTGTGTCGGGTGGAAGGTCCCCATCACATTCACGTCCATCGTTCGTACAAGGTTAGCAGCTACATTTGGACTGTCCAAACCTTCGCGAATAATGATTCCCGCATTATTGACAAGCAGATCCACCTGCCCTGCTGCGATTCGCACCTCATTGGCAAGAGTTTGACAGGCCTCAGCTGAAGTTACATCGAGCGCAAAACTCCATGCCTCACCACCCGCCCGTCGGATTTCTTGTGCCACACTGAGCGCGGTTCTCGGATTTAGGTCTGTGACTACAACCTGCGCACCCGCCTTGGCAAGTCCCAGCGCGATCGCGCGGCCATTGCCTTGCCCAGCGCCAGTCACTAGAGCGAGACGCCCCTGCAGAACTTGCGGAGCCATTTTTGTCGTGATTTCCATAATATTTCTCCAGTGGAACCATTCAATCTCACGCAGCCTGCTTTGCGACTGGGGAGGTACTCGAAGACTGCAGTTCTGCTGCGCGGGCTAGCTCCATGCCTGCGACATAGCCGAAGGTCACGCAAGGACCCAAGGTGATTCCGGCACCGGGATAGTTGCCCCCCATGATGCTGGCCGCGTCATTTCCTATGGCATATAGGCCTTTGACCACCTGCTTATCTTTTGTGATCACTCGGCAAGACGCATCTGTTGCCAGACCGGCGAATGTACCGATTTCGCCAACTACGATCTTGACCGCGTAGAACGGGCCGCGTTCGATCGGAGCCATGCATGGGTTGGGCTTGACGAGCGAGTCACCTTGATATCGGTTGTAAGCAGTGCTTCCCTTGCCGAACTGAGTGTCTACTCCAGTAGCAGAGTCACGGTTGAAGATTTCCACCTGTTGGGCCAGGTGAGATGCAGGCACGCCAATGACCTGGGCCAACTCAGCAAGCGACGATCCTCGTTTGAGGTAGCCCGAACGCAGGTGATTGCCTATGGGTAACGGAAACTTAGCGACACTGCCCAATCCGTACTCACGCAGGTGTTTGTGGTCGCAAATCAGCCAGCAGGTGTACTCTTTCAAGCCCTTCTTGTCACAAGCCTTAACCAGCTGTTGCACAAAATCATGATAAGAAGACGCTTCATTGGTGAACCGCTTGCCATCGGCGGTCACTGCGATCACACCGGGCTTCGCACGGTCGATGAAGTGAGGCATCACGCCTGTTGTGCCATCCTTGCGAGTTACCACTGATGTAGGACACCAGGCAGCCGCGTTCGGTATGGTCGGATCGACCCAGCCCCCCACAGACTCACCCAAACGTAGACCATCACCTGTATTGAGCTCTGGTGAAGGGGTGAAATGCTCACGACCTGTCGGGGCATGTGGGAAAAGCTGTTTGCGACGCTCAACTTCGTGTGGGAAGCCACCCGCCGCCAGCACGACGCCCCGCTTGACCCGAACCTCAACGTTTGCACCGTCGCGCGCCACTACGGCGCCGACCACAGAGTTGCCTTCGACAATAAGCCGCTTGACCGGCGAGGACAGCCAGACCGGAATGCCCAAGTCCATGCCGGCCTTGGCCAAACGACCGGCCAAGGCGTTGCCGTTGGTCAGGGTCATGCCGCGGCCGTAGCGCAACACGTCTATCAGGTGACCACCGAAGCGCTTTGAGACATAAAAAAACGACTCAAAAGATTTAAACGCCCTTAGGAAATGCCACAGTTCCTTGCCTGAACCCAGCATCATGCCGAAAACGGTCAATTCGGGCACGGGAGGTGCCAGAAGCCCAATCCGGTCACCAAGTTCACGCGCATCAAAGGGCCGGGTGACCATGGAGCGTCCGCCCTGTAAGCCGCCTGGTGCCTCAGCGTGGTAATCAGGAAAGACCGGCGGCATGTCGAATTGCACGCACGTGTTGCTAGTGAAGAAGTCGATCGCTTTGGGTCCATTCTCCAAAAATGCATCTACCCGCGCGGGATCGAAATGGGTACCGGCTTCGTGCTGCAGATAAGCGCGAGCTGCCCCAGAAGGTTCGTGAATGTCCTGCTCAGTCGCCAACTTAGTACCAGGTACCCACAGCCAACCGCCAGATCGAGCGGTGGTTCCACCGTAAACCGGTGCCTTTTCCACCACCAGAACTTTCAAACCTTGCTTGGCGGCAGTAACTGCCGCTGACATACCTGATGCGCCGGTTCCTATCACCAGTACGTCGTATTCCTCTGTATTACCTGACTTCATCACTCTCTCCGATTGTTGATGCCCGCATTCACCTGCGTATGTTTTTAGTTTATATCAAATGCATCATTCCTACACTAATGGTTAACCCCTAGCAAATGCATTTGTTAAAAACTAACGATTAGAAATCGGAGACTTCGATGTCTATGCGGTTCTGTCGCGTTGCCGTCTAGCAGCGCTCCAAACGCAGCAGCAGCCCAGCCCCTTATGGGCCACATTTGCGAGACGACGAGCAGGTAAGCGATCGCGATCGCCGGGCAAAACCAACTCGCGGTAACGCCCCGAGCTCCTCGAACCGAGTACCATCGCAAACGTTAAACACAACCAGGCGCCTGCCGTCCGTTATTGGCGCTTCGTCGAGCAGGTGGTCTAACTGAATAAACGTTCGCGAGTGTCCGATTTGGATGGCAACGTTCTTTGGCGCTCAGTGGCCCAAGGCCGAAGTAGGTTTTGCCGAAATCATTGCTAAAAAGACGACAGCCAGCCAGTTGTTTTCAACGACCGGTTTGGAGGAATCCACTTGACTATGGCTACTACCGCTTTGTCTCTTAGCGGTCGCTGGCCATAAAGTGCCTCGCCGGCATGACCGCAACATCAGTTGCTACACGCGGCGCAAAGTCCATCTGATCCAGCACGTCGCGCTGCAGATCAATGCCGGGGGCGATTTCGAACAACTCGATGCCCTCGGGCGTCAGGCGAAAACTGGCGCGCTCGGTCAGATACAACACGGTCTGCCCGCGCACCAGGCTCTGCGGGCCGCTGAAAGTAATCTGATCCACTTTTTTAACCAGTTTCTTCACGCCGCCCTGCGCCAGCACGCGCATCTGGCCGTCGCCCGTTTGCAGTTTCACGCCTTTGGCTGCCAGCGTGCCGCAAAACACCACCTTGCGGGCGTTTTGCGCGATGTCGATGAAGCCGCCGGGACCGACCGTCAGCCCACCCAGACGCGAGACGTTGACGCTGCCCTGCTCGTCGAACTCACCAAAGCCCAGAAAGGCGATGTCGAGCCCGCCACCGGCGTAAAAGTCAAACTGCGTGGCGGCGTCCAGCATGGCCGAGGCGTTGCGGGCGTAGCCGAACAGCACGCCGTCCAGCAGCGTGCCGCCGTAGGTGCCGTGTTCTATGGTCTGGTACAGGCGGTGCTGTTCGCCGCGTGCGGCAATCAGTTTGGCCACGGCATCAGGTACGCCCACGCCGTAATTGACCACCGGGCGGACCTTGTCGGTGTTAAAGAGTTCAACGGCGGCGCGACGGGCCACGGCCTGGCGTTCGCTGAAGGCGTCCAAAGCGGACGCTTTTTCTGCCTCATGGTCAGCACGCTCACTGCCGAGTCGTGCTTCGCCCGTCAATTCGCCGCTCAAGGCCGGATCGAACGGAATGTCGTAACTGGCTTGTTGATCCGGATCGACCACGATAGCATCCACCCAGGCCGCCGGAATACGCACCTCGCGTGCCTTCAGTGCGCCATGCGGCAGGCGCTCCTTGACTTGCACGATCACCTTGCCACCGCTATTACGCGCTGCCAGCGCGAGTGATTGGGCGTCCAGGTTGGCGGCCTCGTGCTCAAAGCTGATGTTGCCGTCCTCGTCAGCCGCGCTGGCGCGCACGATGGCCACATGAATGGGAAAGGGCTTGTAGCGCAGGTATTCTCGACCGTCCATCTGCACCACTTCGGCCAGATCTTCCTTTGCGCTCTTGTTCATCCTGCCGCCTCCCTGGCGCGGGTCACAGACGGTGCCCAGGCCGACATGGGTGAACAGGCCAGGGCGGCCCGCGCCGATTTCGCGCATCAGCTGGCTGGAGACACCGCCGGGCAGGATGTAGGCCTCGATTTTTTCTTCCTCGGCCAGTTGCTGCATCGCCGGCGACCAGACCCAGTGCCCGCCAATCACGCGTTTGACCAGGCCTTCGTGGGCAAAGCAGTTCATGCCCTTGGTCTTTTTGTCGCCAATGCCCAGGGCGTGGACCATGGTCAGGTTGCGGGGTTGCTGTGTCCCCAGGAAGCGCGCCTGCACCGCCTCGAACAGGCAGGTCGCCTCCATCAGGCCGCCGCCGCCGCCCATCAGGCCCACGGTGTCGCCGTCATTGATCAGGTTTGCGGCTTCGGCCGCGCTCATGAATTTGGTGCTGCTCATGGTGTTCACCGGTTTACATCAAACAGCGCCGCGCCCTTTTTCATCACCATCTTGGCGATGACACTGCGGTGGATTTCGCTGGTGCCGTCAAAGATGCGGTAGATGCGGGCGTCGCGGTAGTAGCGCTCGATCGGCAGCTCCTTGCAAAAGCCCATCCCACCAAAGATCTGCACCGCGCGGTCCACCACCCGCCCCAGCGTTTCGGCGGCTTGCACCTTGACCATGGCGATCTGCTCCCGCGCATCCATGCCCTGGTCCAGCATCCACGCGGCGTGGTACACCATCCAGCGGGCGGCGTTGATCTCGATCACGCTGTCGGCCAGCATCTGCTGGATCATCTGGAAGTCGCCTATCTTCTGGCCAAACTGCTTGCGCTCATTGGCGTAGTCCACCATCAGCTCGCAGACATGGCTGGCCTTGCCGACGGCGCGTGCGCCGACCTGCGCCAGGCGCACCACATTGAGCGCACCCATGGCCAGCTTGAAGCCCTGGCCTTCTGCCCCCAGCAGCGTCACAGCCTCCAGCGGCACGTTGTCAAAGAACAGTTCAAGGTGCGGCGTGCCGCGAATACCCATCATCTTCTGGTCCTTGCCGACGGTAAAACCGGGCAGGCCCTTGTCCACCATGAACATCGATATTTCCTTCTCGCCGGCTGCATTGTCAGTACGGGCCGAGACCAGGAAAAAGTCGCTCCACTCGCCGTCGCTGATGAAATGTTTGCTGCCGTTGAGTACCCAGCCGTCTTTTCCGTCAATAGTTGTCTTCTTGGCGTGGGTCTTGATGCCAGCCGCATCCGAACCGGCGCCCGATTCGGTGATGGTGATGGCGCAGGTCCGTGCACCCTCAATGGCCGGCTTGAGCCAGCGCTCGACCTGCTCACCCTTGCAATGGAGCAGCGGCTCATACACATTGCCGAAAGCGCGGCGGATCAGGATGTCCGTGGTGTGACCAAACTGCTCCTCGCACAGGATGCGGTCCAGGTTGGACAGCCCGCCGCCGCCCAGTTCAGCCGGCATGTTCATGCCGTACAAACCGAGGGCTTTAGCTTTCTCGTGAACCACCTGTGCCTTCTCTTTGGCTAGGAAGCCCTGGTCCTCGATCTCGTCTTCCAGCGGCTTGAGTTCTTCGGCGATGAAGCGACGTACGGTGTCGATCATCATTTTTTGTTCGTCGTTGAGGGAAAAGTCCATGGGTATCTCCAAATGTGGTTCAGGTTTGCGGCTCAAGAAATGCGCGGCTGACCGCCAGGCACTGGCGCGCCCACTCGGTCTGGCCGAGCTGCCCCATGCGCTCCAGATGCACCACTTCGACGCTGATGGGCAAGTCCTGCGGCAGCGCGTCGAACAAGCCCTTCAGGTCAATGCCGCCCTCGCCGGGTAAGAGGCGCTCACAACGTGCGGCGTGGATCATTTCTTCCACAGTGAACGGCCGGCCAATGCCTTTCGGAGGTGGGGCGCTGGTGGGCGCATCGCAGATCTGCGCGTAGTGCAGCAGTTCGCGGGGAATGGCGCGGATGTCGTCCAAGGTGGTGGTCGAGCGCGCCACATGCAATGCGTCCACCAGAATACCAGCGTTGGCCGGCCCGCCGGCGGCGTTGATGATGCGCAGTGCGGCATTGGCGTCGGGGACTGCCGTCCAAGGCATGAATTCCAGATCGGCGGTCATGCCGTAGGGCTGCATCAGTTCGCACAGGCGGGCGTAGCCATCGGTCAGGCGCGCCTCGTCGGTGTCGTCGCCGGCCACCAGCACGGCCTTGGCCTTGAGCGCGGCGCCGGCTTCAAGCAGCGGCAGGTAGGCTCTCGGATCAAAGCCTTCGGCGATGCGGATGATTTCCAGGTCAAAAATGCCGACGCCGGTGTCGTTTTGCGCGGCCACCGTCTCGCGCAGCACCTCGGGCTGACCGATCAAAAACTGCTGCGGCGCGCCCGCCGCGTTGGGCAGCAGGCGCAGACCGACATAGCTGTAGCCCAGCTCAGCCGCCAGGCGGACGGCCTGCGGCGGCGTGCAGGTGTTGGAAGTAAGGTAGGCGAGGGAATAGATGCGCATGGTGATTCCTTATGAGTTGCCAGTTCCGCTTCGGAACTGCACACGAACCGTGAACCGTCATCGCGAGGAGCGCAGCGACGTGGCGATCCAGGGGTCATGGATTGCCGCGCTTCGCTCGCAATGACGGAAACTGGTATGTTTGCAATTTCCTTTTCTCTTACTTCAGCGGCGACACGGCCGTAGGCAGCGCAATCGTCGAGGTCATGGCGGTGGTCAGGTACGCCGGGCCACCCTTGGGCGGCCAGATGCCTTGGGCAACAGCATCGGCACGGGCTTTTGAGCGAGCATCCAATGTGGGGTAGGACCAAATATTGGTAAAACGCAGCGGGCCATCAAGGGCGACCATGGCCACGGTGCAGGGCGATAGCGCCTCGCGCGGCGGCACGTACTGCTCCCACAGGTCAATCGTGGCTTGTACGCCGCCCGGTTTGATGCCATAGGTGCGGATTTCATAGACCGGGCCGGTGATACCCGTCTCGGCGCTCGGGCGCACCGGCTTCATCCACGGGAAACCCTGGTAGCTGTGCTGCTCCAGGCTCTGGAAGGTAGCACCGCAGCCGAACGGGTCCGCGCTCTTTTGTGTGCGCTCGCGCTCGGCCTGCAAGATGGCCAGATCAGCAAAACCACGCAACACAATCATCTGATTCAACGTGCCAATGTCGGTGAACCAGCAGCCCAGCAGCTCACCTTTGGCCTCGGGTGCGGTGGCAAAAGCCTGCACATTCGTTGCGGCTTGGCCGGCCGTACCAAAAGGCAGGGTCATGGTGGCGAGTTCGTAATACATCAAATACTCCTTAAAATTACAAATTTACTATAAATAACATAGCACATTAGGCATATATTACGCCGGCTAGATGCCAATTTGCCTACATTTTTAACCCTGCAGCATGTTGTGCAGCAAGAAAACCAAAAGTCATCGCCGGCCCCAGCGTGATACCACCGCTGGGGTAATGGCCACCCATCATGCTGGTCATGTCGTTGCCGCCGGCGTACAGGCCGGCAATCGGCTGGCCCTGCGCGTCCAGCACCTGGGCATGGGTGTTGACCTTGAGCCCGGCAAAGGTGCCCAGGCTACCGGGAACGACCCTGACGGCATAAAACGGGCCGTGCTCTAGCGGAGCCATGCACGGATTGGGGTTGCCCGTAGCGGCGTCGCCCTGGATGCGGTTGTAGGGTGTTTCGCCTTTGGCAAAGTCGGCGTCCTGGCCCGCTAGCGCCAGCCGGTTGTAACGTTGTACGGTGTTGTGCAGGTTATGGGCGTCGATGCCGCAGGCCTGGGCCAGTTCGGTCAGACTGTTACCGCGTTTGAGATAGCCGTTGTTGAGCATGCCGCCCAAGGGCATGGGAGCCGGTTTGACCGCACCCAGCCCGTAGCGGCGAATGAAAGCGTGGTCGCACAGCAGCCAGGCCTGCACCGGCTGACCGGCCGGCGTAGCGGCCAGCAGGCTCTGCATGAAGTCGTAATACGAGTCAGCTTCATTGGTGAAACGCTCCCCGTCGGCAGTCACGGCGATCAGCCCCGGCTTGGCCCGTTCGATCAGATGCGGGAAGTGCGTAAACGATCCATCGGCTTGCGGCACCAGCGATACCGGCGCCAGCGCAGCGGCCTGGACCAAATCGCTGGCGACCACGCCACCGGCTGCTTCGCCCAGACGCAAACCATCGCCGGTATCGCCACGCGAGGCCGCCGACCAATGCTCCTGTCCGGTGGGGGCATGGGGCAGCAACACTTTCTTGCGTTGCGTGTCATGCGGGAACCCGCCACAGGCCAGCACCACGCCACAACGGGCGCGAATCTCAATATCGCCTTGTTGGCTGCCAATCACGGCGCCAACCACCCTGCCCTGATCAACCAACAATCGCCGGGCCGGACTGTTGATGCGAAGCTCTACACCCGCTTCAAAGGCCGATGCGGCCAAGCCCGCCACCAGTGCGTTGCCATTGACCAGCCGCATGCCACGACGGTGAACGATCAAATCACGCCAATGCCGCAACACCAGCTTGGTCACATACCAGAACGATGCGGGTGAGCGCATGGCATTAAAAAAGTGCTTGAGTTCCGCGCCCGAGGCAATGCCCATGCCCCACAGCGTGGTCTCGGGTAGCGGCGGCTTGAGCTGGTCGATCTTGCGGCCCAGCCGCCGACCATCGAAAGGCGCGGCACAGATCGAGCGCCCGCCGGTAGCTGCATCGGGCGTGCGGCCATGAAAATCGGGCATGGCGTTGCCGTCGATGAACTGCAAGGCGGTTTTGGATCGGAAGAACTCGACCATGCGCGGACCATTGTCCAGAAATACCCTCGCCCGGGCTTCGTCAAATTGTGCGCCCAGTTCGTGCTTCAAATAGGACAGCGGTTTCTCAATATCCTCAAGGATGCCAGCCTCAGTCGCCAGCGGATTGCGCGGAATCCACATCCAGCCGCCCGACCAGGCGGTGGTGCCGCCATACTGCGGGTCTTTCTCCACCACCAACACCT